>NZ_JAKJSO010000017.1:0-159903 GCF_050337045.1 Photobacterium kagoshimensis | reverse complement strand
GCGCTCCGTTGCCTCGATAGCTCAGTCGGTAGAGCAGAGGATTGAAAATCCTCGTGTCGGTGGTTCGATTCCGCCTCGAGGCACCATTACTTCTCTTTAGTAGTTAAAAATGGTGCAAGCAACGATAGCAATTCCCCTTTAGTTCAGTTGGTAGAACGGCGGACTGTTAATCCGTATGTCGCAAGTTCAAGTCTTGCAAGGGGAGCCAAATTTAGTTGTTAAGCAATAGCTTGATGACAAACAAGAATTCGTGTGCCGACTTAGCTCAGTAGGTAGAGCAACTGACTTGTAATCAGTAGGTCACCAGTTCGACTCCGGTAGTCGGCACCATTCTTTAGCAAGACTGCTTTTAGCAGATTTGCAAGAGTTAACGCTTCGGCGTGACTTTTGCCTCGATAGCTCAGTCGGTAGAGCAGAGGATTGAAAATCCTCGTGTCGGTGGTTCGATTCCGCCTCGAGGCACCATACAATTCCCCCTTAGTTCAGTTGGTAGAACGGCGGACTGTTAATCCGTATGTCGCAAGTTCAAGTCTTGCAGGGGGAGCCAATTTCGTTACCAAGCATTAGCTTGATAACAAACTAGAATTCGTGTGCCGACTTAGCTCAGTAGGTAGAGCAACTGACTTGTAATCAGTAGGTCACCAGTTCGACTCCGGTAGTCGGCACCATTCTTTAGCAAGTTCTGCTTCGGCAGGGTTGCAAAAGTTAACGCTTCGGCGTGACTTTTGCCTCGATAGCTCAGTCGGTAGAGCAGAGGATTGAAAATCCTCGTGTCGGTGGTTCGATTCCGCCTCGAGGCACCATACAATTCCCCCTTAGTTCAGTTGGTAGAACGGCGGACTGTTAATCCGTATGTCGCAAGTTCAAGTCTTGCAGGGGGAGCCAAACAACTTTGAGTTGAAATTCGACTTAAAGCCAAAAATTTAGTGTGCCGACTTAGCTCAGTAGGTAGAGCAACTGACTTGTAATCAGTAGGTCACCAGTTCGACTCCGGTAGTCGGCACCATTTTTTGAAAACCTCATCTTCGGATGAGGTTTTTTTTTACCAGTCAAAAATGACTCCCCTTCCGCACTTCATACAAAGCTTTATCATCAAATATTTGTTCGGCTGGCTATTATTGATATGATGAGCAATTACGCCATAACGCATTGACCAATTGTGTGATATCGCTAAACCATTACAGTGATATTAGCGACAGATAAACCCCATAGCTCGATTGGTCAGCGCCAGTAACGCACAGCAGTGTGAAACAAGACGCTAGCAACATGGTGATGAGTAATACCAATAATAATTATGATGACTTAAAAAGCGAAACCAGCACGGTTAGCGCTAACATTAACTGGTTGTTCTATTTAACTCATGGCAAACATTAAACTTGCAGTAGATCGTTTGACTACTGGCTTATACGTCAAGCTCCCTTTGCAGTGGACCGATCACCCATTTCTGCTTAACCATTTCAAGATCAAAGATCAGCAGCAGTTACGTCTGATAAAAAACTTGAACCTCAAGTATGTCTATCTGATCCCAGAAAAAAGTGATAACCCACCACTCGAGCCAGACGCTAAGCCTGAAGCCATTTCAGAGCAAGAGAGCCAGTTTTTAGATAAGCAGGCAGAAAAGCTATGGAAAGAGAAGCAGCGTCGTATTGAGCACCTAAAGAACTACAAGCTTCGCGTACAACGCTGTGAAAAGAACTTTTCACGCTCACTCGCGCAATTACGTTCTATTGTCAGCAAAATTAAAAGCCGTCCTGTGACTGCCATCGATGAGGCTAATGACTTAGTCTGTACCATGGTGGATGCTTTGATGGAGTCCGAGAACGTCGCTCTACATTTAATGAATGACAAAAAAGAGCATGAAGATATTTATTTTCATTCGCTCAATGTCGCCATTATTTCCATGATGCTGGCCAAAGCCAATGGCATGTCCGCAGAAGCGATCAAACATATCGCACTGGGTGCTTTATTCCATGATATGGGCAAGTTAAAAGTACCGACCGCGATTTTACGCAAAACAACACCATTAACGCCCCCAGAAGAGAACTACCTGCGTTTGCACACCAAATACAGCCTTGAGCTAGCAAACCTTGCAGATACCTTCCCAGAGGCTGCTAAGCCTATCTTAGAGCAGCATCACGAGCTTATTGATGGCTCGGGTTACCCTAAGGGGCTGAAAGGCGATCAAATTACGGCCAATGCCCAGCTCATTGCTTTGGTTAATGCGTATGACTCACTGTGTCACCCACAAGATGCTTCCAAAGCACGGATCCCTTACAGTGCATTGTCGTATTTATTTAAAAATAAAAAAGCCCAGTACAACAATGAATACATGGCGCTATTGGTAAAACTAATGGGGGTGTATCCACCGGGCAGTGTGGTGCAGCTATCTAACCAGCAACTTGGCTTGGTGATTTCAGTCAATACCAATAGCTTACTCTTTCCCAACGTGTTGCTTTATGACCCATCGGTGCCCTCGAATGAAGCGCCCATCATTGATTTGGAAGAGAGTGATTTAAAAATTGAACGTGCGATTGCGCCCGATAAATTGCCCGAACAAGTCTATGATTACTTAAACCCGAGGGTACGGATCTCGTTCTATTTTGACCCGAACGATTAATACCAATCGCTACTCGTTAAACAAAAAAACGGCTCGTTGATTTTCACAACGAGCCGTTTCATTTCTATGCTAATGCCTAGCAGTTCATAATCGCTTTATGACGATAAACAACTTACCAAGCAAACAGGTCTTTGACCCAGCCCCCCGCGCCAGCTTCACAACGTGCTTTTAACTGACCTTTGTCGTCCCAAACCGGTAGCGACTGCTCACCTTGGCAATCAAAGCCGAGCGTACCGTTAGGCTGACGATGGTATTTCGCAGTCGACACTTTACTCGGCCACGCCAAGCGCAATGGCTCAGGTTGGCGTGATTTCAAGTAATGGCTGTACATACGCAGCGCACCCGATGAGCCCGTTAGGTTCACCGGTTTATTATCATCACGTCCCACCCAAATCGTCACGACTTCGCGACCATCTGCGCCGACAAACCAGCTATCGCGGTTTTTATCCGTTGTGCCTGTTTTCCCTGCTAGTGCAGCCCAGCCAAACTGCGGCTGAAGAAAACGCGCCGTACCTTGGCTGACCACATTCTTCATCCCGTAGGTGGTTAACCATGCAGCTTGCTGTGGGACAGCCTGCCTTGCCTTCGGGTAATTTTGATACAACAGGATACCTTGCTGATCCACCACCGAGCGTAGCGCGGTTAATTCAGCTCTGCGCCCACCATTGGTGATACTCTGAAACATCTGAGTCACTTCAAACGGGGTGAGCGTAAACGACCCTAATAGAATCGATGGTAATTTCGGAATTTCATTACGATCAACCCCCAGCTGCTCCATGGTCTTGATCACATCATTCAAGCCAACAGCCATACCTAGGTTCACTGTCGGTACGTTTAACGATTTAGCTAGCGCGTAATACAGCGGGACTTGCCCGCGGAATTTGCGATCATAGTTACGCGGCTTCCAATTATTACCTTTGCTGCCCTTTAGCATGATGGGCTTATCATCTATGGTACTGGCCAAAGTGAAACGTTCTGGCTGGCGCAGTGCCGCTAAATATACGGCGGGTTTCACTAAAGAGCCAATCTGACGACTGGCATCCAATGCACGATTAAAACCCGCATAACCAGGGCGACTGCCACCAATCATGGCACGCACTTCACCGCTGACACGATCAACCGCCACCATCGCCGTTTCAACCTTAACGCCCGCTTTTTTATTCAGCTGTGGCACCATCACGCCCACCATTTTTTCCGCTTCTTGCTGTGATAGCGGATCCAAGGTGCTAAAGACGCGTAAGCCAACACCTGGGGTAAATTTATCGCCCACTTTGTCTTTTAACTCACGTTGGAGTTGCTGAAAATACGCGGGCTGACGTGTTGAGATCCTCGGCTTCGCTTGCACATCCAGCGAACGTGATGCTGCTAGCTCATATTGCTTGCCGTCTAAAATGCCATTGTCCATCATCAAACGCAGTACCAGGTCGCGTCGCTGACGAGCACGCTCTGGGTTACGCCACGGATTGTAATACGACGGCCCTTTCACCAAGCCAACCAGTAAGGCTTGCTGATCGATCCTCAGTTCTTGCAGTGGACGACCAAAGTACAAACGGGCACCTAAGGCAAAACCATGGACTTCTTTGCCGCCATTTTGACCCAAGTAAATTTCATTTAAATAGGCTTCTAAGATCCGATCTTTGTTGTAACGATAATCCAAGATCAACGCGATATAGGCCTCGCGCAACTTACGCCACAAGGTTTTCTCTTGGGATAGAAACAAGTTTTTGGCTAACTGCTGAGTCAAGGTGCTTCCACCCTGTACCGTGCGCCCTGCTTTCAAGTTAGCGAACAAGGCCCGCACAATCGCCAGTGGGGAAACGCCATCATGCTGATAGAAATCACGATCTTCCGTTACCAATAAAGCATCAACCAAGACCTCAGGAAATTGCTCTCGTGGTAGGAACATCCGTTGCTCACGCCCAGTTGCCCCTATCATGCCCAGCATTTTTGGCTCAATACGCAAGTAACCTAATTGACGTTTAGACCCCACTTCATGGATGCTTTGCAGTTGATTACCATCGAAAGTCAGCATCACATGACGCTTACCTTCCATGCCATTATCAAACTCAAACGGGCGACGGATCATTTCAATCCGGGTCGACGATGAAGAATACTCACCCACTCGCTGAGGCGAGCGCACTTTATGGTATTGCAGTAAATCAAGCTCACGGCGCACTTCATCAATCGTGATGGTTTGGCCAGGCTCAAGGTTTAGCACTCTGCCATATACCACTGCAGGTAAATTCCACAGCTGGCCATCAAATTTATTTTGCACCACGGTATCGAGATAGATCCCGACCATCAGCACCACAGCAAACACCACGATCGCTAACTTAACCCCAAAACCCAGCAACTTACGCCACCAGCTTGATTGAGCCTTACGCTTCTTACGCGTCGTTTTCTTTCGCGGAGTACGCTTGCTAGTCGCCGCCTTTTTCGCGGGGGCTTTTTTCGCATCAGATTTCGCAGGCGCTTTGCGTTTGGGGCCACTTCGAGGGGCTTGTGCAGCCTCACGAATCGGTAACTTCATCATGTTATTTCAACTTTGGTTGGTGCATTACAACTCGGTAGGCATCTTAGCCTAATCCTTACCGTTACTTCACAAGTGTCGTTTCGTTTTTTTGGTCGGCTCATGGTTTGCAGGATCATCCGGCCAAGGGTGCTTAGGGTATCGCCCCCTCATTTCTTTTTTCACCTCGCTGTATGAGCCTTGCCAAAAAGCGGCTAAGTCTTGAGTAATTTGTAATGGTCGTTGCGCAGGCGATAACAGCTCTAACACCACAGACACTTTGCCATTGGCTATTTGTGGTGAGCATTTTTCACCAAACATCTCTTGCAACTTAACCGCTAAGACAGGCTGCTGGCCGAGCTGATAGCGAATAGGGTAACGCGATCCCGTTGGTACTTGGTAATGGGTGGGTAAAGCAGTATCAAGCGCTTGGGCTTTATCCCAGCCTAATCGTGCAACTAAGGCCTGAGCGACATCTAACTTTGCCAAGGCTTTCAGTGTTTTCATGCCATTCATATAAGGTAAAAGCCAAGATTGCGCATCTGCTAACAAACTTTGCTCATCCATCGTAGGCAGATCGAGTTCAGGTAGCCATAGTGCTGCACAGCGAGCACGTACTAACACACTCTCAGCTTTATCGCTCCAATGTAAAACACTCAGCCCTTTGCGCATGACGGCATTCAATAGCGCCTCACTGGCTTTGGCGGCATCAGGTTCACCTTGGGATTGGCGTTTCAATATCAACTTCCCACAACACCAATGGGTTTCTGCGGTTAAACGCCCTTTCTTATCATCCCAATCTAGCCATTCACGCTCACAGAATAAATGAGGCAATAACGAATGTAAGTGATCACTGTCAGCAGACACAGCAGAAAATATACGGCTATCCCCCTGACGGGTTTTCACGACATCAACCACCACCAGCAAATCGCTATCGGCCAGTGGTTCATCCGGCGATAGCATCGCACCTTGTCCATTCGATAATTGATAGCGACCATCTCCGCTGCGTGATAAAGCAATACGGTCCGGAAAACCCGCCGCTAACAAGGGCGCAAGCCAATCACGGCTCAGCTGCCAACGGGCCACTTTTTTGTTATCGAGCTTGGCGTAATGTTGCTGAGCGCGTTGTATATATTGTGAGGAACGCGCCAACTTGCCACTTTCTAGCAAGCTTAATTGGAAATGCAGATCGGGGTTTTGATTGCCACGCGGTGGCTCTTCCAATAACGCGACCAGCATGGCGGCGGTGATCATCGCTGCGTGATCATGCTGTTTGGCAAACGCTAATATTGCAGCATGGCGAGGGTCAGCCCCGAGTTGCTGGATCTGTATACCACGTTCGGTAAGTTGCAGCCGCTCATCAAACGCCCCCAGTTGTTGTAATAAAAGCTGCGATTGACGCAAATTAATCGCCGGCGGAATATCAAGCCAATGAAGATCCGTGGCATCTTGGCAACCCCATTGAGCGAGTTCCATCGCTAATGCGGTTAAGTCTGCCCGTAAGATCTCAGGCTGAGGCGTGGCAGGTTGACGATAGAGTGCTTCTTCACTGTACAAGCGTAAACAGACCCCAGGCTCCAAGCGCCCCGCCCGCCCCGCGCGTTGTTCAGCAGACGACTGCGCGATCCTGACCTTTTCTAAGCGGCTGATGCCTGTTTTGGGATCCCAATGGGCAATGCGCTCTAAACCAGCATCCACGACCAAGCGAACACCTTCGATGGTTAAACTGGTTTCAGCGATATTGGTCGCAAGCACAACTTTACGTTGGCCTTTTAAGGCTGGCTGAATGGCTTGCTGCTGCTGTTTCGGATTGAGTTGACCGAAGAGTGGGCAAATAATAGTATCTGCCGTCACAGAGCTTGTGAGTCGCTCTGCTAAGCGTTTAATTTCACCCGCACCAGGCAAAAAGACCAACATCGAGCCCGTTTCCTGCTGTAATAAGCGGGAGACCTCTCGCTCGACTCCCCCCAACCAATCTCGATCATCGGCAATGGCCTGATAACGGTATTCCACAGGAAAGCAGCGACCCAACGATTCGGTGTAGCTCGCTTGCGGCAATAATGTAGTCAGCGCCTGCTCATCAAGCGTGGCCGACATCACCAATA
Organism: Photobacterium kagoshimensis; assembly: GCF_050337045.1. NCBI lineage: Bacteria > Pseudomonadati > Pseudomonadota > Gammaproteobacteria > Vibrionales > Vibrionaceae > Photobacterium > Photobacterium kagoshimensis. The sequence goes on along the minus strand of NZ_JAKJSO010000017.1, from coordinate 152,672 downwards.
GCTGTAAGTCATCACGCAAAGCTTCTTGAACTTCAAGCGCTAACGCCAACGCGGTATCTGCATGAATGCTGCGCTCATGGAATTCATCAAAAATCAGTAAGCTGATGCCATTCAGCTCAGGATCGTGCTGCAACATGCGCGTCATGACCCCTTCGGTCACGATTTCTAACCGTGTTGCTGCACTGACATTGGTTTCACCACGCACCCGTAAGCCGATGGTTTGCCCCACTTTTTCGCCGAGCTGTCCAGCTAAAAAACTCGCAATATTACGTGCTGCTAATCGACGTGGTTCTAACATCACAATTTTGCCATCAACAGCGGCTTCTTTAAGCAGCATCAATGGCAAGCGGGTTGATTTACCGGCCCCTGGTGGCGCTTTTAAGATCAATTGTGAATGCGTGGTCAACTGACGAAGAAGATCGGGAATAACGGCGTCGATAGGCAGCTGTGACAATGTAAAAACCTTGTGTCATGATTGAATTACGGGGCATGAACCATCATTGTATGGCACCGACTACAGAGGTCAAATGCACAAACCAACAGAACGGCTCTTTTTTGCACTTGGTATTGATCATGCTCTCGCCGATCCTACCTGCGCGCAAGACAGCGATAAGCAAACGCCTTTTCATCGACTCTGTCACTTCAATCAGACACTCAACCAACAATATCCCTCCACGGAAAGTAGCAACGGCTTGACGCTAGAGTTAGGCCACTGTGTCCCCGAGGCTAACCTCCATGTCACCCTGGCCTTTTTAGGCGCTATCACACCACAACAAAAAACCGTTTTGATCGCGCAAGCAAGTCGCATCACCATGCCAGCGTTTTCGCTTAATTTTGATCATCTCGGCTACTGGCCATCGAGCCGTGTGTTGTGGCTAGGTACTCACCAACCGCCACAACAATTGCTGACGTTAGCGCAGCAACTACAACAAATGGCGAAATCCGTAGGCGTTTATCAGCTTGAGCGAACTTATATTCCTCACATAACCTTACGCAAGCAAGTGCCACCGTCATCAACCGTCACACAGGCTCGTCCATTAGATCAACGTGGATTCTCCTTTCACTTTCAACACTTCGGTCTGTATATTTCAGAGCAGCTTCAAGCTAAGCAGCCTCGACCTGATCAGCAAGGATCAAACCATCCACCTCAGGTGCAATACCGCTGCTTACATCAATGGCCATTACAAATAAAAAAGACAAAGCAGGACGCCTAATGAAATTTGCTCAACCACTGCAATCAGCACAACTCATCAAGCGCTATAAACGTTTTTTAGCCGATATAAAGTTGCCTGATGGTGAAATCCGTACTATCCATTGTGCCAACACAGGTGCAATGACAGGCTGTGCCGAACCGGGCAGTACCGTATGGTTTTCGACCTCGGATAACCCTAAGCGGAAATACCCCAATAGCTGGGAACTGACCCACACACTGGCGGGCGACTGGATATGCGTGAATACCGCGCAAGCCAATAAGTTAGTCACCGAAGCTATAAACAAGGGCACTATCACAGAATTACGCGGTTATTCATCACTTAAAACTGAAGTTAAGTATGGTAGTGAAAACAGCAGGATAGATATTCTGTTAGAGGATGATTCTAAACCAGCCTGCTATATTGAAGTAAAGAGCGTGACGCTACTGGAAAATGGCCAAGGTTATTTCCCTGATGCTGTCACCACGCGTGGCCAGAAACACCTAAGAGAATTGATGGAAGTCGCGCAGAACGGGCAACGTGCCGTACTTTTTTTCGCTATTTTGCACTCAGGGATTGAAAATGTGGCAGCAGCACACCATATAGACCCGAACTATCATCAATTGATAAAAGAAGCAGAAAAGGCAGGCGTCGAAATCATCAGCTATAAAGCTCATTTAAGCCAGCATGATATCGAATTGCATACTTGTATAGAATTTAGTCATCCGTCGTGAAAAATGATGCTTTCTTCACAATGGTATAAAATTGAATATATGCAGCAATTGCCACCAATACCCCTTTCTGCTATAGATACCGCCCAAAATTAACCAGTGACGGTTATTAGGTATATTAGGAGACGCTATATGCCAGAGAGCAACGTTAAAAAATCGCTAGGCATCCTGGCTATTGCTGGGGTTGAGCCATACCAGGAAAAAGCTGGTGAAGAATACATGGGTGAAGCGCAACTAAAGCACTTCACAGTCATTCTTGAGTCGTGGCGTAACCAGCTTCGTGAAGAAGTTGATCGTACTGTGAACCACATGCAGGATGAAGCAGCAAACTTCCCGGATCCTGTTGACCGCGCAGCTCAAGAAGAAGAGTTCAGTCTTGAGCTTCGTAACCGTGACCGCGAACGTAAACTGATCAAAAAGATCGAGAAAACGCTTCAACGCATCGAAGATGATGATTTTGGTTTCTGTGATTCTTGCGGCATCGAGATCGGCATCCGTCGTCTTGAAGCTCGCCCAACAGCCGATCTTTGTATCGACTGTAAGACACTGGCAGAGATCAAAGAAAAACAGATGGCTGGCTAATACGTAACGTATTTCAACCACTGTGAAGAGGGAGCATTAGCTCCCTCTTTCATTTATAACCATTCGAACATTCAATACCGTTTATACCAATCTGAATAAGTATGTGATTGATTTTCTTTGCTTCTTATTACAATCCGTACAAAGCTGCAGGGAAAATGATCAGATAGTTGTTCATTTAGGTATAACTACTTTGGTAATACCAAGCAACGCATGATAAGTACAACACAAGGCTATGTAGGACGCTTTGCGCCCTCTCCATCCGGACCTTTGCATTTTGGCTCGCTCGTCGCTGCCCTTGGTAGCTATTTACAAGCAAAATCTCAGCAAGGAAAATGGTTAGTACGCATGGAGGATCTTGATCCACCACGTGAAATGCCCGGTGCTGCTGATGATATTCTCCGAACCTTAGAAGCTTACGGCTTACACTGGGACGGCGGCATTATGTATCAAAGCAAGCGCCATGATGCTTATCAAGCCCAGATAGATCAGTGGTTAAGCGAACAACACGCTTATTACTGCCAATGTACGCGCAAGCAAATCAAGGCCGCGGGTGGTTTTTACCCCGGCACCTGCCGCGATTTACAATTATCAGCCCAAGGGTGCGCTGTCCGCTTAAAAGTCGATCAGCCCATTACCGAATTTGATGATTTATTACATGGCCGTATCGAGATCCCACTGTCGCTGGCGCAAGAAGATTTCATTATCCACCGTCGCGATGGGCTATTTGCTTATAATCTCGCCGTGGTACTTGATGATATTGAGCAAGGTGTCACCGAAATTGTTCGCGGTGCCGATTTAATTGAACCGACTGGCCGCCAAATCGGCTTATACCGTCAATTGAATCAGCCAGAAGTGCGCTACTTACACTTACCACTGGCCGTCACCGAGAATGGCAACAAGCTGTCGAAACAAAATCATGCGCCCGCCATTGATAAACAACAGCCCACGCCAACGTTATTGGCTGCGATGCGGTTTTTAGCCATGACGCCACCAGCCGAACTCAGCCAAGCGAGCTTAGCTGAAATTCTCCAATGGGGTGTCCAGAACTGGCAACATAATAGGTTGCCAAAATCGACCGCTATCACTCTAGCATTCAAAAATGATGAGCTGTGATATATGATATGCGGCTGTTTGTTGAATCCGATGCACGAAAATGGGGTGTATTATCTTTAATCGAGTCGCCAGCTTTTGCCGTAAGGTATTGAATATTGAGAACAGTACTCGCACTACCGAGGACCTAACCTTGCAAATTATTCCACGCCAAGAGCACGGCATTTCACGTCGAGACATCAGCGAAAATGCGCTGAAAGTACTTTATCGCTTAAATAAGGCAGGCTTTGACGCTTATCTTGTTGGCGGTGGTGTACGTGATATTCTACTTGGCAAGCAACCCAAAGATTTCGATATCGCGACCAACGCGACCCCGGAAGAGATCAAGCATCTGTTCCGTAACTGCCGCCTAATTGGCCGCCGTTTCCGCTTGGCGCATATTTTATTTGGTCGTGATGTTATCGAAGTGGCGACTTTCCGTGGTCACCACTCAGATGCAAAACCCGCCCCACAAACAGGCAATAAAAAGCAACAACCCGTTTCTGCACAAAATCAGGAAGGGATGTTACTGCGCGATAATGTGTACGGTTCAATTGATGAAGATGCCGAGCGCCGTGATTTCACGGTCAACGCGCTTTACTACAACATTGATGATTACTCGATCAGTGATTACACCAATGGTGTACAAGATCTTGAAGACCGTATTATCCGCTTAATTGGCGACCCAGAAACACGCTACCGTGAAGATCCTGTACGTATGCTACGTGCAGCACGCTTCGCCGCGAAACTGGATATGACCATTGAAGAGCGTACAGCAGCACCCATTAAAGAGCTGTCGACATTATTACGTGATATTCCTGCGGCACGCCTGTTTGAAGAGAGCTTAAAGCTACTGCAATCAGGCCAAGGTTACGCCACTTACGAAATACTGCGTGAATACAATCTATTCCAGCAGCTGTTCCCTATCCAGAGTGAGCATTTCACCGAAGATAAGAGCAGCGACACAGAGAAAATGATTGCATTCATTTTAAAGGCTACCGACAAGCGTATCGCGAAAGATATGCGTGTTAACCCAGCCTTTATGTATGCGGCTATGCTGTGGTATCCAATGACAACACGCGCAGAAGAGATTGCCATTACCAGTGGCCTATCGTATTACGATGCCTTCATGGTAGCGGCAAACGACATCTTGGATGAGCAAGTAAAAACCATTGCGATTCCACGTCGTCACACAACGACAGTGCGTGATATTTGGCAGCAACAACTGCGCTTTACCCGTCGTACGGGCAAACGTGCCTTTAAAGCCATGGAACATCCAAAATTCCGTGCGGCTTACGATTTCCTTGAAATGCGTAGCAACTTTGAAGGCGATGACGTACGTGAATTGGCACAGTGGTGGAATGATTTCCAACACGCTGACAACACCAACCGTAATAAGATGGTGCAGCAAATTAACGATGGTAGCGGTAGCCGCCGTCCACGCCGCCGTAAACCACAGCAGCGTCGTCGTAAACCACAAGCTAAATCATCATGATTCGAGCTTACATTGCGATCGGCAGCAACCTCAGTGAGCCTGTTGCCCAAGCAAAAAGTGCGATTGAAATCTTAAAGCAACAACCTGACATTCAGGTTGTTGCCGCTTCATCGCTATACAGCAGCACCCCGATGGGGCCACAGAACCAGCCTGATTACATCAATGCGGTTGTTGCTGTCGATACCACTTTATCACCATTAGCACTACTCGATCGCACCCAAGCCATCGAGCTAGAGCATGGCCGTGTGCGCAAAGAAGAACGTTGGGGACCCAGAACCTTGGACCTCGACATCATCTTGTACGGTGATCTTATCCATCACTGTGAACGATTAACCGTTCCACACTATGGAATGAAAGTGCGTGAATTCGTGCTTTATCCACTAGCTGAAATAGCCCCTGATTTGGTACTACCCGATCACACAGCATTACACACCTTGCTGAGTGACGTAGACCGCAATGGTTTGGCCATCTGGGCAGACTAACCCTCAGGGGAAAGAGGGAGATACAATGAAGAAAGTAACAATTAACGACCTGATGAAATGGAAGCAAGAAGGTCGTAAGTTTGCATCTGTTACTGCGTACGATGCGAGTTTTGCTCAATTATTTGAGCAACAAGAAATGCCAGTCATGCTTGTTGGTGACTCTTTAGGCATGGTGTTACAAGGCAAACCCGATACGCTACCTGTCAGCGTTGCTGATATTGCTTACCACACACGCTGTGTGCGCGCTGGTAGTCCCAACGCTCTATTAATGGCTGATATGCCATTTATGAGTTATAGCACCCCAGAACAAGCTTGTGAGAGCGCAGCAGAGTTAATGCGTGCTGGCGCTAACATGGTCAAGCTTGAGGGTGGTGCTTGGCTTGCTGAAACCGTCACGAAATTAACGGAACGCGCTGTTCCCGTTTGTGCCCACCTTGGTCTGACACCACAGTCAGTCAATATTTTTGGTGGTTATAAAGTGCAAGGACGTGACTCCGACCACGCTGAGCAGATGGTAAAAGATGCTATTCTGCTGAAAAATGCCGGTGCTCAAATCATCTTACTTGAGTGCGTACCTGCAAGCCTTGCCGAGCGCATTACCAAAGCGGTAGAAGTACCTGTGATTGGTATTGGTGCTGGTAACGTAACGGATGGTCAAATCTTGGTAATGCACGACATGTTCGGCATTTCCGCTAATTACATTCCGCGTTTCTCAAAGAATTATCTAACAGAAACCGGTGAAATGCGTGCAGCTGTAACCCGCTATATTGAAGAGGTTGCAGCAGGGACCTTCCCTGGTCCTGAGCATACTTTTGAGTAAGGAATAACAATGCAGACATTCGATGAGATTAGTCCAATTAGAGAACAAGTACGTACATGGCGTCGTGAAGGTCGTCGTATTGCGTTTGTTCCCACTATGGGCAATCTGCATGAAGGCCACCTGACTCTAGTTCGCAAAGCACGTGAACATGCTGATGTGGTTGTGGTAAGCATTTTTGTTAACCCAATGCAATTTGATAAAGCAGACGACCTTAACAACTACCCACGCACTTTAGATGAGGATCTCACTAAACTGAATGGTGAAGGGGTTGATCTGGTTTTCACACCAACACCGGATGTTATGTACCCACAAGGCTTGGATCGCCAAACGTCTGTGGATGTACCTGGATTATCACAAATACTTGAAGGCGCACTACGCCCAGGACACTTCCGCGGTGTATCGACGGTAGTGACTAAGCTCTTTAACATCGTACAGCCTGACGTTGCTTGCTTTGGTGAAAAAGATTACCAACAGCTAGCTCTGATCCGTCAAATGGTTGAAGACATGGCGATGGATATCGAAGTCATTGGTGTGGCGACTGTCCGTGAAATGGATGGTTTAGCCATGAGTTCTCGCAATGGTTACTTAACCGTTGACGAGCGTCAGCGCGCACCAGTACTAGCTCGTACTATGCGCTGGATCAGCAGCCAAATGCGTGGTGGTCGTACCGATTACTCTGAGCTAGTGGTTGATGCGAACGACCAACTTCGCGCAGCAGGTCTACAGCCAGATGAGAGCTACATCCGTGATGCAGCAACATTACTGCCGGTTGGTGAAGAAACCAAACAAGCGGTGATCTTGATGTCTGCACACCTAGGTAAAGCCCGCCTGATCGATAACCAAGTGGTTGAGTTAACACCAACGCCTGCTGCAACAGCACCAGAAGCGACGGAATAACACCCACTCAAGCCAATAAAAAGCCCGCTTATCCTTGCCTTTACGAAGGTGGATAAGCGGGCTTTTTTTATGGTGATATCTCGGCATACAAGCTAATGAACACAAACGATCTCGTTAAGATCGTAGGCCAATACCACGAGAGATCAGATAGTAAGCAAAACCGTATAAACCAAGAATGAACCCCGCTAATACCGCAAATGATGTACCGATGCCCACATCCGACACCCCGAGAAACCCGTAGCGGAAGGCATTAACCATGTAAACAATAGGGTTTAGTTTCGACACACCTTGCCAGAACTCAGGTAACAAACTGATCGAGTAAAACACACCGCCTAAATAGGTTAATGGCGTCAGGATAAAAGTTGGAATAATGCTGATATCATCAAAAGTACGGGCGTACACCGCATTAATCAAACCACCTAATGAAAACACAATTGAGGTCAGTAGTACCGTTGCGATAATCACCCCTAAGTGAGCAATTTGCAGGTCCACAAAAAACAGAGAAACCACGGTAACAATGAAGCCAACCCCTAACCCACGCAAGACACCGCCACCAACATACCCAGCAATAATGATGTAGTTAGGCACAGGCGCAACAAGCAACTCTTCAATGTTATGCTGGAATTTAGCGCTAAAAAACGATGAGGCAACGTTCGAATAGGAGTTGGTGATCACCGACATCATGATCAAGCCAGGCACTATGTATTCCATGTAACTAAAGCCATTCATTTCACCGATACGGCTGCCTATCAGGCTCCCAAAGATGATGAAATACAACGTCATGGTGATCGCAGGTGGCACTAAGGTTTGTACCCAAATACGCGCAAAACGATTGACCTCTTTGCTGATCAAGCTTTTAAAAGCGATCCAATATTGGTATCTCATGATTGCGCTCCTTGGGTTTCACTTTGTGCCACCAGCGTGACAAAGAGCTCTTCTAAACGGTTGGCTTTATTACGCATCGAAAGCACGTCAATGCCTTGGGTCGTTAATTGAGTAAAGATGCGGTTCAAACCCATTCCTTTTTGAATATCGATCTCTAAGGTGTGGTTATCTGGCATCCGCCACTTCGCCTCACCCAATTCGGGCTTATTGCCATTTAAGTTAACATCTAAAATGAAGGTCTCAACTTCCAGCTTACTTAGCAGATCTTTCATGCTGGTATGTTCGACCAACTCACCATGATTAATGATGCCGATATTACGACACAGCATTTCCGCTTCTTCTAAATAGTGCGTCGTTAGGATAATAGTGACCCCTTCTTCGTTTATTTTACGAAGAAATGCCCACATAGAACGGCGTAATTCAATATCAACCCCTGCGGTTGGCTCATCAAGGATCAATAACTTAGGTTCATGCACTAACGCGCGTGCGATCATCAAACGGCGCTTCATGCCACCTGAAAGGTTACGCGCCCGCTCATGGCGCTTTTCCCATAAATCCAGTTGAGTGAGATACTTTTTGGTGCGCTCTTTTGCTAATGCACGCTCGACACCGTAGAAACCCGCCTGATTAATGATGATCTGCTCAACCGTCTCAAACTGGTTAAAATTGAACTCTTGCGGCACTAAACCGAGGTGATTTTTCGCTTCCACCACCTCACGATCTAAGTCATAACCAAAGACCTTCACGTCACCTGAAGTCTTATTCACCAATGAACTAATAATGCCTATCGTTGTCGATTTACCAGCACCATTGGGACCAAGCAAAGCGAAAAAATCGCCTGCTTCGACATTAAGGCTCATATTTTTCAATGCCTTAACGCCACCCTTGTAAGTTTTATTTACATTTTTTATTTCTAAAGCGTTCATCTAATGCGCTCTTTGTGTTAAAAAATTACAACATTTGCTCGTCGCAGCAGCTGATAGAATTATAAATAAAAAACTAACGGCTTTAGCTAACTACTCCGATTTGCTAACAGTCAAGTACGTGTATAGTAGGGAATGTATCAAAGAAGGCACAGTCATGGCAGATATTAAGCAATTATTCGCAAACAACCTCTCTTGGTCTGAAAATATCAAGGATGAAACCCCCGAGTTTTTTACTCACTTAGCAAAAGCACAACATCCAGAATACCTTTGGATTGGCTGTTCTGATAGCCGTGTTCCTGCTGAGCGTCTTACTGGTCTCGATTCTGGTGAATTATTCGTTCACCGTAATGTGGCCAACCAAGTTATCCATACCGACTTAAATTGTCTTTCTGTGGTGCAATACGCAGTCGACGTTCTTAAAGTCCGTCATATCATTATATGTGGTCACTACGGTTGTGGTGGTGTCACTGCTGCGATTGAAAACCCACAATTAGGTCTTATCAATAACTGGCTCCTACACATTCGTGATCTTTACTTGAAGCACCGCTCTGATATCGGCGCCTTGCCACGAGAAGAGCGTGACAATAAATTATGTGAGATCAACGTGGCGTCACAGGTGTACAACCTTGGCAACTCCACCATCATGCAACAAGCCTGGGAACGTGGCCAAAAAGTGAAGATTCACGGTTGGATCTACGGTATTAATAATGGTGTTCTACGCGATTTAGGCATGACATCCACCAGCCGCGAATCACTCGAAGTCAATTACCAAGCCGCGATGTCTTCTATCCTGCCTGGTGGTGATGATTAAGTCGACAACCTGACATTAGAATAAGATATTCGAGCACACATCCCTCTGTAATGAGCAAAAAAAAGCGACCTAAGGTCGCTTTTTTATCACTAGTTGACGGTATTAACCTTCTAGCGGGATCACTTTACCGATGAACGGCAAGTGGCGATATTTTTGTGCGTAATCGATACCCACACCTACTACAAACTCATCTGGAATAGTAAAGCCAAACCAATCTACGTTCACATGCACTTCACGGCGCTCTGGCTTATCAAGCAGAGTACAAATACGGATTGAGTTAGGTTCGCGGATAGATAGGATTTCGCAAACTTTGCTTAAGGTGTTACCGGTATCGATAATATCTTCAACCAGTAAAACATCCTTACCTTTAATATCATCGTCTAAATCTTTCAGGATACGAACATCACGGGTGCTTTCCATCGCATTGCCGTAACTAGAAGCAGTCATGAAGTCAACTTCGTGTGGTAGCTCGATAGCACGCGCTAAGTCAGCCATAAAAACAAATGAGCCACGTAGTAAACCTACCATAACCAAATTGTCGGAATCTTTGTAATGCTCGGTAATTTGCTTTCCTAGCTCTTTAACACGCGCCTGAACATCCTGCTCAGAAATCATCACTTCAACTGTATGCTTCATCTTTCTCTCCATCAGTACGACTGCAAGCAAAGCCGCCTGTAGGTAACCATAACAAAGGAACGCATTGTACCACTCCTTCGACGCAAACGTTATTTTATCAATAGTGTCAATTATACGACACACTTAGACAAAAACTCGTTTGAACCCCATAAGTTGCTCCTGTACAGTAATTGAACAATACAAATAAATATATTTTATAAATACTTAGGCTAGGGATTTAAGCTAATATGGATACAATTACTAAAAAAACGCGTACACGCCTGTCACCAGAAAAGCGTAAACAACAGCTGCTCGACTACGCACTCGATGTTTTCGCACGACGCGGTATTGGTCGTGCTGGCCATGCCGATATCGCAGAAATGGCCAATGTTTCTGTCGCAACCGTTTTTAATTACTTCCCCACTCGAGAAGCGCTTGTTGAAGAAGTGCTTTCGCAAGTCGAAAACCAATTTAATCAACTTCTTAATCACTGCTTGGGCGAGTCCGATAAAACCTTATCAGCACGACTAACCTGCATTTCTCATAATCTGATCGATGCCGTTATTGATCAAAAAGATTGGATTAAAGTCTGGTTCGAATGGAGCACCTCGGTTCGTGACGATATTTGGCCGCACTTCATTACTGGTAATAAGCAAAGTTTGAAGCAAATCACTGAAATGTTTGCAGAAGCGATTGAGAGTGGTGAAATCACTGCAGAGCGCGATCCAAAACAACTGGGGGGTCTGCTACACGGTATCTGCTATGTGCTTTACCTTCATACCAACCTGCATCCCGATCAAGCACAAATGCGTGAACAAGCTGAGCAATACCTCGCTAACATTTACCACAAAGCATAGGCTGCTAAGTGACTTCGCTAAAATGCAAAAAGCCGATACATAGTCGTATCGGCTTTTTTCTATCGTTACACAGTGAACATCATCTTGTTTTATGCCGTCGCAGCAAACAAAACAGGCTCGTGAGGCTCAACCATCACCGAAACCCTTTCCCCGACTTGCAACAATAAGTTTGAGTTCACCACCAGACGGTGACCTTGTAGATCCACCGTATAACGACAGCTGTCCCCCATAAATTGCTGCTCAACGATCACGCTTTCGCCACTGCCATCAGGCTTGACCTTCAAGTTTTGTGGCCGCAGTAACCACTCAACTTGGCTGTCGTTGCCATAAGGGTGGCTAGCCGCTAACGCTACCTCTCCCAATGGAGTGGCTAAACTATCTTGCTGTACTTTGGCGGGTAAATACGAACTACTCCCTAAGAACTCAGCCACAAAGCGGCTACTCGGACGGTAATACAACTCAGTAGACGTACCAAACTGCTCAATCACACCGTTATTCATCACCGCCATACGATCCGCAAATGCAAAGGCTTCTTCACGACTGTGGGTAACAAATATCGCTGTCACCCCCTGTTTTTTAAAGATACGGCGAATGTCTTTTATCAAGCCATGACGCACTTGGGTATCAATGTTTGAGAACGGTTCATCCAACAAAATTAAATCCGGCTCACACGCCAATGCACGGGCTATCGCCACGCGCTGCTGCTGACCGCCTGATAGCTGGTGCGGATAACGGGCATCGAGCCCCATTAAGTGCACTAACTCCAACATCTCATTGATCTTATTTTCCGTACGGGTGTTATCCCAATCACGAAGACCAAAGGCAATGTTCTCGGCCACCGTTAGGTGCGGAAACAGTGCATAATCTTGAAAAATCATCCCGATATTACGCTTTTCTGGCGGCAGCCAAGTGGTGCTATCAGCAACAGTGCGCCCTTGGATGTGCATAATGCCACTATCTAAAGGTAATAAACCCGCAATGGCCTTTAACAGAGTGGTTTTACCACAGCCACTCGCCCCCAAGAGACAGACAATTTCGTTCTGCTCGACAGGCAAAGAAAGATTCTTCAAAACAGCCTGGCCGTTATAACGACAGGTCAGGCCTTCAACAGATAATGCATAGCTCATCAGTGCTTTTGCTCCAAAGAACGGTTAACCATCACCAAGGGGATCAAGCCAACAACAACCAATAAAATTGCCGGTAATGCCGCTAGTTCAAGCTGCTCATCTGAGGCAAAATTAAAGACATAGGTTGCTAAGGTTTCAAAATTAAACGGACGTAATAACAAGGCGGCGTTAAGCTCTTTCATCGATTCAATGAACACCAGCAACCCCGCAATCAAACAACCACGACGGATCAAAGGTAAATGCACTCGGCGTAGCATGGCTGTCGAGGCATAGCCCATGGTTTTTGATGCCATATCTAACGACGGTGGGATCTTCGCTAAACTACTTTCAATACTGCCAATGGCCACCGCTGCAAAACGGACCACAAACGCAAAAATAATCGCGACCATGGTGCCAGAGAAAATTAACCCCGGACGACCTAGCCCCCAATCACGGGCAAAGTCATTCACCAAATGATCCGCTGATGTCAGTGGGATCATCACGCCAATCGCCAATACCGTACCAGGCACAGCATAACCAAGGGAAGATAAGCGCAATGGAATCGCGGTCTTTGAGCGTCCATCTAAACGACTGTAAAAGTTCACTACTAACGCGACACAGACCGCGATCACCGCAGCCACAATCGACACAAATAGGCTATTGATGCTGTATTGTTGAAACTCTGTGGTCCAGCTTTCTGCAAAATAATGGAACGCGTAGTAGCCCAGCTGAAGAATTGGGAAAATAAAGGCTAAGCTGACTAACCCCCAACACCATACCATTGCCAACCACTTTTTTGCGCCAGTTAAGGTATAGCGAACATCATCACCATGCTCGAACTGCTGCTGAAACAACTTCTGCTTTCGGCGACTAAAACGCTCAGCGCTGATCAATAAAAAGATCACCACCAGCATAATGGCTGAAATTTTGGCTGCGGCATTTAAGTTGGAATACCCCAACCAAGTGTCATACACCGCCGTGGTTAGGGTGTTAACTGCAAAGTAACTCACGGTTCCAAAGTCACCCAAAGTTTCCATCGCGACCAGCGACATACCCACCGCTATCGAAGGGCGCGCTAACGGCAGTGAGATACGGCGAAAACTTTCCCATGGTGAACAGCGTAACAGACGAGCTGACTGCAATAAGCTGACGCTTTGCTCCATGAATGCAGCACGGGCTAACAGGTATATATACGGATAAAGCACAAGGGCAAGCACAAAGCAGGCGCCGCCTAAACTGCGAATATCAGGAAACCAATAGTCGTGAACAGACTGCCAACCAAAAGTATCACGCAGGAAAATTTGAATAGGGCCTGCATAGTCAAACCAATCGGTATAAATATAACCAACAATATAACCGGGCATGGCCAATGGCAGTACTAACGACCATTGCAGTACTTTCTCCCCAGGAATACGGCACATCGCCATGATCCAAGCAGAAGGAAGTCCAAATAATAAGGCAAGCAATAGCGTGCCTATCACCAACCAAAAAGTATTGGCGGTATAGGTACCCATTACCGTATTCAACAGGTGAGCGAACACATCATCGCTTTCACCCATAGCGGTCACAAAGATCGCCAAAATAGGCAAAACCAGCAGCAGGGAAAGCCCCCAACTACTGGTTCGCCATAATATAAATTTATCTTTCATTGCCAACTACTTAGCACATCTCTATCAGACAGTTTAATGAACTCACTTGGTTTAACGTATGATTCCTCATTCGTCTATGTAGCACGCTACCATAGCTGATTAGAAATAAACTTGGCGTAAAACAAAAATGGGGCCTTACGCCCCATTTCGTGAATAACAATTACAGGTCAAATTTTACTTCATCAAGCAATTTGATTGCTGCATTGTGGTATTCAGCCACTTTCTCTAATGAAAGTTTATCCGCATCGAAATCCCCCCACGATGCCACCAACTCAGAACGCTTAACGCCCTCTTTTACTGGGTATTCATAGTTAACTTCTGCGTACATTTGCTGGGCTTTATCATCCGTTAGGAATTCCATCAGCTTCTGGGCGCTTTCTTTGTTTGGTGCATACTTCGCCATTGCCATGCCACTCACATTAACGTGAGTACCACTCGCTTTTTGACCTGGGAAGTTAATGTATACCGCTTCAGCCCACGCTTTTTGTTTTTCGTCGTTAACCATTTTGCCTAGGTAGTAGCTGTTACCGATGGCGATATCACATAAACCTTCTTTAACCGCTTTCACTTGTGCGCGGTCATTACCTTGTGGCTTACGTGCAAGGTTCGCTTTTACGCCTTCGAGCCATGTTTTTGCTTCTGCTTCACCATGGTGAGCGATCATCGAAGACACTAAAGAAACGTTGTATGGGTGCTTACCTGAACGGGTACAAATTTTGCCTTTCCACTCTGGATCTGCAAGGTTGGCGTAATCAAAATCAGCAGGCAGACGACCAACACGGTCGCGAGATGAATACACGTTACGAGCACGCAGCGTTAACGCAAACCATTCGTCATCATTATCGCGGTACTGTGCAGGTACATTGCTTTCAATTACTTTGCTATCAACAGGTTGAAC
The DNA here is from genome assembly GCF_050337045.1 of Photobacterium kagoshimensis. Taxonomy (NCBI): domain Bacteria; kingdom Pseudomonadati; phylum Pseudomonadota; class Gammaproteobacteria; order Vibrionales; family Vibrionaceae; genus Photobacterium; species Photobacterium kagoshimensis. The sequence continues at coordinate 137,639 of NZ_JAKJSO010000017.1, read as the reverse complement.
CAAATCTTTGTTTACCAGCTCGACAAGACGACTGATATCCGTTGTTAGAATAACGTCTGCAGGGCTGTATTCACCTTCTTGTTGCAGCTTTTCTGATAAGCCTTTCTTTGCAAACTTAACGTTTACTTTAATGCCCGTTTCTTTCGTAAATTCATTGAACATAGGCTCAACAAGGAAAGGTTGACGGTAAGAATATACATTCACTTCTTCAGCAGCAGTTGCCACTTGTGGTGCTGCCAAAGCACAGAAAATTGCCGAAGCTAACAGCTTTTTCATTCATTCATCCCTTTAACGCAAAGTAAAATGATAACAGTTATCAATGCGATTAATTATACGACAACACTTCAGCAACACAACTCAGTAGAAACAATTAAACACAAAAAAAACGCTACCAAATGGGCAGCGTTTTAAAAGATGTGAACTGAATATATGTTATTGGTTTCCTAGTTAGCCCACATTTTAGTCGTATATTATTTAACGCTAACAAATTCTGGGTAAGCATCAACGCCACAATCATGGGTATCCATACCTTCCAACTCTTCCTCTTCGGTAACTCGAATTCCCATCGTGGCTTTTAGTACTGCCCATACCGCTAAACTCGCACCAAACACCCAACCAAAGATAACCACCGCACCTAACAGCTGTGCACCAAACGACGCGTCGGCATTACTAAATGGCACCACCATCAAGCCAAAGAAGCCACACACACCGTGAACTGAAATTGCCCCAACAGGATCATCAATCTTGATTTTATCTAAGCCAATAATACTAAAGACAACCAAGGCGCCAGCCGCAACACCAATGGCTACCGCTGCCAACGGCGATGGTGACAATGGATCTGCGGTAATCGCAACAAGCCCTGCTAATGCACCATTTAACACCATGGTTAAGTCTGCTTTACCCCAGGTAGTTTTACACACAGCCAGTGCAGCAATAGCACCTGCGGCCGCCGCAGCATTGGTATTTAAGAAGATTTGCCCTACCGCGGTCGCATTTTCAAAATCCGATACCATCAGTTGCGAACCGCCATTAAAGCCAAACCAACCAAACCATAAGATGAAAGTCCCCAGTGTAGCCAATGGCATGTTTGAACCCGGAATTGGGTAAACTTCACCGTTTTTACCGTACTTGCCTTTACGCGCTCCCAGTAAGATAACCCCTGCAAGTGCTGCTGCCGCACCAGCCATGTGCACGATGCCAGAGCCTGCGAAATCACTGAAACCCGCTTCCGATAAGAAGCCGCCACCCCACGTCCAATAACCTTCCATTGGGTAAATAAAGGCCGTCAAAATGATTGAGAAAATGAGGAACGACCATAATTTCATACGCTCAGCCACAGCACCCGATACCACTGACATCGCAGTTGCCACGAATACCACTTGGAAGAAGAAATCGGATTCTAATGAGTGATCCGCGCCTTCTGCTTGGCTGCCAATCAGCATCCCAATAGACGGTAACCAACCCCCTTCACCATTGTCGACATACATGATGTTATAACCAACAATCAGATACATGGTGCACGCAATAGCGTATAGACAGATATTTTTGGTTAAAATTTCGGTGGTATTTTTAGAGCGAACTAAGCCCGCTTCTAACATGGCAAATCCCGCTGCCATCCACATCACTAATGCCCCTGACATTAGAAAGAAAAAAGTATCGAGCGCATAACGCAACTCAGTTACTGTGGTTGATAATTCCATGGTTCTATCCCCTAATCACCGCTAACTTAAATGCTTAAAGCGCTTCAATATCTGTTTCACCGGTACGAATACGCACGGCATGATTTAAGTCGTAAACAAAGATTTTGCCGTCACCGATTTTGCCGGTTTGCGCCGCATTGGCTATCGCCTCAACAATCGCATCCAAGTTCTCAGCTTGCGTCGCTATCTCTAGCTTCACTTTTGGCAAGAAATCCACCTGATACTCTGCGCCACGATACAGCTCGGTGTGCCCTTTCTGGCGACCAAACCCTTTGACTTCCGATACGGTCATTCCTTCGACCCCCACATCGGCGAGCGCTTCTCGGACATCGTCGAGCTTAAACGGCTTAATAATCGCATTAATTAGTTTCATTGCTTGCTCCTTAAACATTGAATGCTGCTAGGTACACCCAGATACAAACAATCAACGTGCCAACTTTTTTACATTTAACATTCAATAACTTAATTAAACTTAACGAAAAGGCATAAAAAAACCGCACCAAAAAGGTGCGGCTTATTCACTAAAACCATGCAATTATGCTGCGGACATTTTTCTGCTCAAAAACGGATCACAAACGCTCGCCAAGCATCCAGTACTAAAGTGAAATCTTCAAAGCCACATAGCGACATGCTCTCTTCATCGTACAGGTGTAGATCTTCTTCGTATTCATCATCATCATCTGAAAACAAGAAGTTAGCTTGAATCAGCGCTTCGTTATCTTGCAGGCTCAACGTTAGCTCATCGCCAATCAAGCGCCATTCTTGAGTGCTATTTTTCAGTGCACTAATTTGCGCCAAGATAGTATCCATTTTGGTAAAGTCTTTACCAATCTCTTCCACTAACCAACGTCCAAGGGCTTCATGGCCCATGGAAAATACCGCATGATAGCTACCATCTAAGGTATTTTTTTTAAATTCGTAATCCATAGCTATCCTCATTTTGAACCATGCGTACAATATGGCTTATTGCGACCCATCAAGAGTACTGCTCAATGGGCGCTGCCGAAGGCACATTTTCAGGAAATCAGACAAGAATGCAACTCAATGCCACTATTGCTCGACAAATTGTTGAGCGTACCATGAAGATCATTCGCTATTCCGTGAATGTGATGGATGAACAAGGCCGCATTATTGGCTCTGGCGATCCAGCCCGTATCAACCAACGCCATGAAGGTGCGATCTTGGCGATCACCGACAATCGTATTGTTGAAATTGATCAAGCGACCGCCAATCAGCTCAAAGGGGTTAAACCGGGGATCAACCTGCCGATCTTATTTCATCATAACGTGATTGGCGTTATTGGTATTTCAGGCATCCCAGATGAGGTAAAAAATTACGGTGAGCTGGTAAAAATGACGGCAGAACTTATCGTTGAGCAAGCCGCGTTAATGGCACAAATTCAGTGGGATAAGCGCCATAGAGAAGAGCTAGTATTACAACTTATCAAAGGTAGCGAGCTGAATGAAAACCAACTCACCGCCATGGCTGAGCGTTTGAATGTCGATTTAACTCAGCCGCGAATTGCAGCCATCGTCAAAGTCTTTCCGGCCAAAGGCCAGCAACTGTCGTTGGAACATTTACAGCAAGTCGTCCACCTATTAGAACACCCTGAGCGCGATAATCTAGTTGGGATCGTGTCGGTTTCACTCAATGAAGTCGTAGTACTTAAACCGATTACACTTGAAGGCGATGATTGGTCAAAAAAAGTAGAATTACAACGCGCCAAAAAGTTGATGAAGCGGGTCGCCCAGACGAATGGGTTTTCGATTAAAATTGCGTTGGGCGGTTATTTCCCCACCCTACAGGGATTAGCGAAATCGTACCTCACCGCCCAAGCAACGCTAGATGCAGATATCGCCGATAACAATATTTTGTTTTATCACGATTACATGTTGCCCGTATTACTCAGTGGATTAAAAAATGATCCTTGGCGACACGAGCAATTATGCGCCCCATTGCAAAAGCTGCAAGCCAGTGATCCACGTGGCGTGCTACTAAAAACGCTGAAGACATTTTTTATCCAAAATTGTGATTTGGCTCAAACCTGCCAACAACTCCATATTCACCGCAATACACTTCGATATCGACTGGAAAAAATAGAACAAGAAACATCATTAAATATCAACAACATACAAGACAAAACCCACCTTTACCTTGCAGTGTTAAATCATCGCTAAAAAATCGCATTTTGTGCAAATGCACAAAATGCGAGGTTTTTCCTGCTAGATAATTTGGTCGCCTGCCCAAAGCTAATTAACTGCAGACTGATTAGAGTAGCCTCCAACAAAACCTCCCCCTATTTATTAAAATTTGCGATAGGCATGTACCTCATCGCCTCTGTATGGACACATCATTATGGTAGAAGTCTCCACCCTTGGCGCACTCGCTGCGCTCATTGTCGCCATCACCCTTATTTTACGTAAAGTCCCGCCTGCATACGGCATGATCATTGGTGCACTTGTCGGTGGTATCGTCGGTGGTGTCTCTCTAACCGATACGGTTGGCTTAATGATTGGCGGTGCCCAAGGTATTGTCACTGCGGTACTGCGTATTTTGGCCGCAGGTGTCTTGGCGGGCGTACTGATTGAATCAGGTGCAGCAACCTCGATTGCAGAAACGATTGTCAAAAAAGTCGGTGAAACCCGTGCATTACTGGCATTAGCCGTAGCGACAATGATCTTAACGGCGGTCGGTGTGTTCGTCGATGTCGCAGTGATCACCGTTGCGCCTATCGCACTGGCCATTGCTCGTCGTGCAGATCTCTCAAAAATGGCTATTTTGCTCGCGATGGTCGGTGGTGGTAAAGCCGGTAACGTGATGTCTCCTAATCCAAATGCGATTGCCGCTTCCGATGCGTTCAACGTACCACTGACCTCAGTGATGGCAGCAGGTGTCATTCCTGGCCTATGCGGTATGATCTTCGCTTACTTCATCGCGAAAAAGTTAGTGAATAAAGGCAGCAAGGTTCAAGAGCACGAAGTGGTCGCAGTTGATCACAGTCGCTTGCCTAAATTCAGTGCGGCCATTGTGGCACCGCTGGTTGCCATTGCACTGCTAGCGCTACGCCCAATCGCGGGCATTAACGTCGATCCACTGATTGCACTACCGCTTGGCGGCCTGATTGGCGCTGTAGTGATGGGACGCTTGCGTGATACCAATCACTTTGCTGTTTCTGGCCTAAATCGCATGGCACCTGTTGCTGTGATGCTATTAGGTACAGGTACGCTAGCTGGCATTATCGCCAACTCTGGCTTGAAAGCGGGTTTAATCGATGTACTCACCGCTTCTGGTCTACCGTCTTACTTACTGGCTCCAATTTCGGGTGCCATGATGTCACTGGCGACAGCATCAACCACCGCGGGTACTGCTGTGGCGGCGAGTGTCTTTAGTCACACTATATTAGAACTGGGTGTACCAGCATTAGCAGGTGCAGCCATGATTCATGCCGGCGCAACCGTAATGGACCACATGCCACATGGTAGCTTCTTCCATGCCACAGGCGGTGCCGTTCACATGGATATTAAAGAACGTTTAAAACTGATTCCTTATGAGTCAGCAGTAGGTTTGATGATTGCTGTTGTTTCAACGCTCATCTTCGGTGTATTTGGCTTCTTCGTTTAAAGGCTTATAGATTATGAAAATTGTTATCGCTCCCGACTCATACAAAGAAAGCCTATCGGCAATGGAAGTAGCAATCGCGGTTGAAGCAGGCTTCCGCCAAGTGTTACCAGACGCTGAGTACCACAAACTACCAATGGCAGACGGCGGTGAAGGCACAGTGCAATCACTGGTTGATGCCACCCAAGGCTCGATTGTTGAGTGTCGCGTCACAGGGCCTTTAGGCGAACAAGTTGATGCGTTTTACGGCCTGATGGGCGATGGCAAAACCGCAATTATCGAGATGGCGGCGGCATCTGGCTTGCACTTAGTTCCTACAGAGCAGCGAAACCCTCTGCAAACAACGACCTACGGCACGGGTGAATTGATCACTGCGGCGTTAGATAAAGGGGTTGAGCATATCATCGTGGGGATTGGCGGCAGTGCAACCAATGATGGTGGTATCGGCATGGCGCAAGCCCTTGGTATCCAACTGCTTGATGCTTCTGGCAAAGAGATTGGCTATGGCGGTGGTGCACTCGCCCGCCTTGCAACCATCAAGATGGATAACGTCGACCCGCGTTTAGCCCATATCAATCTAGAAGTGGCTTGTGATGTGGATAACCCACTGTGTGGTCCTAAAGGTGCTTCACATATTTTTGGCCCTCAAAAAGGGGCAACCCCAGCCATGGTTGAGCAACTCGATGCCAACCTTGCCCACTATGCGGAGATCATCAAAACCCAACTCGGTAATGATGTGAAAGATAGCGCAGGTGCGGGTGCAGCAGGTGGACTTGGCGCAGCATTAATTGGTCTGTTATCGGCAAGCCTACGCCCAGGTATCGAAATTGTGATGGACGCAGTTGATCTAAAAGCACAGTTAGCAGATGCGGATCTGGTGATCACTGGAGAAGGCCGAATTGATAGCCAAACCATTCACGGCAAGACACCGATTGGTGTGGCTCGCAGCGCAAAAGCATTTGATATTCCAGTAATTGGGATTGCGGGTTGTTTATCTAATGACTGCCATGTGGTGCACGATCACGGTATCGACGCAGTCTTTAGCGTGGTACCTCGCTCAGTATCCCTTGAAGAAGCACTGCGCGATGCGGCGGTCAATGTTGAGCTGACATCAGCCAATGTGGCACGCGTTTTAAAATTAGGGTTACTCAATAAATAATCCAAAGTGCCTGTACGACCAGTACTGACACCTTATAACAACACCAACACTGACGTGTAAAAGAGAGATAGAGAAGACAAAGATCTTCCAATGTAAAAAAGCCCTCATTTATGAGGGCTTTGCTTTATCTCTGACCTAGACTGGCGAACTGCCTAGTACTCGATACTCACTCACGTACTACACCGCGGTTTGGACAATCACATCGTCCGCTTTTTTGGTGTAAGCATCCATACGGTGGAAATTAAGATAACGGTAAGTATCGGCTGCAGTTGCATCGATTTGCTTCGCGTACTCTAGGTACTCTTCTTTGGTCGGAATACGACCGAGAATAGCACCGACAGCTGCCAATTCCGCAGATGATAAGTACACGTTCGCACCAGTCCCTAAACGGTTCGGGAAGTTACGCGTCGAGGTCGACATCACGGTCGCTTTATCTGCAACACGGGCTTGGTTACCCATACATAATGAACACCCAGGGGTTTCAATACGCACCCCAGCACGACCAAAGATACCGTAGTAGCCCTCTTCGGTTAGCTGATCTTTATCCATCTTAGTTGGCGGAGCAATCCACAAACGCGTATCGAGTTGACCACCGAATTTTTCAAGTAACTTACCTGCGGCACGGAAGTGACCGATATTCGTCATACAAGAACCAATGAAGACTTCATCGATTTGTGTACCTTGAACATCCGATAGTAAACGCGCGTCATCAGGATCGTTTGGTGCACAGAGGATCGGTTGCGTGATCTCCGCTAAATCAATTTCAATGACATGCGCATACTCTGCATCTTTGTCCGCTTCCATCAATTCAGGATTCGCCACCCAAGCTTCCATGGCCGAAATTCGGCGTTCAATCGTGCGACGATCGCCATAGCCTTCGGCGATCATCCACTTGAGCATCACGATGTTAGAGTTCAAGTATTCAGTGATCGATTCTGGCGATAGCTTAACCGTACAGCCGGCAGCACTACGCTCTGCCGATGCATCTGACAGTTCAAATGCCTGCTCAACCGTTAAGTGCTCAACACCTTCAATTTCTAACACTCGACCAGAGAATTCATTGATCTTGCCTGCTTTCTCAACCGTCAGTAGACCTTGCTGGATCGCGTAATAAGGAATGGCATGAACCAGATCTCGTAGCGTGATCCCTTCTTGCATCTCACCTTTGAAGCGCACCAAAATAGATTCAGGCATATCCAATGGCATAACACCCGTTGCTGCGGCAAATGCCACCAAGCCAGAACCCGCAGGGAAAGAAATACCCAACGGGAAACGTGTATGAGAGTCACCGCCCGTACCAACAGTATCAGGCAGTAGCATTCGGTTTAACCATGAGTGAATCACACCATCACCCGGACGGAGTGATACCCCACCACGATTCATAATAAAATCAGGTAAGGTATGATGCGTATTTACATCGATCGGTTTTGGATAAGCCGATGTATGACAGAACGACTGCATGGTCAGCTCAGCAGAGAAACCAAGACAGGCTAAATCTTTCAGTTCATCTCGGGTCATAGGGCCCGTGGTATCTTGCGAACCAACGGTTGTCATCTTAGGCTCACAGTAAGTACCAGGGCGAATACCTTCAACGCCACACGCTTTACCCACCATTTTTTGCGCTAAGCTGTAGCCTTTATCTGACTCAGCAACGGCAACAGGACGACGGAAAATATCCGATGATGGAAGACCAAGTGACTGACGCGCACGATCGGTAAGACCACGACCGATGATCAGTGGAATACGGCCTCCCGCTCGCACTTCATCAATCAAGACATCTGTTTTCAACGAAAAGGTCGATACGACATCGTCACTACCATGCAGGCGCACTTCACCTTTGAATGGGTAAACATCAATAACATCGCCCATATTGAGCGCAGTCACATCGACTTCAATTGGCAATGCACCCGCATCTTCCATGGTATTAAAGAAGATAGGCGCAATCTTACCACCCAGCACATAGCCACCAGCGCGCTTGTTAGGCACATTCGGGATATCGTCGCCCATGAACCACAACACAGAGTTGGTTGCCGACTTACGTGACGAGCCCGTCCCGACTACATCGCCTACATAAACCAGTTGATGACCTTTTTGCTGCAGCGCTTCAATTTGCTTGATCGGGCCAATAGCGCCATGTTGATCAGGCTCAATCCCTTCGCGTTCATTTTTCAGCATCGCAAGGGCATGAAGTGGGATGTCAGGTCGTGACCAAGCATCGGGAGCAGGTGATAGGTCATCGGTATTAGTCTCACCGGTGACTTTAAAAACAGTTAACGTGATTTTTTCTGCTAATTCAGGTTTAGATAAGAACCACTCAGCATCGGCCCAGGATTGAAGTACTTGCTGTGCAAAGGCATTACCCGCTTGCGCTTTTTCTTCAACATCATAAAACGCATCAAACATCAGTAGGGTATGCGAAAGCGCCTTAACGGCAATCGGAGCCAATTGCTCATTATCGAGTAATGCAATAAGCGGCTCAATGTTATAGCCCCCTTGCATTGTACCCAGCAGCTCAGCCGCTTTTCCTGCAGAAACGATTGGCGAAGACACATCACCTTTGGTCAACGCAGCTAAGAAACCCGCTTTGACATACGCGGCTTCATCGACACCAGGGGGAATACGGTTTTCGAGTAAATCTAACAGAAAGGCTTCTTCGCTCGCGGGTGGATTTTTGAGTAATTCAACCAGAGCGGCAACTTGCTCAGCATCGAGAGGCTTAGGAACAACTCCTTCTGCAGCACGTTCTTCGACGTGTTTACGGTAGGCTTCAAGCACGACATATTCCTCTTATTTCGGTTTAACCTTTGCGGTTAAACATCCTTGGAAGTGATTGGTCTCCCTGCCAGAACCTTGCATTTTCATGAATACTATCAGATTCAAATGCACCCAGAAGAGACCAAAACCGTTATTCCAGCATATCACCTTTAACGTAAATTTAAAATCTACCAACCTTTTACAACATTCACACTTCTGTATATTAATACCGACACATAACGCTAGAATGAACCACCAAATTGAACGTAAAATGAAGAGTAATTATGCTCGGTTTTACCATATGCAAAAATTAACGGCCCCGCAGGAGTGCCAATCCCAGTGAAAATACTACCAGCAAAATAGGTCGGGATATCTGAGAGCGATAGTTTGGTACTGTTATATACCCCTCCCCACTCCGCCGAACCGCCGATATAAACAGGCGACTGGAATAAGCCGAAGTCATTATCCATAATGCGATAACGATAGATCGCCGCTGTAAATATTTTGTTCTTAGCTGCAATAATACCTTTCGGTGCACCAGATAGATTCAAGAAGCCCCCCAGCTCTTTAGGGTCAAGCGGATAAGGCGAATCGGAATCAATTCTTCCATATTCACCTTTGCCCACAAAAGTATGGCGGTCTATGGTGTAGGCGCCTCGCCAGACAAAATCGATACTTGTCGACACATCTTTAGACGAGCTATTGTCATCAAATTCCAAGTCATCGCTCGATAAAGCCAACTCTAACTTCAACAAATTGCCTTGTGTGGGCATGGCTATATCATCAAGGGTGTCATAATTAAATCGGGTATACCCTTGTAAGCTTCGACGTTTTAATCGACCAGACTCAGGGAAATTAACAAATTCTGTTGTCCCTAAAATATAGCGATAACCTAAATTCAACTCTTGCCATAGCTGGGGTTGCCAGCCAACTGATGCATCCAAAATTAACCTGTTATAGTTAACAGGATCAATAAAACGCTCATCGGGAAGTTCAGGTGAAGCAAAAGAAGATGGGATGTTACGGCGCTCTACACTGTAATCAGCCCCCAGCAAACCAAACCACTCTTGCTCATCGACAAAAGGCAGGTAAAGCTCGGTACTCACCCGCTTATCCGAGCCAAATTCAAGCTCTGTTCGCCATTCTGCACCAGACTCGCTCAGCCCTGTGACATTAAAGCCAACCCCTAATGAATACTTGGTGACGTTATTAAAATCATCTTCGAGCGCAAAACGTAAATCGATATAATTCGGCCCCCAGCTTTTCTCTCTGACATCGACCCGAACGATATTTTGGTCACCTTCTTGGAGTAGGTGATAATCAATACGCTCAAATCGGTCCAACGCATAAAGGCTACTAATACCGGCTTCTAGCTGCTCAGTATTCAGTTCTTGACCTTCTTGCAGGTTAAGACGATTTAATAACACTTGATCCGAATAGTGACTTTCATTGACCAATTCAATTTTATGAACATAGACATCATCAACACGTTCAAGCTGGCGACGTAGACGCTGTTTTTTTTCAATATAGTTTTGAAACGCAATACTATTGCCCAGTTTGGCGAGTTGCGGTGCCAATGCTTTTGCGGCTTTATACCCACGCTCACTGGCTTCAGGCATCTTCGCCATATCTGTTGTTGATATCCCTTTAACATCGGGCTTGAGTAGTACGTCACTATCAGTAAGCAAACTCAGTTGGTGCTCGGTGTTTTTTCGGATCATAAAATCCGTCAGCTGATCCATCACCGCAAAATAACTTTTTAATTCATCACGCCCTTTAAAGTCATTACTGATATCAACGGCGATAACAATATCCGCCCCCATCGCTTTCACGACAGACACAGGCAAGTTATTGGTGATCCCCCCATCAACCAGCAGCTGATTATCTAACGCTAGCGGCGGCAAAATAGCTGGGATCGACATACTCGCTTGCATCGCCAGCACTAAATCGCCATCTTTCAGCTCAACCGAGGTGAGATTTTCGATATCCGTTGCCATTGCTCGGAAAGGAATAGGCAATAAATCAAAACTGTCTTTTGCTGCAATATTTCCTGAGGTTTCACGCAGAATTTTCGCCATGTTTTGTCCCTGAACAAAACCTTTGGGTACCTTAAACTGCCAGAAGCCAAACCCAATATCTGTCCCGATTTGAAAGCGATCTTCTTTTTGCTTATCCCGTACTCGTCGGTCACTGCGTTCAACTCGGTCTTTGTAACCATTTTGCCAATCAACCGTCTCTAAAAAAGCTTCGATTTCATCCGCGCTCATCCCCGTTGCGTACAGGCCACCAACATAGGCCCCCATACTGGTCCCCGCGATATAATCAATAGGAATATTCATTTCTTCAAGCGCCCGTAAAACACCGATATGAGCCGCGCCTTTAGCCCCGCCGCCACCGAGTACGACGCCAATTTTTGGACGCTCTTGCGCCAATACATTGGAGGAATAAATAAAACTGCAAAATAGTGCAAATAAAGCTAAAGAAATACGCTTTAGCGGCAGATAATAACTGGGCTGTAGAGCCTGAATAGCTGCTGGGAAAAGTCTCGTCATCATCTTCGTGTTCTACTCTTCTACTAATTCCTATAAAAGACACAGCCAAGCCTTATGAAATTCAATCATTTAACCATAAAACAAAAGCTAATCTTTGCGATGGTACTTGCCGTACTGGCTTCTACAGCTTTAGTTGGGTTCATTAGTCAAAATCAAGCGCGTAACGTTGTTGAAAGCAGATTGCTCAACTCAGAACTGCCAGCAACCTTGATGCAAATCCGTAACGCCATTGATAAAGAAGTTTCGCTGCTTCAATCAGCGGCTGAGCAAGTTGCTACCAACCGCTTTATTCTTGAGTTCTACAACTCAGACCAAAGTGATGCTCAAGAACAAAATTTAATTCAAGTACTGAATGATACCAAAAATCAGTATCAACTCTTTGATGCATCTGTCGCTGATCGTTCGACAGGTGATTACTGGAACCAAGACGGCTTCCTTCGCCGTCTGAACCAACAACAAGATGCTTGGTTCTATGGTTTCACTTCTGGCAACCAAGCACGCATGCTCAATGTCTTCCGTGAAGACAATGGCGACGTCAAGCTATTCATTAATTACCAGCAACTCAATGGTAAAGGGATGGCTGGCTTATCTAAGTCACTTGATGACATGGTTCGCTTGATCAATCAGTTCAAACTAGAACAAACAGGTTTTGTGTACCTTGTTGATGCAAAAGGTCAAATTCGGTTACACAAAGATACCACTAAAATGGGTAAAACCAGTTTAGACCAGCTTTATGGGGCTAATGTCTCTCGTAAAATCCTTAATAAACACGATATAAATATCACTGAAGCGGATATCAATGGCACCACAACTTTAGTGGCCACCAGCTACATCCCGTCAATGGACTGGTACGTTGTTGCCGAACTACCCAAACATGAAGCTTTTTCTGAATTAGATAAAGCGACCAGCCAAATCATGCTTTGGACATTCGGGATCGCGGCCTTGTTCATTTTTGTTGCGATTATTTTAGCAAGCTCAGTCACTCGCCCTATCGCTAACCTTGCGGCAGTATTTAAAGACCTTGGCGAAGGTGAAGGTGATTTACGTCACCGTATCGAGGTTGAAGGCAAAGATGAAATCGCGCAACTCTCTCAAGGCTTTAATAGCTTCATCAGCAAGATCCATAGTTCGGTACGTGAAGTCGCTGAAACAGGTAACGCATTACGTAGCGCAGCAGAAGCGGTGGCTTCACAAGCTCAGCTAACACTCGACAATAGTCATAGCCAACGCGATCGTACCATTCAAGTCGTAACTGCGATTAACGAAATGGGCGCAACGGTTAATGAGATTGCGGGGAATGCCGCCCAAGCTGCAGATGCCGCTCACAATGCTGAAAGTGAAACACAGAACGGCCAAGATGTTGTTGGTCAAGCACGTAACAGCATTAACCAACTGTCTAACGACGTTGCTCAAGTGAGTGATGTGATAGGCTCACTGGCCAACAATACCCAAGCGATTGGCAGCATCCTAGATACCATTCGTGGCATTTCAGAGCAGACCAACTTGCTAGCACTTAATGCTGCGATTGAAGCGGCGCGCGCTGGTGAACAAGGTCGTGGCTTTGCCGTGGTTGCCGATGAAGTGCGTAGTCTAGCAAGTCGTACGTCTGATTCGACTAACGAAATTCAAACGATGATTAATCGTCTGCAAGAAGAAGCAAGCAACGCGGTCAATGCAATGCAGCAAAGTCGTCAGCTAACCTCAGATGGCGTATCTGCGGCAGATGAAGCATCTGGTGCACTGGTTTCAATCGCTGATCGCATCACCTTGATTTCCGATATGAATACTCAGGTGGCAACCGCAACCGAAGAGCAATCGACGGTAGTGAACGACATCAACTGCAATATCGAAGAAATTAATGAAACAACCCAACGTACCGCTGAGACAGCCGCAGAGTTGGCAGATTCCAGCCAAGAGCTACGCGCATTATCTCAGCGCCTAGATTCGATGGTCGGTACGTTTAAGCTGTAAATAATAACAATAAAGTAATACACAAAGGGAAGGCTTCGGCTTTCCCTTTTTAGCCTCTGGCAAACCAAAAAGCAATAAACTGCAAGTAACCAAAACTCAGTCAAAGCAGGAAGCACCTCATTCAACAAGGGTAAAGGTCGATACATGATGTATGACAATTGCTCACTATCCTAATAACATACCTAATGAATATTAAGCAGTTAACCATCAAGCAAAAGTTAGCCTTTAGCTTTATTTTTGCCATCTTAATCTCGACCTCTTTAGTGGGTTTTGTCAGCCAACGCCAAGCACATCATGTGATTGAACAGCGATTGCTTAAATCCGAGCTTCCAGCCACCTTGATGCAGTTTAATCGCAGCATAGATAAAGAAATTTCAATCTTACTCGCGGCAGCAGAACAGCTCGGCAACAGTCGTCTATTAACGGAACAAATCCAGCCTCCTCCTATCACAAGCCAAGAGCATACCGCAGCTCAAGACAAGGCTATTCTTGATGAGCTTAAAGCCGTTAAGCAGCAATACCAGCTGATTGACGCCTCAATTGCGAACCGCCAAACCGGCACTTACTGGATGGACAGTTTTACCGCCTCTCGCCAACACCGCCAAAATGGCTGGTTCACTAAGTTGGTGACGAGTGGTCAGGAAAAATCATTGAGTGTGTACCGAGAAGACAGCGGTGAAGTGAAACTGTTCCTCAACTACCAACGCCCTCACGGAAGTAGCCTCGCGGGGTTATCAAAATCCATGAATGGGATGGTGAGCTTCATCAACCAATTCACCCTTGAGCAAACGGGTTTTATCTACCTTGTTGATAATCAAGGTAAGCTTCGTCTACATAAAAACACTCAGAAGTTAGGTAAAGCGACGCTTCAGTCTGAGTACTCAGCAGCAGCGAGCCAACAGCTTCTTAATAAAGCAGACTTTAACTTTACAACTGTGGAGCGTAATGGCGACCAGATCCTTGTGGCAACCAGCTACATCCCATCCATGGATTGGTATGTGGTTGCCGAAGTGCCACAAGATGAAATATTCGCTGAGCTCAATAAAGCATCCCATCAAATCATGGTGTGGACCTTAGTGATCGCGGCGCTGTTTGCCCTTGCCGCGCTTTGGCTAGCGAATTCGATTACTCGCCCTATTGCTAACCTTGCTGCGGTATTTAAAGACTTGGGCGAAGGTGAAGGTGATTTACGCCACCGCATCGAGATCAAAGGTAAAGATGAAATCGCGCAGCTGTCACAAGGCTTTAATAGTTTTATCAGCAAGATCCACAGTTCGGTGCAAGATGTCGCTGAAACAGGCAACGCATTACGCAGTGCCGCAGAAGCTGTTGCCTCTCAAGCACAACTCACCCTAGATAATAGCCATAGCCAACGCGACCGCACCATTCAGGTGGTGACAGCCATTAATCAAATGGGCGCGACGGTCAATGAAATCGCCGGCAATGCCGCCCAAGCCGCTGATGCCGCTCAAAATGCCGAAGGGGAAACTCAAAATGGCCAAAATGTTGTGGGTCAGGCGCGCAATACCATCAATCAGCTATCTAACGATGTGGCACAAGTGAGTGATGTGATTGGTTCATTGGCTAACAATACCCAAGCCATCGGTAGCATCCTCGATACGATCCGTGGCATCTCTGAGCAAACCAACCTACTGGCGCTTAATGCGGCCATAGAAGCGGCACGGGCGGGCGAGCAAGGTCGTGGTTTTGCTGTAGTTGCCGATGAAGTGCGAAACTTAGCCAGCCGCACCTCAGATTCAACCAATGAAATTCAGTCGATGATTAACCGCCTGCAAGAAGAGGCAAGTGATGCCGTTAGCGCGATGCAACAAAGTCGCCAGCTGACCTCTGACGGTGTGTCTGCGGCCGATGAGGCATCGGCGGCATTGGTGTCCATCGCTGACCGTATCACCTTAATTTCAGATATGAACACCCAAGTGGCAACCGCAACGGAAGAACAATCAACTGTGGTTAACGACATTAACTGCAATATTGAAGAAATTAATGAAACGACCCAACGTACGGCTGATACTGCCGCGCAATTGGCCGACTCAAGCCAAGAGCTGCGTGCCCTATCCCAGCGCCTAGACAGCATGGTAGGCACCTTTAAGCTATAACATTTGCTTGAACACTTCAGCATCACAGCCAACAACAAATTGGAGAGCTTCGGCTCTCCTTTTTTATGGTTAGAAATTGATAAATACGACCTTCACTACGTAATAAAGGCTGTCAATGACTGAAAATCGTAAAATAACATTATGCTACGTGGTTGGTATTTTGTGACTCTCGCTAGATTTAAATGTGTCACAGAGGGGTACTTTTACACCTCAATTTGATCAATAACTAAAAAACAAAACAATGAAACTCACTACAATTGCCGTCTCTTCCCTATTAGCTTGTGCTTTCGCATCAGGTTCAGCCTTTGCCGACCCTAAACTTCCTGGAACAGAAACAGGCTTTAGCTCTGTGGAAATCATGCAGCAGGGTGAACCCGCACAACTACACTGGGTATCCGTTGATGATATCGCTAAGAGCCTCGAAGGTAAGCCACCAATGGCGGTCGGTTTTGATATTGATGATACGGTTCTTTTTAGCTCACCGGGCTTTTACCGTGGTCAGCAACAGTTCTCGCCAAATGGTTATAGCTACCTAAAATCTCAGCAATTTTGGGATAAAATGAACTGTGAATGGGAAAAGTTCAGCCTACCTAAACAAGTGGGCCAGAAGCTGATCACCATGCACCAAAAACGCGGTGATAGCATTTTCTTCATCACTGGCCGTACGGGCTCTAAGTGTGAAATTTCAACGCAATACCTCAAAGATACCTTTGGCATTGAGAAAATGAACAAGGTAATTTTTGCGGGCTCAAGCAAAACTGAATACACCAAGACCAAGTACATTAAAGCCAACAACATCAAGCTGTACTACGGCGATTCAGACGGTGACGTGATTTCAGCACGTAATGCGGGCGCGGAAGGGATCCGCATCATGCGTAACTCGGCTTCTAGCTACAAACCAGTACCGCAAAACGGCATCTATGGTGAGAAGATCGTTAAAGACTCACAGTACTAATATCTATCTAAGTAACTGAATATTTTTGCTGGTTAAAGCATATTTAGGACGAAGCATCAGATACAAAAAAAGCGCCCTCTTCATTAAAGGGGCGCTTTTTTCTTATTCAATAAACAGCCAGGTAATTACTTACGCTTTACTGCTTTTGCATTTGGCAGGTCAGTGATTGAGCCTTCAAATACTTCAGCCGCTAGACCGATTGATTCGTGTAGCGTTGGGTGCGCGTGGATTGTTAGTGCGATATCTTCTGCATCACAACCCATCTCGATCGCTAGACCGATTTCACCTAGTAGCTCACCACCGTTAGTACCAACGATAGCACCACCGATAACACGGTGCGTGTCTTTGTCGAAGATCATCTTCGTCATACCGTCAGCACAATCAGATGCGATTGCACGACCAGAAGCAGCCCAAGGGAAAGTCGCCACTTCGTAGTTTAGACCTTCAGCTTTCGCTTCTTTCTCAGTCTTACCAACCCACGCAACTTCTGGCTCAGTGTAGGCAATTGAAGGAATAACTTTAGGATCGAAGTAGTGCTTCTTACCAGAAATAACTTCAGCCGCTACGTGACCTTCATGCACACCTTTGTGAGCAAGCATTGGTTGACCAACGATATCACCGATAGCATGAATGTGCGGTACGTTAGTACGCATTTGCTTATCAACGTTGATGAAGCCACGCTCGTCAACTTCAAGGCCTGCTTTTTCAGCGTCTAGAAGTTTACCGTTTGGCACACGACCGATAGCAACAAGAACGGCATCGTAACGTACAGGCTCAGCAGGTGCTTTTTTGCCTTCCATTGAAACGTAGATACCATCTTCTTTCGCTTCAACAGCGGTTACTTTCGTCTCTAGCATCAGGTTGAATTTCTTCTTGATGCGCTTAGTGAAGACTTTGATGATGTCTTTATCTGCAGCAGGGATCACTTGATCAAACATTTCAACAACGTCGATCTGAGAACCCAGCGAGTGGTAAACCGTACCCATTTCTAGGCCGATGATACCGCCACCCATAACAAGTAGCTTCTCTGGTACTTCTTTCAGTTCAAGCGCGTCAGTTGAATCCCAGATGCGTGGATCTTCGTGCGGAATGAACGGAAGTTCGATAGGACGAGAACCAGCAGCGATGATTGCGTTGTCGAAGTTTACAGTCGTTTGACCTTCTGCGCCTTCCACAACAATCGTATTAGGACCCGTAAATTTACCGTAACCGTTAACGATGTTAACTTTACGCATCTTAGCCATACCGCCAAGACCGCCAGTTAGTTGGGTAATTACTTTGTCTTTCCAAAGGCGGATTTTGTTGATATCAGTCTGAGGCTCACCGAAAACAACACCGTGTTCAGCCATTGCTTTAGCTTCTTCGATAACTTTCGCTACGTGAAGTAGAGCTTTAGATGGGATACAACCCACGTTCAGACATACACCACCTAGGGTGTTGAATTTTTCGATTAGAACAGTATCCAGACCTAAGTCTGCGCAACGGAACGCTGCAGAATAACCAGCAGGGCCTGAACCCAATACCACTACCTGAGCTTTAATTTCTTTACTCATCATGACCTCGTTGTAAGTCTTATATCCCTAACAGGCGATGTTCTTTTATGTTCTACTTTTTCTTTCAGTTAGCTAACAAGTTTACAGAGGTGTTAACAAACTGAAAAGTAAATTGCCATAGCCTGTGAGCTGCACAACAATTCCATGCCTGTTATTACAGGCATGGACGTTGCGATTGAAACCTTAAAGCACTAAACGGCGAATGTCTGATAGACAACCATTTAGGTAAGTGATGAAACGTGCACCTTCAGCACCATCGATCACACGGTGATCGTAAGATAGTGATAGAGGAAGCATTAGGCGAGGTTCGAAGTCCTTGCCGTTCCATACTGGTTTCATTTCAGACTTAGATACACCTAGGATACCTACTTCTGGTGCATTCACGATTGGTGTGAACGCAGTACCACCTAAGCCACCAAGGCTAGAGATAGTGAAACAGCCACCTTGCATGTCAGATGCAGTTAGCTTACCAGCACGTGCTTTCTTAGAAATAGCCATTAGCTCTTCAGAAAGCTCGTAAATGCCTTTTTTGTTCACGTCTTTAAATACAGGAACAACTAGGCCATTTGGCGTATCAACTGCGATACCTACGTTAACGTACTTCTTAAGAATTAGGTTTTCACCGTCTTCAGAAAGCGAAGAGTTAAACGCTGGGAATGCTTCTAGTGCTTTCGCAACTGCTTTCATGATGAACACAAGTGGTGTGATCTTCATGCCTGTATCTTTCTTCGCTTCGATTGCATTCTGTTCTTTACGGAATGCTTCTAGCGCTGTGATATCTGCATTATCCCACTGTGTAACGTGCGGGATCATTACCCAGTTACGGTGCAGGTTAGCGCCAGAGATCTTCTTGATACGAGACAGTTTCTGAAGCTCAGTTTCACCAAACTTGCTGAAATCAACTTTTGGCCATGGTAGTAGACCAAGCGCAGAACCGTCGCCATTGCCTGCTGCTGCCGCACCAGACTCAAGACGCTTAAGTGCATCTTTAACGAAGTTTTGAACATCTTCTTTTTGGATGCGGTTCTTACGGCCAGTACCTTTCACTTTCGCAAGGTTTACACCGAACTCACGTGCAAGACGACGAACAACTGGAGAGGCGTGAGCGTACTCGTTGTTTGCTTCGAACTCGCCTGTTACTGCTGGTGCCGCTGCTTTAGCAGGTGCCGCCGCAGGAGCTGGTGCTGCTGCCGGAGCAGGTGCCGCTGCAACTGGTGCAGGTGCTGCGCCCGCAACTTCAAAGACCATGATTAGTGAGCCAGTTGACACTTTGTCGCCAGCTGCAATCTTGATTTCTTTAATTGTACCTGCGAACGGTGCTGGAACTTCCATAGAAGCTTTGTCACCTTCAACAGTGATAAGAGATTGCTCTTCTTCCACTGTATCGCCAACAGCAACCATGATTTCAGTAACTTCTACTTCATCACCGCCGATGTCTGGTACGTTAACTTCTTTTGCTGCAGACGCTGCTGCCGCTACTGGCGCTACTGGCGCTTCAACTGCTGCTGGAGCAACTGGTGCACCAGAACCCGCAACTTCAAAGATCATGACTAGAGAACCAGTAGATACTTTGTCGCCCGCTGCAATTTTAATTTCTTTTAGAACACCAGCAAAAGGTGCTGGT
Source organism: Photobacterium kagoshimensis (assembly GCF_050337045.1). Classification (NCBI taxonomy): domain Bacteria; kingdom Pseudomonadati; phylum Pseudomonadota; class Gammaproteobacteria; order Vibrionales; family Vibrionaceae; genus Photobacterium; species Photobacterium kagoshimensis. The sequence continues at coordinate 117,636 of NZ_JAKJSO010000017.1, read as the reverse complement.
ACTTCCATTGATGCTTTATCGCCTTCAACCGTAAGAAGAGATTGCTCTTCTTCGATACTGTCGCCGATAGCTACCATGATTTCAGTCACTTCTACTTCGTCGCCACCGATATCCGGTACGTGAACTTCTTTCAGTTCAGCTGCTGCCGCCGCTACTGGAGCTGCAACAGGTGCCGCCGCTTCAGCTACAGGAGCTGGAGTCGCTGCGCCTTCAGCTTCAAAGATCATGATAAGAGAGCCAGTAGAAACCGAGTCGCCTTCTGCGATTTTGATTTCTTTAACGATACCCGCCTGAGAAGCTGGTACTTCCATAGAAGCCTTGTCGCCTTCTACAGTGATCAGAGATTGCTCTTCTTCAACCTTGTCGCCAACGCTAACAAGAATCTCAGTTACTTCAACCTCGTCCGCACCAATGTCAGGTACATTAATTTCGATTGCCATGTTTTATTGCCTCTTACGCGTATAGCGGGTTGATCTTGTCAGCGTCGATGTTGAATTTAGCAATTGCTTCTGCAACTACAGATTTCGCAACATCACCACGGTTAGCCAGTTCAGTTAGAGCAGCAACTACCACGTAGCCTGCGTTAACTTCGAAGTGACGACGTAGGTTCTCACGGCTGTCAGAACGACCGAAACCATCAGTACCAAGAACTTTGAAAGATTCAGACGGCATGAATGCACGTACTTGCTCTGCGTAGTTCTTCATGTAATCCGTCGCAGCGATTGCTGGCTCAGTACCCATCGCAGTTGTGATGTAAGGTACTTTTTGCTCTGCTTCTGGGTGTAGCATGTTGTAACGCTCAGCATCTTGACCGTCACGAGTAAGTTCATTGAATGAAGTTACTGAGTAAACGTCAGATGCAACACCGTAGTCGTCGCTTAGGATTTGAGCTGCTTTACGTACTTCATTCATGATAGTACCAGAGCTCATTAGCTGAACTTTCTTATCGCCTGCGTAAGATTCTAGCTTGTAGATACCCTTACGGATGCCTTCTTCAGCGCCTTCTGGCATTGCTGGCATTGCGTAGTTTTCGTTCATTACTGTTAGGTAGTAGTAAACGTTCTCTTGGTTCTCACCGTACATGCGACGGATACCGTCTTGCATGATAACCGCTAGCTCGTAAGCAAACGTTGGGTCGTAAGAGATACAGTTAGGCACTGTGTTCGCCATGATGTGTGAGTGGCCATCTTCGTGCTGAAGACCTTCACCATTTAGCGTTGTACGACCAGCAGTAGCACCTAATAGGAAGCCACGTGCTTGTTGGTCACCTGCTAGCCATGCCATGTCACCAATACGTTGGAAACCGAACATTGAGTAGTAGATGTAGAATGGGATCATTGGTAGATCGTTGGTGCTGTAAGATGTTGCAGCAGCAACCCAAGATGCCATTGAACCTAGTTCGTTGATACCTTCTTGCAGTACCTGACCTGAAGTCGCTTCTTTGTAGTAAGACACTACACCGCGGTCTTCTGGCGTGTATTCTTGACCGTGTGGGTTGTAAATACCAACCTGACGGAATAGACCTTCCATACCAAAGGTACGCGCTTCATCACAGATAATAGGAACAATGTTCTTACCGATGTTCTTATCTTTAAGCAGGATGTTAAGCGTACGTACGTAAGCCATAGTGGTAGAGATATCACGCTTTTGCTCGCCCAGTAGCGGAGCAAAGTCTTCTAGCTCAGGTACTTTGAACTCTTGCGTGAAGTTAGGTAGACGCTTAGGCGTGTAACCGTGTAGTGCGTTACGACGAGCGTGCAGGTAGTTGTACTCTGCAGAACCTTCTTCCAGTTTCAGGTAAGGTAGTTCGCTTACTTTTTCATCTGAAAGGATATCTTCAAGGCCTAGACGATCACGTAGGTGAAGAACATGAGTCATGTCCATTTTCTTCACGCCGTGCGCGATGTTTTTACCTTCAGCTGCATCACCCATGCCGTAACCTTTAACGGTTTTAGCTAGGATTACAGTTGGTTTACCGTCTGTTTCTTTTGCGTTGTTGAACGCAGCGAACAGCTTAGATGACTCGTGACCACCACGCTTAAGCGCGAAGATTTCGTCATCAGTCATGTCAGCAACTAGTGCCGCTGTTTCTGGGTACTTACCAAAGAAGTGCTCACGTACATAAGCGCCATCTTTAGATTTGAATGTCTGGTAGTCACCATCGATAGTTTCGTTCATTAGTTGAAGAAGCTTACCGGTAGTGTCTTTCGCTAGTAGCGCGTCCCAGTTGTTACCCCAAACCACTTTAACCACATTCCAGCCAGCACCTTTGAATAGGCCTTCTAGCTCTTGAATGATCTTGCCGTTACCCATTACAGGGCCGTCAAGACGTTGTAGGTTACAGTTGATTAGGAAACATAGGTTGTCTAGTTTCTCACGCGCAGCGAAAGAAATAGCACCACGTGATTCTGGCTCATCCATCTCACCATCGCCCAAGAACGCGTAAACACGTTGAGCAGAAGTATCTTTCAAGCCACGACCGTTAAGGTACTTAAGGAAACGTGCTTGGTAGATAGCAGAGATAGGACCTAGACCCATAGAAACAGTTGGGAACTGCCAGAATTCAGGCATTAGTTTAGGGTGCGGGTATGAAGGGATACCTTTACCATCAACTTCTTGACGGAAGTTATCTAGCTGCTCTTCAGTTAGGCGGCCTTCAACAAATGCGCGAGAATAGATACCTGGAGAGATGTGGCCCTGGTAGTAAACTAAATCGCCACCATCTACTTCGTTTGGCGCACGGAAGAAGTGGTTGAAACATACTTCGTAGAATGCAGAAGCAGACTGGTAAGAAGCCATGTGGCCACCTAGGTCTAAATCTTTCTTAGAAGCACGTAGTACGATCATGATTGCGTTCCAACGGATAATGGAACGAATACGACGCTCAAGTGTTGTGTCACCTGGGTAAGCAGGTTCTTGTGCTGCTGGAATCGTATTGATGTAATTGGTAGTAATGCCCGTAGCCATATCTACACCGTCTAAACGCGCTTTATCTAGTACTTGCTCTAGCAGGTACTGGGCACGTTCTACACCTTCTTCACGAACGACTGATTCAAGAGCTTCTAGCCACTCTTGAGTTTCAAGTGCGTCAACGTCATTCTTCATGACTTCAGACATGCGATCTATCCTTTCGTTGATAATCTACAAAACTTAATACCAATCATCATAACTATCGACTCTTGTGAGATCAGATAGTTATGACGACTGATATATTGTCGCGACTGGTCAATACCCTTCGTTATAGTTATGAAGGCACTAATCCAGCCCATCCTTGCGTTGTTGAATCCGACGAAGAGAGCGTTCACGTCTGCTATCTTCACGCGATAAATCCAACAATGTTTCCTCGATGTAAGCCAAATGTGCGTGCGATGCTTCACGAGCCTTAATCGGCTCACCAGAAACAATCGCCTGCACAATATCGGCTCGATGTTTGCTCACCTTCATGACCACCTCTGGGCGGCGATTTAGGAGTTCAAAGTTTTGTAATACGTTTTGCTCTAGCATAGGGGCAAGGCTGCGGATGATATGAAGCAATACCACGTTATGTGCCGATTCAGTAACGGCAATCAGGTATTGCATAACCGCGGCAGCTTCTGCTGGTAAATCACCTTGCTGCTGAGCGTCTTGTATCCGTGCATGGCAGTCACGAATACGAGTAAAATCTTGTTCATTACCCCGCAGTGCTGCGTAGTAAGCTGCTAGTCCTTCCAGCGCATGACGCGCTTCCAGTAAATCTAGCTGAGTTTCAGGGTGCGCCGCTAACAAATCTAACAGGGGTTCAGAAAAGCTCTGCCATAGCTTTTCTGTAACAAATGTGCCGCCACCTTGACGGCGAGTCAGTAGATTTTTCGCTTCTAAGCGCTGAATTGCTTCGCGAACAGACGGGCGTGATACATCAAACTGCTTAGCTAATTCACGTTCAGGTGGCAATTGCTGCCCTGGGGATAAGGTACCCTCCAGGATCAATCGCTCTATTTCCTGCTCGATAGCATCAGAGAGCTTAGGTTGACGAATGCGTTTATAAGTCATTTTATCTTTATCGTTCTTATACTTAACCGCGTTTCAGGCCAGTCCGCTATGCGGGTAATTGGTATTACCAATTTACGAATTAGTTGAAAGTTTACAGAATTTTTTTTAGATGTCCACCAGCGACTTGACTGAAATCATAGAACAAAGGGGGATTTAACAAAAATTTCAACTTGTGAAAACTTATTAAAACAAATTAATTCACAGCTCGAAACAATTGAGAAAGCTTTTTGTTACTATCGTTTAGTAAATGGTCAGACCAATTAAGCTTGGCCCTTTTCATCAACTAATTAACGTCACTTCCAATCAATGCAGTTTTAAACGCATACCAATCAAACGCCAATCCCGGATCAGTTTTACGCCCAGGGGCAATAAATTCATGACCGGTGATCCGTGAGGTATCAATATGTGGGTAGTAGTCCATCAGCACCCGGGATAACTCAGTGAGTGATGCATACTGAGCTTGGGTATAAGGGAGGGTATCCGTGCCTTCCAGTTCGATGCCTATCGAAAAATCGTTGCATCGCTCACGCTTCGCGAATTGGGAAATACCCGCATGCCAAGCACGACAATCTAGTGGTACAAACTGAATGATATCGCCATTTCGTCTAATTAAACAGTGAGCAGACACGCGAAATGCTGAAATTAACTCAAAATAGGGATGTTCGTCAGGGTTAAGCGTGCCCGTAAACAATTGCTCTATATAAGGACCACCAAACTGCCCTGGCGGCAAACTGATATTGTGCACCACCAGCAGCGAAACCATTTCGCCTTGTGGCCGTGCATCATAAAAAGGAGATGGTACATGCTTTACACCGCTCAGCCAGTGATCGGCTTGAATAGCTAACGTCTTCATTACAGGGATTCTCGCTCAGTTATAACAAGGCTATTTTAGTCACAACCGCAACAAATCACACCTTGCACTGAAATTGCTGCAACAAAGAACCAGTCGCGGTATGATCCATCATTGTAAAAGAGCAGTGACTCTTTCACCCGCTCAGCCTACAGACTCAACCCATAGTGACGGATACAGCATGACCAAGATGGAACAAAATCACGATAGCCAAGCGCGTTTAGCCTACCTAAAACAACAACTCCCGCAAGAAATTACTCGTGCAGTCACAGAAACGTTGCGTGAAGATTTGGGCGGCGAAGTTGGTGAGCCAATCAATCCCGAACATGATATTACTGCAAGCTTGATCCCAGCAGATAGCCAAGGCGTGGCTACGATTATTACTCGTGAACATGGTGTGTTTTGCGGTCAGTTATGGGCAGAAGAAGTGTTTAGGCAACTTGGTAGCCAAGTGACCATTGAATGGCATGTCCAAGATGGCGATACCGTCGAACCAAACCAAACCTTGTGTACTCTATCTGGCCCATCACGCATTCTGTTAACGGGTGAGCGTAATGCGATGAACTTCATCCAAACCCTGTCAGGCTGTGCAACAACGGTGGCAACCTACGCCAAACAGCTTGAAGGCACCCATACTCGCCTACTCGATACCCGTAAAACCATTCCGGGTCTGCGCAGCGCCCTTAAATATGCGGTGACCTGTGGTGGCGGTTACAACCACCGCATCGGGGTGTTCGATGCCTACTTAATCAAAGAAAACCACATTATTGCCTGTGGCGGTATTAATGAAGCGATCAGCACTGCCAAGCAGTTAAACCCTGGCAAGCCAGTCGAAGTAGAAACCGAAAGCTTAGCTGAGCTGCAACAAGCCATTGACGCGGGCGCTGATATTATCATGCTCGATAATTTCACCACCGCGATGATGCGTGAAGCCGTTAAAATTAACGCAGGTCGCGCAGCCTTAGAAAACTCAGGCAACGTAACGCTTGAGACCATTCGTGAATTTGCTGAAACGGGGGTGGACTACATTTCGGTTGGTGCACTCACTAAGCACTTAAAAGCCATGGATTTGTCGATGCGTTTTCAATAAGCCCTTAGGCGATTTAGCGAGATAATCTAAATACTGATTTTTTATCGCTATGACATATATTCATAAGCATCAAAATATCTAAAGGAGAGCCTCTGCTCTCCTTTTCTCTATTTATCAATAAGTTCTACTCTCATCAGGTATAACCAATCGCTCCAACACACCTCAAAGCACATTATGCAATAAATGTAATATCCCAACTATTTATTCAAACTGCACCGCGCAAAGTATTCCTTTCGATTCCGTCACTTGTAGCCAACTTTTAATCTGACTAAACACATTACGAGGCCCTCGGGCATACAAGGATAGAAACATGAAAAAGATGCAAAAAGGTTTTACGCTGATTGAATTGATGATTGTAGTGGCGATCATTGGTGTGTTATCGGCGATTGCCGTTCCAGCTTACAAAAGTTATGTCAAAAAATCTGAAGCTGCTGCTGGTGTAAGTACCGTCCGCTCATTACTCACAAATATTGATATGTTCGAACAAGAAAAAGGGGCATTCCCTTCTGATACAGAAATTGGCGATATTGGCGGAGCTAAAGACATGAGCGCTTTAGGAACTATTACTCTCACACCTAAAGGTACAGCTCAAGCTCCAGCTCCTGGTGGTACAGCTGTATTTAAATTTAGTGCTGATGCTACATTGAAAAATACACTTGTAACATTTACCAAGACCGCTGCTGGATGGAAATGTACCCATACAACTGGTGAGACACTCAAAAGCTGCGCAGCACCAAAAGCATAGTATAAATGCAAACTACCCTCACTTCAGTACTGCATCAGGCGGGTTTACTTAACCTGATGCAGCAACAGGAAGTCAGTAGTTACGCCCACGCCGAGGGGGTTTCTATCCCCTCGGCGTTGGTCGATCTTAATATACTGACCAGTGACGATTTAGCCCGCCAGCTTGAATCTATTTTCAGCATCGCTTTAACCGATATCCACCAATACGATTACCAAAGCTGTTGCGACAATTTACGCCAGCGCGAAACAATCCTTCGCCATCGCGTTATCCCGCTAAAGCTAACTGAAACCACCCTGTTTTTAGGCACCAGCGATCCAACCAATGTTGCCGCCCAAGATGAATTTCGTTTCGCTACGGGCAAACAAATCGAGCCGCTGCTACTTGATAATAAACAATTAGAAAGTGCTATTCGCCGAATTTATGGCAGTGATGTCGGTGAGACCTCTCATCAACGTGGGATCAGCGAAGATGACTTGGATCAGTTGGTCGATCTGAGCGAGGGTGAAATTGAACAAGAGAATGACCTAAGCCAAGACACCGCGCCTGTTACCCGCTATATCAACCAAGTGCTACTTGATGCGGTGCGTAAGAAAGCCTCTGATATTCACTTTGAACCGTACGAAAAATTCTTTCGTATCCGCTTTCGTTGTGATGGTTTGCTACACCAATACTCCAGTCCACCAGCCCACCTGTCACGGCGGTTATCAACCCGCTTGAAAGTGATGTCTAAGCTCAACATTGCCGAGCGCCGCCAACCGCAAGACGGGCGGATCAAACTCAAATTAAGTCCGAGTGTGACGGTTGATTTACGGGTCTCCACCCTGCCGACGCTGTGGGGCGAAAAGGTAGTACTGCGAATATTAGACAGCACCAGTGCCAGCTTGAACATAGATATTCTTGGCTATAACCAACAACAAAAAGCCGCTTACCTTGCAGCATTACAACAACCGCAAGGCATGATTTTAATGACAGGGCCAACCGGCAGCGGCAAAACCGTCTCGCTTTATACTGGCCTTAAGATCCTCAATACCGATGAGCGTAATATTTCCACTGCCGAAGATCCGGTCGAAATAAACTTACCCGGTATTAATCAGGTTCATATCAACAACCAAGCAGGGCTAGGCTTTGCCGATGCACTGCGATCGTTTTTACGCCAAGATCCTGATGTGGTGATGGTCGGTGAGATCCGTGATATCGAAACCGCCGCCATTGCGGTCAAAGCCGCCCAAACAGGCCACCTTGTTTTATCGACACTACACACAAACTCTGCCGCCGAAACCCTGACCCGTTTGACTAATATGGGGGTAGAAGATTTTAACTTGGCCTCATCGCTTAGCTTGATCATCGCCCAACGACTGGCGCGGCGCTTATGTAACGCTTGTAAACAGCCCCACCCTTTATCACATATGCATAGGGAGCGACTCGCCATCCCTACCGATGCAGAGCTTTATCAAGCCAATGAACAAGGCTGTGATGATTGCAACAAAGGCTATCTAGGCCGAGTCGGTATTTATGAAGTGATGACCTTTAGCCGTGAACTGGCGGAAGCCTTAATGGCCAAAGCAACGACGTTGCAACTAGAGGAAATTGCCTGTCAGCAAGGGATGCAAACCCTCAATCAAGCAGGAATAGAAAAGCTGTGCCAAGGCACCACCAGCTTAACGGAATTGCAGCGCGTCCTGCATTTTTAGCCTAACTATAACCTTGACCATCACCCAGACCATAATAAATACGATTACTTAGGACACAGCATGAAGCAAGTGAGCAAATTACGGTATTACCATTGGCGAGGGATCAACAGCGCGGGGCGAAAAGTCTCTGGCGTGATTGTCGGCTTTCAAGAACAAGAAGCCCGTGAAAAACTGCTGGAACAACGCATCCAAATAAAAAAAATCAAACACCGTAATCCATCGACGTTTGTCCGCATGAAAAACAAGATGGAAGCCACCGATGTCACGGCTGTTACCCGCCAATTAGCCACCATGATTCAATCGGGTGTTCCTGTGGTTCAATCTCTACAATTAATCGCCGATAGCCATCAAAAAAGTGAAGTTCGCGCGACCTTAAGCCAAATAAATAAGCAAGTAGAAGCGGGGGCGTCCTTGTCTAAAGCACTGCGCACTAGCTCGCCCCTGTTCGACAACTTTTATTGTGATTTAGTGGCAACCGGTGAAGAGACCGGCCACTTAGGCCAAATCTTTGAACGCCTTGCTACATACCGAGAAAAACACGAGGCGATGCGCAAGAAAGTCATCAAAGCCATGATTTACCCAGGTATGGTGACGCTTACCGCCATTATCGTCACCGTGATGATGCTGGTGTTTGTGATCCCACAATTTGCCGATATTTTCCAAAGCTTTGGCGCACAATTACCTTGGTTTACTCGTCAGGTCATTAAAGCATCCGACCTACTGACCGCTAATGGGCCGCTCATTTCACTGTCATTACTCACCGCCATCGCGCTTTTTATCATGAGTTATAGAAAATCCCCTCGCCTTCAGCTTGCCGTTAGCCGTTGGAGTTTACGCTTTCCTATACTTGGCACCGTGTTTATGAAAGCCACCATTGCACGATTTTCTCGTACCCTCGCCACCACCTTTACCGCGGGGATTCCGTTACTATCAGGGCTGCAATCAGCAGGCAAAACGGCGGGCAATCTCCATATTCAGCTCGCTGTCGAGCAAGCCCACACAGCCGCAGCGGCGGGGATGCCCTTGTACCTGTCTTTGCGTCAGTGCAATGAGTTTCCCGAGCTCATGCTACAGATGGTGATGATAGGTGAAGAGTCAGGGTCACTTGATGACATGCTCAATAAAATTGCCAATTTGTATGAGAACGATGTCGATAATACAGTCGATAACTTAGGGAAAATCATCGAACCTTTGATCATTATTATTCTCGGCGGCCTTATCGGTGGACTCTTGGTTGCTATGTATATGCCAATATTCACCCTGATGAGTGTGATAGGCTAACGCTAAGGCAAAGATTCACCACGCATAGTGCGAGTATCATGGCGCTAACACCTTGAATACTCGCGCTCCTCCCACGGTTCACGTTACAATAACCGCACAGATTGATTAGAGACTTCATCATGGAACTGCTGACTTATTACCCTTGGCTTTACCCTGCTTTCGCCGCCCTGTTCGGCTTATTAATTGGCAGCTTCTTAAACGTGGTGATTTACCGTTTACCTATCATGATGGAGCGTGAGTGGAAGCGCGATTGCATCGACTGCTTTCCCGAGTTTCAGCAAGGTAAAACAACAGAAGAACAACCGCCTTTCAACCTCAGCGTACCGCGCTCTCGTTGCCCTAATTGTAATGAACTCATTACCGCCAAAGATAATATTCCAGTATTGAGCTGGCTGTGGCTAAAAGGTCGCTGCCGTCACTGCCAACACCCTATCAGTGCGCGCTACCCTTTGGTTGAACTACTGACGGCTGCGATGACAGCCACTGTCGCATTACTGCTCCCCTTCTCTGAGTGGTCGGTGGCGGTGATCTTTTTTAGCTTCACCTTGATCGCGTTAACCTTTATCGATATCGATAAAATGCTATTACCCGATCAACTCACTTTGCCATTAATGTGGGCAGGCTTAATGCTCGCCGTGTTAGGGATCAGTCCTGTCTCGATTGAAGATGCGCTCATTGGTGCCATGTTTGGCTATCTATCGCTATGGAGCCTGTATTGGTGCTTTAAGTTACTGACAGGCAAAGAAGGTATGGGATACGGTGATTTCAAGCTGTTAGCTGCGCTTGGGGCATGGCTAGGCTGGCAATCATTGCCGTTTGTGATCCTACTATCTTCGTTAATTGGTGCAATCTGTGGCATTATCTTAATGAGAATTCAAAAATCAGATACCCAAGCACCTTTCTCCTTTGGCCCTTACCTTGCGCTGGCTGGCTGGGTAAGCATGCTATGGGGAACGCAAATTATTGATTGGTATCTGACTAGCTACTTAGGACTGTAATTATGACAATGGTGGTTGGCCTGACAGGCGGCATTGGCAGTGGAAAAACCACAGTAGCAAACTTATTTGCTAGCTATGGTATTGATATTATTGATGCTGACATTATTGCTCGTGACGTTGTTGCACCTGGCAGTGAAGGGCTAAAAGCTATTGAACTAAAGCTTGGTGCTGACATCTTACTGACAGACGGCCAATTAAATCGTAGTAAATTAAGAGAGTTAATCTTCTCTCAACCGCAATTAAAAAGCTGGTTAGATGACTTGCTACACCCATTAATTCGTCAGCGAATGCTGGTACAAATCGGTGATAGCCAATCGGCGTACTGCTTACTCGTGATCCCATTGATGGTTGAGAATGGCTTGCAGTCTTTAACCCACCGCTTATTGGTGGTGGATGTCGAAGAGTCAGTACAAATTGCGCGCACATTACAGCGCGACAATGTTAGCGAACAGCAAGTAAAAAACATCCTCGCTGCGCAAGCCTCACGGACAGAGCGCAATGCAGCAGCCGATGACATTATTAGTAATAATGGCGATAGCAGTGCTTTGCCTGAAAAAGTAGCGCACCTGCATCACCACTATCTCGAATTGAGCCAACGCTACCTATAACGCTTTCACGGTTATGGGTAACTCAGCAGATGACAGACCTTATGCAGACAACTAACTTTGAACATCCGCTCAACGAAAAAGTGCGAATTTACCTGCGACTGGAATACCTTATTCGCCAGATGCAGTCTTCTTGCCAAAAAACGGATCACTGGCAGCACCAAATTTTCTTTCGTGCTCTGTTTGATTTACTAGAAATATTGGAACAGATCCAACTCAAAGCCGAGTTAGCCAAAGATCTGACCCACCAAGCTGGTCAGCTTAAACGCTGGCTGGATGTACCTGGGGTTGATCAGCAAGCCTTATTGGATTTATTAGATAAACTCGAGCTGATGCAGCGCCAGTTAATGACAGCATCACGCCTTGGCCAAGCGCTACGTAACGATCGCTTTCTGTGTGGGATCAAACAACGCTTTTCGATCCCAGGAGGAAGTTGTTGCTTTGATTTACCCGCGCTACACCACTGGCTACATTTACCCTTGATGCACAAGCAAAGTGACATGACCAACTGGCTCGAAGCGATCTCGGAGATCACGAATGCCTTACAACTTTGGTTACGCTTAATACGTGAACAAGGCCAGTTTCAGCCGCAAGTCGCGCGTGGTGGATTTTTCCAACACGATGCCGATGATGCGTGCTTATTACGCATTCAAATTTGCCCGAGCTATGGGGTATACCCTATGATATCAGGGCATCGTAATCGTTTTTCGATCCGCTTTATTCCTTTTGAAGACGGCGCACCGATTGCCGATACCATTGAATTTAAACTAGCTATTTGCTGAGGTCAGCCCGTGTCACAACCAAGCGCACCGACAATTGTAAAATGTCCAACTTGCAAAACAGATGTCGAGTGGAACGAAAAAAGCACTTACCGTCCATTTTGCTCAAAGCGCTGCCAATTAATTGATTTGGGCGAATGGGCAGAAGAAGAAAAAGCCATTCCTGGCGCACCCGATTTATCTGACTCCGATGGTTGGTCAGAAGATATGAACTACTAGGCTTACCCTGAGTTCATAATGTAAATAACAAGAAGGCGCATCATGCGCCTTTTCTTTTTACTAAAATTCACGCTAAGCGGTATTAGCCAATAACGCGTTGCTGAAGCTTATCGAGTACCGCAATATTCGCCTCGGGGAAATCAGCAGGGTTCAAGGCACCAATATCAACCCACTTACCCGGCTGTCCTTCTTTGCCGTACGCTTCACCTTCAAATAAGGTCACCAAGAAAAAATCAAACTTCAGTGATTTTTCAGGGTAATCATGGGCCAGAGACAGAAAGTGTTCTAGCTCAGTGACATCAATCCCGACCTCCTCATGAAGCTCGCGGATCACCGCCTGCTCAGCCGTTTCATTTTGCTCAACTTTACCGCCAGCAAATTCCCAAAAGCCGCCTTTGTGCGCTTTAGCCGCGCGCTGAGTTATAAAAACTTGGTCTTGCTGCACATTAAGGATGATCCCCGCCGAGATCCACAATTGTTTCTTATCCATTCTGACTTCTCTTTCACGGTTTTCTTGCCCAAACCAAGATCACCACTTTTTATTTATAAAAAAGGCCGCATCAGCGACCTTTTCTTTTTGTTATCACAGGGGATCAATTAATTGATTTTACCGTGACACTGTTTGTATTTCTTACCAGAACCACATGGGCAAGGTTCGTTACGGCCAACTTTACGCTCTTCGCGTTGGAAAGTGCCCGCTCCTTCTTCATCGCTTGTATCTTCATCGGCAATTTGGTTTTCCGCATTTTGATGCTGGAACTGCTGACGACGAGCAAGCTCTTCAGCCTGTTTACGGCGTTCTTCTTCGATACGGTCAACATCTTCTTGTTGTTGAACTCGAACACGGCTAAGAATCGCAATCACGTCTGATTTAAGGCTCTCAAGCATCTCTTCGAATAGCTCAAAAGACTCACGCTTGTATTCTTGTTTCGGGTTCTTCTGTGCGTAACCACGTAAGTGGATACCTTGACGTAAGTGGTCCATCGCCGCTAAGTGCTCTTTCCACAACATATCAAGGTTTTGCAGCATCACTGTTTTTTCAAAGTTACGTAGCACAGGTGCGCCAACAACTTCTTCTTTTTGCTGATAAATCGCAACAGCTTGCTCGATGATACGCTCACGTAGCGCTTCTTCGTACAGCTTCTCTTCGCTATCTAGCCATTCCTGAATCGGAAGTGCCAGATCGAAGTCTGCTTTTAGACGCTCTTCAAGACCTTGAATATCCCACATTTCTTCCAGCGACTGAGCAGGTACATATTGCTCAAATACTGCAGTCAGTACATCGTGGTGGTTTTGTGAAATCATGTCGCTGATATCTTCAGCGTTCATTAGTTCGTCACGTAGTTCATAAACCACTTTACGTTGGTCATTGGCTACGTCATCAAATTCAAGCAATTGCTTACGAATATCGAAGTTACGGCCTTCAACTTTACGTTGTGCGTTCTCAATCGCCTTAGTTACCCAAGGGTGCTCAATCGCTTCGCCTTCTTCCATACCCAGTTTTTTCATCATGCCTGAAACACGGTCTGAAGCGAAAATGCGCATCAAGCCATCTTCCATCGACAAGTAGAAACGCGATGAACCCGCATCACCTTGACGACCTGAACGACCACGAAGCTGATTATCGATACGGCGAGATTCATGGCGCTCTGTACCAATGATGTGTAGACCACCAGCGGCAAGAACAGCATCGTGACGTACTTTCCACTTCGCTTTAATATCAGCGATTTGCGCGTCAGTAGGTTCTGCTATTTGTGCCAGTTCACTCTGCCAGTGACCACCAAGTACGATATCGGTACCACGGCCTGCCATGTTAGTTGCGATAGTTACCGCACCTGACTGACCAGCGTTAGCAACAATGTCGGCTTCTTTTTCGTGGAATTTAGCATTAAGTACTTCGTGCTTAATACCTTGTTGTTTCAGTGCATTAGATAACAGTTCTGATTTTTCAATCGACACAGTACCCACAAGCACAGGCTGACCTTTCTCGACACGTTCTTTGATGTCTTCAGCAATCGCACCAAATTTTTCTAGCTCAGTCATGTAAACCAAGTCACCCATATCCTCACGGATCATTGGCTTGTTGGTTGGCATGACTACCGTTTCAAGGTTGTAGATTGACTGGAATTCGAACGCTTCAGTATCGGCAGTACCTGTCATGCCTGACAGTTTTTCGTATAGTCGGAAGAAGTTCTGGAACGTGATAGAAGCCAGGGTTTGGTTCTCGTTCTGAATTTTTGCACCTTCTTTCGCTTCTACAGCTTGGTGTAAACCTTCAGACCAACGACGACCAGGCATAGTACGGCCAGTGTGCTCATCGACAATAATCACTTCATCATCTTTGACGATGTAATCCACATCACGCTCAAACAACACGTGAGCACGCAGTGCTGCGTTTACGTGGTGTAGCAAGCTAATGTTGGCAGGTGAGTAAAGCGTATCGCCTTCTTCCATCAAGCCATTTTTTTGTAGTAATTCTTCTACAAACTCTTGACCCGTTTCTGTTAAGTGCGCTTGTTTCGCTTTTTCATCAACCGTGTAGTGACCGTCACCGCGGTACTCTTCACTGTCTTCTTTATCTTGCTTCACTAACTGCGGGATCAAAGTATTGATCTTAGTGTAAAGCTCAGAGCTATCTTCAGCAGGGCCAGAGATAATCAATGGGGTACGCGCTTCATCGATTAAGATGGAATCCACTTCATCGACTACGGCAAAGAAACGCTCACGTTGCACACGATCTTCCGGACGGAAAGCCATGTTGTCACGTAGGTAATCGAAACCAAACTCATTGTTCGTACCGTAAAGTACATCCGCTTGGTATGCTTCTTTCTTCGCTTGAGGCGGCATGTTTGGTACGTTAACGCCAACGGTCATACCTAGGAATTCAAATAGAGCACGGTTTGTTTCGGCATCACGCGCAGCTAGGTAGTCATTCACTGTAACAATGTGAACGCCCTTACCCGTTAGTGCGTTAAGGTAAGCAGGCAGTGTTGCTGTTAGCGTTTTACCTTCACCTGTACGCATTTCTGCGATTTGGCAGTTGTTTAGTACCATGCCACCAATCAGCTGAACATCAAAGTGACGCATACCGAATACACGTTTTGATGCTTCGCGAACAGTTGCGAAAGCTTCTGGTAGTAATTGGTCTAGGTTTTCACCTTGTTCGATACGCTCACGGAACTCGACCGTCTTGGCCTTAAGCTCTTCATCTAACAGGCTTTCAAATTGAGGTTCTAATTTATTGATTTGATCGACGATTTTGCGCAAACGACGCAGAGTGCGGTCGTTACGGCTACCGATAATTTTTGTCAGTAGTTTTGATAACATGGTGATGCCGTTTCTCTAAGTTATGTAGATTCAGCGCAATAGGCTTCTGAATCAATGAATCAGGTTGTCACAGGAGTATCCTACCCCTACTCAACAGAGCCGTGCACAGTGTGCAGAAAATAAGGCCAAGTTAATGCTTACTATTGGATATTGTGGCACTTTATTTCAGTTTCAAGGGGCACAGTTAAACAAAGTCATTCTATAGGTTAAACACCAAAGTAGATATCCCTATAAAACGAAAACCTCAACTGAGTAAAGCCTTAAACAAGGCATCCCCGCCAACCCACTTGGATGGTATAATAAGCCATAATACTTAAGTCGACTACGGTTAAAGGTGGAGTCTAGTTTTTCATATGCGAAAATTAGGTGTCAGCCCACAATAGTGGCATTTATTTTATGATTAATGACGGATGCGAAAGCGAGAGTTATGAGAGATCATCGCCCACAAACCCCAGCTCACCTGTTGGATGACTCCACACTTGGTAATATCCAGCAGCGTGCGGTCGCACTGGCCAAATTAAATGAAGCCGTTAAACAGCACTTAAACTGTGCTGAACATTGTCGAGTCAGTAATTACCGTCAACAGACGCTGATCATTGAGGTCTCATCGGCTAACTGGTCAATGCGCTTGAATTTCGAAAGAAATACGCTGATGAATAAATTACGTGAGCAGTTACTGCCACAACTCAAGCAGATAGATATCAAAGTTAATCCCAGCCTTGCTGCCGATTTTGAGCGTAAGCAACATAAAGCCCCAGATATCATTCGCAAACCCATCACGGAAAAGGCAGCAGGATATTTACTCTATACGGCGCAGCATGCCCCCGACAAAGTAAAAGCGCGTTTAGAGCGTATTGCAGCATTAGCCAAACGACGCCAGTCGGAATAATCGCAATCGGCCTCAGCCAACAATCGCACAAATAGCAGATACAAAAACGCCAGACAGTGTCTGGCGCTTTTAAATTCGGTGGATGAAAAGAATTAACGGATTACGCTAATACCATGCCTGGCTGAGCCAAAGTCACTGGCGAATCTTGTTCATCTTGGTACGTTGTCCATTCGTAAGCTTCTTGATCAGCTAACACGGCACGCAATAGTTTATTGTTAAGTGCATGGCCTGACTTGTATGCCGCCATTTCACCCACAATATTATGACCGCACATATAAAGGTCACCAATGGCATCCAATACTTTGTGTGTCACTAATTCGTTATCAAAACGCAGACCATCTTCATTAAGAATACGGTACTGGTCGAGTACGATTGCGTTATCGAAACTACCACCTAAACATAAGTTTTGTGATTGTAGGTATTCGATATCGTGCATGAAACCAAAAGTACGTGCACGACTAATGTCTTTTACGAATGATTGGCTAGAAAAGTCTAGCAATAAACGCTGCTGTTCTGAATCAATCGCAGGGTGATTAAATTCAATAGCGAAGTCTAAACGGAAACCGTTATATGGACGAAGTTCTGCCCATTTATCGCCATCTTCAACGCGAACAGTTTTCTTGATGCGTAAAAAGCGTTTTGGCGCATTTAACGTATCGATACCTGCAGACTGTAGCAAGTAAATAAATGGGCTCGCACTGCCATCCATAATCGGGATTTCAGGCGCATCAACTTCGATAATCACGTTATCGATACCCATACCTGCAAGCGCAGCGTTTAAGTGCTCTACCGTTGAGATGCGTACGCCTTCATCATTAACAAGGGCGGTACACAACATAGTATCGCGCACTGAATCTGCATTCGCAGGAAAATCCACAGGTGGATTAAGGTCAGTACGACGATAGATCACACCCGTATTCGCCGCAGCTGGGCGTAGAATAAGCGTGACTTTACGACCAGAGTGGAGACCCACACCAGTAGTTTGGACAATGCTCTTCAAGGTACGTTGTCTGATCATCTAATTTCTCTCAACATTTGAAAGCCAAAAACACCCATTACCCTGTCACATAATAGATAATGGGGGCTAATCTTACCACTCATCTGGTCATATCCCAAACAATTTACGCTGCTTAATCAGCCTGCTGACGTAAAAATGCTGGAATATCAAGGTAGTCATGTTCACTTTGCGGTGACGCTTTTGGCGCTGTAGCCGCAGAAGATGACGACGATGCTGGTGACTCAACTGAGTTGCTCTGCGTTAGAGGCGCAGCTTTTGGCTGTTCTTCAATCGCAGAAACCGCTGGCTTCTCTTGTACAGAGGCAACCGCAGGCGTTGGCTTAGAGCTTGTCACCAAAGTGATATCTGGCTTACTTTCTTTACCAATGCCTGTTGCAACAACAGTCACACGTAGCTCATCAGTCATTTCAGGGTCAAGTGACGTACCGATAACAACCGTTGCATTGTCTGATGCAAATGCTTTCACTGTGTTACCCACAGTTTCAAACTCATCAAGACGCATGTCCATACCCGCAGTGATGTTAACAAGTACACCACGTGCGCCAGCAAGATCGATATCTTCAAGTAGCGGGCTAGAAATAGCCATTTCAGCCGCTTCTTCAGCACGGTCATCACCAACAGCCATACCGCTACCCATCATTGCATGACCCATTTCAGACATCACTGTACGTACGTCAGCGAAATCGACATTGATCATACCAGGGCGTGTAATTAGCTCGGCAATACCTTGAACCGCGTTCTTAAGCACGTCGTTTGCTTTCGCAAATGCGTCCAATAGCGTGATACCACGACCAAGAACTTTCAGTAGTTTTTCGTTTGGAATCGTGATCAGGGAGTCAACGTGCTTAGATAGCTCTTCGATACCCTGTTCAGCAAATGCCATACGCTTCTTACCTTCAAAGCTAAATGGTTTTGTTACCACCGCTACTGTAAGAATACCTAATTCTTTTGCCACTTCAGCAATGATTGGAGCAGCACCTGTACCAGTACCACCACCCATACCAGCCGCAATGAAGATCATGTCTGAACCTTGCAGTTCATTCTTGATAGCTTCACGGTCTTCTAGCGCCGAATCACGACCTACTTGTGGGTTTGCACCCGCACCTAGACCTTTAGTGATATCGCCACCGATTTGAATCACAGTGCTTACACTCGATTTACGCAGTGCTTGTGCATCGGTATTAACGGTGATGAACTCAACACCTTCAATTGATTCACGAACCATGTGATCGACAGCATTACCGCCGCCGCCGCCAACGCCAATGACCTTGATTACCGCTTCGTCAGAGATTTCCATCATCGGTTCAAACATTTGTTCTCTCCGTTATTCCTGTTCGCATCAGGTTTTAAAATTCTTTTTTAAACCAACCGCTAACTTTAGAAAACAGCCCCGAAACTGAACGTTTTGGCTCTACTTCGCTATCGTCAAACGACTGATTATCCTTACCGTAGTGCAGCAAACCCACTGCTGTCGCATAATGCGGTGCTTGCACATAATCTGTTAATCCACTTAGCTCTAATGGCTGGCCAATCCGGACTTGGTTTTGGAACACACGTTCCGCACACTCATTTAGCCCTTCAATTTGTGCCGCGCCACCAGTTAAAACAATGCCTGCTGCTAAGTGGTGTTTTACGCCCGCATTACGCAATTGTTCTTGGATCTCAACTAGCCTCTTGTTAACCAAACCTAATAATTCGCTATAGCGAGGTTCAATCACTTCCGCTAGGGTCTGGCTCTGCAAACTACGCGATGGTCGGCCACCAACACTAGGTACATCGACCTTGGCGTCTTTGCTAACTAACTCGCTTAGTGCACAGCCATATTTAACTTTAATTTCTTCGGCATCCCCAGGAGGTGTACCGAAAGCATAAGCAATGTCGCTGGTCACAACATTACCTGCATAAGGGATCACTTCTGCATGGCGTAAAGCACCGCCAGTCCAGAAGGCGATATCCATGGTGCCGCCGCCAATATCGACTACGCACACACCCAACTCACGCTCATCTGCGGTTAATACTGCATGACTTGCCGCTAAGCCAGAGAAGATCAACTGATCCACTTTCAAACCACAACGCTCTACCGCTTTAACGATGTTTCGCGCCATATCGTTGTGACATGTAATCAAATGAACACTCGCTTCCATTCGAACGCCAGATAAACCAACAGGATTTTTAATTCCCTCTTGATAATCAATAGCAAATTCTTGAGGAATTACATGTAAAGTTCGGTGTTCATCGCTAATTTTTACTGATTTCGCCGTATGAATAACACTATCGACGTCATCTTGCGTTACCTCTTTGTCAGAAATGGGCACCATGCCTTTTTCTGTTTGGCAACGAATATGTTTGCCTGATAGCGACAGGTAGACTGAATCAATTTCACAATCTGCCATCAATGCCGCTTTATCGACAGCGCGCTGGACAGACTTAACAACGGACTCAAGATCATTGACTCCGCCTTTGTCCATACCGCGAGACGGGCTACTACCAACACCAATAACGTTAACATTACTGTCTGGCAGTACTTCCCCAACCAAAGCACATACTTTGGAAGTACCGATATCAAGGCCAACTATGAGTTTTTTATCTGTTGCCTTCGTCATTCGCGCACGCTCTTATTCTTTAGGTATCGTTTTCCAGCCTACAGCCGCACCAATATCGTAACGTAAATCTACGTACTCTATTGCTTTACCCTGCATTTCTAATTCAGGGTATAAGCTGATGAAGCGCTCTAAACGCTCCATTCGAGTTTTTCGCCCTAGCTCTAGCCGAATACCATTGGTTAACTCAACACGCCAAGCTCGACGTTCATTTAAGGTAAGCGTATCAATTTCAAAGCCCGCAAGCTGTAATCTTGGTTGCATTTCATCCAATGCTGCCAATACTTGCTGGCTACTGCCATCGGGGCCTGCTAAGTGTACCAAGGCTAAATCAGCCACTTGCTTGGCGTCTGCATAAAAGACCTCGCCGTCCATATTCACCAGGTGTTCCTGATTCCAAATGGCTGCGGGTTGATGCTCAAGCAAATAGACCTTTACCGTTTCTGGCCACTGCTTTCGCACTGACGCATGGGCAACCCAAGGTAAAGACTCTAACGCGCTTTGCAGGCTCTCAATATCTTGGGTCATAAAAGTCCCCAAGTGATCGAGTTGCAAAATGGCTTGCCGAACATCGTTGGTGGTCAAATGCTTTAACTCACCTTGGATGACAAGTTGCGACAGCGGAAGACGATTTGCATCTGTCATCCAGCTCAGTGCCGCACTCAGTAGCCATGCAATAAAAATAATAACGGCAATAAAAAAAGCGACGCCCCCTAAATGCTTAGTGGGTAGCGGCGAAGCTAAAAATACGCTTTTTTTGACTACGTCCGTCATTTCGCCAAAAACCTTACCTATCTAATGTATAGAGCAACGCTCGACACGCTAATTTAACTCGAATAAATGATTTTTGAGCAAAGTTGACCGATTATACCGACCAAGCCCTAACTCTCCAACATTTGTTGGCTAATTTAATGCTGACTCTGAGTTCATATCTATTTCAATGATGAAAACCCTGCAATAAAAAAGCCCATATACTCAGCCACATGCGCAGAAATACTAAGCTTCACGCATTGTTGCAATATTTAGCTTCATTTCTGCTAATTGACGGGCTACTTTACCTACATCGCCTGCACCTTGCGTCAACACCAAGTCATCTTCACCAATAATATTGGCCAAAGCCGCAGGTAATGCTTCGATATTTGGAACAAAAATTGGGTCTATTTTACCACGGCCACGGATTGTTCTACAAAGCGCCCGACCATCCGCCCCAGCGATAGGCATTTCTCCTGCAGAGTAAACGTCTAGCATCACCAAAACATCAACCTGCTCAAGCACATTAGCGAAATCTTCGTAAAGGTCACGCGTTCGGCTATAGCGGTGCGGTTGGAAGATCATGACTAAACGCTTATCTTCCCAGCCAGCACGTGCCGCTTGGATAGTCACATCCACCTCACTTGGGTGATGGCCGTAATCATCCACTAACATCACTTTACCGTTACCACTATCGAACTCACCTAAGTGATCAAAACGACGACCAGTACCTTGGAATTCAGCGAGTGCGCGAATAATTGCACTATCATCCACACCTTCCTCGGTTGCAACAGCCACTGCCGCCGTTGCATTTAAGGCATTGTGTTTACCCGGTACATTGAGGGTAATCTCCAGGCTTGGCTTGTCTTGACGAGCAATGGTGAAATGCCCTTGCTGACCTGTTTGACGGTAATTAAGCAAACGGACATCGGCATCTTCTGCAAAACCGTAAGTGATCACTTGGCGACCAATGCGCGGTAATAACTCACGAACCACAGGATCATCAATGCACACCACAGCCAAACCATAAAACGGCAAGTTATGAAGGAAATCGATAAAGGTTTGTTTTAATACTTCAAAGTCGCCGCCATAGGTTTCCATATGATCAGCTTCAATATTGGTGACAACACTCACCATTGGCTGCAGGTGCAAGAAAGAGGCATCGCTCTCATCCGCTTCTGCAATCAAGTAACGGCTGCAACCTAGACGGGCATTAGTGCCAGCACTCTTCACTAAGCCACCGTTAACAAACGTTGGATCTAAGCCCGCTTCTGAATATATTTGGGTAACAAGTGCTGTAGTGGTGGTTTTACCGTGTGTTCCCGCAATGGCAATACCATGGCGGTAACGCATTAACTCAGCGAGCATTTCAGCACGACGTACAACAGGAATACGTGATTCACGCGCCGCAACCATTTCTGGGTTTTCAGGTGAGATTGCCGTTGAAACAACAACAACACTCGCACCCTGAACGTTCTCTTGGCTATGACCAAAGAAAATTTCCGCACCTTTACTTGCTAAGCTGTTTGTCACAGCGTTAGGCGCAATATCAGAGCCACTAATACGATAGCCTTCATTAACCAATACTTCCGCAATCCCGCTCATACCCGCTCCGCCGATTCCGACGAAGTGAATACGCTCAACACGGCGCATCTCTGGCACCATGGTTCTAATTTTGGCTAATTGCTGGTTATCCAATTTGTTGTTCATCACTTTTCTCGTTCTAATTTTTGGCTAGCGATTTAATGACATCAGCCACTCGAACATCGGCGTCGAGGATCGCTGCATCTCGTGCTGCTTGTGCCATAGATAGCAAAGCAGGACGATCAAGTTTTTGAAGCTGTTGTGCTAATTTCACGGCCGTGAGTTCAGGCTGTTCTATCATGAACGCGGCACCAGCTTGTACCAAGTGATCGGCGTTAAGTGCTTGCTGACGATCTTTGTGCATAAAAGGAACAAAAATCGCCGCTACACCAGCTGCGGATAGTTCAGATACGGTTAACGCACCTGAACGGCACACAACGATATCAGCCCAATCATACGCTGCGGCGACATCATCAATAAATTCAGTGACTTTCACCTCTGTCGCTGCATCAATTTGCGCTTGATATGCTTGCTGGGTTTCAACTTGTGCACCTTTGCCAGCTTGATGCCACACCGTAATTGCATCACCTAGCAAGCCCGCAACTTCAGGCATGGTCTGATTCAAAATACGTGCGCCTTGACTGCCACCCATTACAAGGACACGCATTGGACCACTGCGCTGGGCGAAACGTTCACTCGGCATCGCAAGTTGGATCACATCTTGACGCACAGGGTTGCCCACGACTTCCTGCTTGGCAAACGCCCCCGGAAAGGCTTGTAGTACACGGCGCGCAATTTTAGATAACCATTGGTTGGTTAAACCTGCCACCGCATTTTGTTCGTGCAACACCACAGGAATACCGCTCAGCCATGCAGCTACGCCACCAGGACCACTGACATAGCCCCCCATGCCAAGGACAACATCAGGTTGCCACGCTTTAATATGCACACGCGCTTGTTTGATTGCGCCTAAAATTTTAAATGGTGCTGCCAAAAGGCGCATAATACCTTGACCACGTAGCCCTTTGACTTTAATAAAGTCAATCTCGATACCATGCTTTGGCACTAAGTCCGCTTCCATTCGGTCTGCGGTACCCAGCCAGCGGATTTCCCACCCCTGCTGCTGTAATTGTTTCGCTACCGCAAGCCCAGGGAACACATGCCCCCCCGTACCGCCCGCCATAACGAGTAAGCGTTTATTTTTTGTCATCAATCTTTTTCAACACTAGTTTCTTCAGGTTCTTGTTCGACTGGATGATATTTAGCATGAAGCCGCTGCTCATGATCAATGCGAATCAAGATTGCGACTGCTGTCGCCATAATAAATAAACTGGAACCACCGTAACTGATCAGGGGCAAAGTCAACCCCTTGGTTGGCACTATTCCCGCCGCCGCACCGACATTCACGAGGGTTTGGAAAGCAAACCAAATGCCAATACCAAAGGCGAGGAAACCACCGAACAATTGTTCGCTTTGCAATGACTTGCGACCAATCAACAGGGCTTTAAATACCAAAGCAAAAATTAAGGCTAAGACAGCGACGACGCCAACCAAACCCAGCTCTTCTGCGAGTACCGCAAATACAAAGTCGGTATGTGCCTCGGGCAAATATTCGAGTTTTTGAATTGAATTACCTAGCCCTTGACCTAACCAGTCACCGCGACCAAATGCCATTAATGACTGAGTTAACTGGTAACCACTACCAAAAGGGTCATCCCACGGATCCAAAAATGAGGTTACCCGACGCATTCGATAAGGCTCGAACACAATCAATATCACGATGCCAAATATCGCGACCGCTATCATAGCGAGGAATTGCCACAATTGGGCACCGGCAATAAATAACATGCCTACTGTGGTCACAAACATCACAACAAATGACCCTAAATCGGGCTGTTGTAGCAATAAAAAAGCCAAAACGCATAGCACCGCTAACGGTTTTGCAAACCCCAAGAAGCTCGCACGTACTTGGGTGTACTGACGAACCAGGTAGCCAGAAAGGAAAATAAAGAGAGAAAGCTTGGCGACTTCCGCCGGTTGCAAGTTAAAGATCCCGAGTGGGATCCAGCGCGCGGCGCCATTTACCGAGCGACCAATACCGAGTACCACAACCAGTAAAAACATCGATACCAGTAACATGGGCACACTTAATTGCTGCCAGCGTGACAAGGGGACTTGCACCATAATGCCAATAATAAGAAGCGAGCAGCCGAGGAAAAAAGCATGACGCAGTGCAAAGTAAAACGGGATCCCCGTTAGGCGTGTTGCAATTGGCACCGAGGCAGATGTCACGATCACCAAGCCGATCACCATCAAAGCGAGTGCAATCCACACTAACTGGCGATCGTATAACGACGGGCTGGATGGTTTAGTAAACCAATCGCCCATCGACGTCATACCTTCCTTGGTCTGTCTTAGCATTCATTCGCTCCTGCGACTTGATGCTGCAACTCTTGCGCCAACGCGACAAACGTGTCGCCGCGTGTCATAAAATTAGGAAACTGATCAAAGCTGGCACAGGCAGGGGATAGCATGATCATATCACCACTATGTGCTGTATTAGCCGCTTGGGTCATCGCTTGTGCCATGGTTTCGACGCAAATTGGACTCTCAACCAGTGGCGCAAACTGATCGCCATCGCGGCCATAACAGTACAGCTGAACATTTAATGCGGCCAATACTGGCTGCAATTCAGCAAAGTCCGCCCCTTTGCCATCACCACCCACCAGCAGGTGAAGTCGACCTTCAAGGTTCAGCCCTTTTAATGCGGCAAGAGTACTAGCGACATTGGTTGCTTTTGAATCATTAACCCATTTAACACCGTGTTGTTGCACGACAAGCTGGCAACGGTGTACCAACCCTGTATAACGGCGCAAAGCGCGACACGCTGAGGCATGATCAATACCGACAGCATCCGCCAATGCCAATGCCGCAAGGCTGTTCGCCACATTATGGCGCCCAACCAATGCGATGTCGTTAGCAACCATTAGTGGTTGTTGATTGACAGCAAGGAACTCTTGGCCATCTAGCTCAATCAAGCCATAGTCTTGATCGTCAAAACCAAAGCTGGTTTCAGCCACATCCGCTGAATTCTTCGGGCGCGTCGCCAAATCATCACGGTTATAAACCACTAATTCAGCATGATCGAAAATACGCATTTTCGCTGCGCTGTAGTCCGCGAGCCCATCATAGCGATCCATATGATCTTCAGACAGGTTTAAGTAAGTCGCCGCCTTCAGCTTCAATGATGAGGTCGTTTCTAACTGAAAACTCGATAATTCAAGTACGTACAGGTCATGATCATTGGCGAGCATGTCTAATGCTGCAAACCCAATGTTTCCGCCAACACCAACATTGATATTGGCCTCTTTCGCCATCTCACCGACAAGGCTGGTCACGGTACTTTTACCATTCGAGCCTGTAATAGCGACAACGGGCTTTGTCACAGCACGGGCAAACAGTTCAATATCGCCCACAATCTCAATGCCCGCTTCGGCGGCTTGCTGAAGTTCAGGGGTTGCCAGGGCAATGCCAGGGCTGGCAACGATCATATCAGCGGCTAGTAACCACGCCATGTTCCATTCGCCGCAGCACAGTTCAACACTGCTCGGAAGCGACTCTTGGCCAGGTGGCGTAGCGCGCGTATCTATGACTTTAATCTCTAAATCCAGAGCATAAGCCATCGACTGTCGCACGAGGTGGTGAACAACAGACAAGCCTGTCATTCCTAGACCAATCACTACAACGCGTTTTACTCCACCTAAGCCATTCATTTAGCGTACCTTTAATGTCGCCAGTGCAATTAGCACTAGCATCATAGTGATGATCCAAAAACGCACAATCACTCGTGGTTCAGGCCAGCCTTTTAATTCGTAGTGGTGATGAATCGGTGCCATACGGAAAATACGTTGGCCACGCAGTTTGTACGACCCCACTTGCAAGATCACCGATACGGTTTCCATCACAAACACACCGCCCATGATCACTAGTAGTAGTTCTTGACGAACCAATACCGCGATAGTGCCAAGTGCGCCGCCTAATGCTAATGAGCCCACATCACCCATAAACACTTGTGCTGGGTAGGTATTAAACCAAAGGAAGCCAAGGCCAGCCCCGACAATGGCGCTACAGACAATGACCAGCTCACTGGCATTACTTAAATAAGGAATATGCAGATAATTAGCAAAATTCACATTGCCTGTTGCCCACGCAATAAATGCCATACCCGATGCCACCATCACTGTAGGCATGATAGCTAAGCCATCAAGGCCATCGGTCAAGTTCACCGCGTTACTGGTACCCACAATCACGAAGTAAGTGAAGACAATATAGAATAGGCCAAGCTGTGGCATCACATCTTTGAAGAAAGGCACCACCAGCTGAGTGGCTGCGGTATCTTTACCATGCATGTACAGTGCAAACGCAACACCCAGCGCGATCACTGATTGCCAGAAGTACTTCCAGCGCGCAATCAAGCCATCGGTATTTTTGTGTACGACCTTGCGGTAATCGTCAACAAAACCGACCACACCATAGCCCAGCATGACAACCAATACCGCCCACACATAAGGGTTAGATAAGTCAGACCACAGTAAAACAGTGATCGTAATCGCTGCCAAAATCATGATGCCGCCCATTGTTGGCGTACCACGTTTACTAAAGTGAGATTCGGGGCCTTCGTTACGTACAACCTGGCCAATTTGCAGCATTTGCAAACGCGCGATCAGGCGAGGACCCATCCATAGTGAGAGAACTAAAGCAGTAAGAACACTAACAATAGCGCGGAACGTCAAATATTCGAATAGACGAAAAAATGGGAACGTAGACTGAAGTACGTCAGCTAACCAGTAAATCATTATTTATTTTCCTGCAGTGCGACAATCACATCTTCCATGCGGGAGCTACGCGCTCCTTTTGCCAACACTGTTACCTCTTGGTGTTGTTTAAATTCTTGGTCTAACTGCGCCGTTAATGTCGCAATCAGCGCCTGCTTATTATCAAAGTGCTGACCTTGGTTCAGCTCACTCACAATCGCGCTCGCACGACCAAAGGTGAAAACTGCATCGAGGGATTTTTCTTTTGCGTATTCGCCCACTTCACGGTGGAGCTGGTCGCTCTCTTCGCCAAGTTCGGCCATATCACCCAATACAAACCAACGCTGATCCTTGAACGACGCGAGCAAATCAATCGCCGCCTTCACGGATGCCACACTGGCGTTATAGGTATCATCAATCAGACGAAGCCCTGCTTGAGGTTGAGTAATATCAACGCGCCCTTTGACATTCACCACTTGGCCTAGGCCTCGGGTTATATCCTCTAAAGATGCACCCAAGGTATAACTTAATGCCGCTGCCGCTAAGGCGTTCGATACATTATGCACACCCGCTAGCGTCAAAATGACTGATGCCATCCCATCGGGGGTACGCATTGTAAAGCAAGCGCGACCGTCAGAGTTAACAATTATGTCATTTGCAAAGAAATCAGCCTCAGAATTTGACGTAGAAAAGGTCAAAAGCCGTTGTTCAGTCAAATTCTCACGCCAATTCGGCAAATCATGTGAATCAAGGTTAACAATCGCCATACCGCCAGCCGGCAGTCCTTCAAAGATCTCACCTTTGGCCTTGGCTACACCGGCCAGTGAACCAAATCCTTCCAGATGCGCTGCTGCTAAATTATTGACTAGCGCAGCCTGCGGTTTAACAAGGTTGGTGGTATAAGCAATTTCGTTTTGATGATTAGCACCAAGCTCAATCACCGCATAGTCATGTTCTGCCGTTAATCGCAATAACGTAAGTGGTACACCAATATCATTATTAAAATTGCCCGCTGTTGCGAGCACCTTGCCTTTTAAGCCAAGGATCTCAGCAACCATCTCTTTCACTGTGGTCTTGCCACAACTACCTGTTAAGGCAACAGTTTTAAGGCCTTGTGTTTGCGTCAGTGTTTTGGCAACCCAAGCACCAATATGACCCAGCGCTAACCGAGTATCGGCGACCACAAGTTGTGGGATATCGAGAGGTAAGTGACGACTAACCAATAAAGCTTTTGTGCCGTTATCAATCGCGCTCTGACAAAAGTCATGCGCATCAAATCGTTCGCCTTTGAGCGCAATGAATAATGCATCTTGCTCGATCTGACGCGTATCGGTTGATACCGAGGCGATCTGAATATCATCGCCCATTAATGTGGCACCCAGCTCATTGGCCAGATGAGACAATTGCACGTTAATCATGCATGCGTCTCCAATAAAGTTTGAACCGTTTCACGGTCGGAATAGTGGATCGTGCGATCTGCTAAAATTTGGTAATCTTCATGCCCTTTTCCAGCCACCAAGACGATATCTTGTGGAGCAGCATGAGTCAGTGCATATTGGCAAGCACTGAATCTATCGTGGATCACTCGCGCTTGGTCAGCACTCACTAACCCCGCCTTCATATCATTCATGATGGACTCAGGGTTTTCACTGCGCGGATTATCATCGGTTAAGATAATTTGATCGGCATGCTGTTCTGCAATTGCCGCCATCATCGGGCGTTTACCCGTATCACGATCGCCACCACAGCCGAAAATACACCAAAGCTTACCGTCACAGTGTACTTGCAAGGCTTGCAAGGCCTTTTCTAGCGCATCTGGTGTATGAGCATAATCCACCACCATCAAAGGTTTGTCAGCCTTTTGAAAAACTTCCATGCGGCCAATTACTGCTTTTAGCTGTGGCGCAGTCGCAATGAGTTGCTCAATATCATGTCCTGTTGCCAGCAAAGTGGCTAATGCCAACATAATATTCATCACATTAAACGAGCCAACTAAGGGCGCTGTAAATGAGCCTGCGCCCCATGATGAATCAAAACTTAGCGTAACCCCTTGAGTACTGTACGCCACATCCGTCAGCCATAGTCTCGGCCCCTGATGTTTCGCAGCAACGCCAGCTTGTGTTGTTACCGCTACGGCATCGGGTAATGTTTTAAGCCACTGGCAGCCGACTTCGTCATCCATATTAATGACAGCAACACCAGCGTGATGCTCGGTAAACAGGGTTTGTTTGGCCGCTGCATAGCTGGCCATATCGCCATGGTAATCAAGGTGATCACGGCTCAAATTAGTAAAAATACTGGCTGCGAAATGCAGGGCTTTGACACGCCCTTGCACCAAGCCATGCGACGACACTTCCATCGCTGCAAAAGACGCACCTTGCTGGTATAAATCAGCCAGTACGTGTTGAATTTCAATCGCACTGCCAGTGGTATTCGCCGCGGGAACCAAGTTACTCAGTAACCCGTTACCTGTGGTGCCCATGACACCCGAGCGGTAGCCCACCAATTCGGCCCACTGTGCCAAGATCTGGCTGATGGTTGTTTTGCCATTGGTACCGGTGACAGCAACCAATTTTAGCTGCTCGTCAGGCTGTTGATAGAACACCTTCGCGATGGCGGACAAGTGCAAATTCAACTGCGAAAAATAGATAACAGGCACATCTTGCTGTACCCGCACTTCGCCGTGCTCTGCTTCCCCTTCCGCCTCAGCGAGTACCGCAAGGGCACCTTGTGCTATCGCTTTATCAATAAAACGACGGCCATCAACTTGGTGACCTTTGACAGCGGCAAATAAACTGCCATTCACCACTGCGCGGCTGTCTAAGGTAAATGACGAAGGCACTAATGCGCTGATGTCATCCCCCAATGTTGCTGTTGTTGGCAACCATGATGCCAGCAAGCATCCGATAGTATTGTTTTGGTTAGGTATCGGCATTTGAGGCGCCTCTGTTATGTACAACTTTTAACTTATCGCCAGAACCTGCGTCTGGCGGCACATTCAAAATTTGCAGCGCATTACCCATGACATCTGCAAATATCGGCGCCGCAATTGCACCACCATAATATTGATCGCCTTGTGGTTCATTCACCACCACCACCATTGCAATACGTGGATTGCTGATCGGGGCAAGACCTGCTGTCATCGCTATATATTCATCGCTGTAGCCACCCGCAGCGGCAACTTTTGCCGTACCTGTCTTGGCACCCACGCGGTAGCCAGGTACCGCAGCACGTTTGGCACTGCCTTCTTTACCTGTCACCATTTCAAGCATATTGAGTAGCTTACGCGTATTCTCAACCGACACGACTTGGCGGCCAGGCATAACTTCATCGGTTTTTAAAATCGAGAGTGGACGGCTGACCCCAAGTGCGCCTAAAGTAGCGTAAGCGCGTACTAACTGGATCGGTGTCACCGAAATACCGTACCCAAATGACAAGGTAGCACGTTCAAAATCAGACCAACGGCGACGATCAGGGAAGAAACCCTGTGATTCGCCAATCAAGTTAATACCTGATGGGTCGCCCATACCAACACTGCTGTACATGCCAAGCAGCGCTTCAACTGGCATCGCCAACGACAGCTTACTGACACCGATGTTACTGGATTTTTGTAAGATACGCGCTAAGTTCGCTTTGCCGACTTTAGAAACATCACGCACTCGGCTACCGCCGACCTGCATGATGCCATTGCCGGTATCTATAATGGTATTTTCATCAGCCACGCCATTTTCTAGCGCCGTTAGCACCACAAAAGGTTTGATGGTAGAACCTGGCTCCATCGCATCGGTAATCACGCGGTTACGCATGCGAAAACTTTGTAAGCTATCGCGGTTATTCGGGTTATAAGACGGGGCATTGACCATTGCCAGCACTTCACCCGTTCTTACATCGACCATCACCACACTGGCAGAGGTCGCACGGTAATCCACCACCGCTTGCTTCACAGCTCGGTACGCCATGGCTTGCAAACGCTGATCGATACTTAATTCCAACGGTTTACCTGGCTCACGCTGTTTGAGCGAGATATTTTCAACCACGCGACCATAGCGATCTTTACGCACGGTTTTACGGCCAGGTTCACCGGTTAACCAACCATCGTAGGTGCGTTCCACCCCTTCTAAACCATGGCTATCAATCCCCGTCATCCCGATTAAGTGCGCACTGACTTCACCAGCAGGGTAAAAGCGGCGAGATTCATCTTTCAGGCCAACACCGGGCAATTTTAGCTTGCCGACATAGGCCGCCATCGCAGGGCTCACTTGGCGCGCTAAATAAATAAAACGTCGCTTTTGGTTCTTTTCGATTCGCTTAACGAGCTTCTGACGGTCAAGACCCAGTACATCCGCCAGCGCATGCCAGCGAGCCTGCTCGATCATGCCGCCATGTTTATAGATTTGAACGGGATCAGCCCATACGGCTTGTACCGGTACACTCACAGCAAGTTGCTCACCGTTACGGTCAGAAATAATGCCGCGGGCAGAAGGTAAGGCTTTGACGCGTAATGAGCGCAAATCACCTTCTTGGATAAGTTTGCCCGGCTCTAAGACTTGAATATAAGCCGCACGCCCGATCAGTAGCCCGAGCGCTAAAATAACGAAGCCACAAATAATATTAAAACGCCACGGAATAAAAACCGGTGGCGCTTTAACGCGGCGTTGGTTGGTTGTTTTGGTTCGTTTGAAGATTTTTATCATCACTGGACAACTATTTCATTCGCCGCGGTTGGACGCTTCATCTCAAGTTGTGTTTCCGCTAGGCGTTCCACACGACTGTGCTCGGCCAGAGAATTCTCTTCCAATATTTGATTTCGCCACTCAATATCGAGCTGATCGCGCTCGATAAGGAGTTGCTCTTGCTGAACGATCAGTTGACGTGACTGGTGGGTGATATACACCACGGCTAACGCCGATCCTAAGATCAAAACCAATAACAATAGCGGTAACCGCCCAATCGAAAAAAGATCCTTAACGATCAGGCGTGTTAAGTTTACTGACGGTTCAGCGGTTGGCTTCATAATTTCTCGGCTAAACGCAACACTGAACTACGCGCACGGGTATTGTGGCCTAGTTCATTATTTGAAGGCTTAATCGCTTTACTTGCCAATTTCAGATCCGCACTGCCTAGCGCTTTAATCTGCTCTTCGGTTAATGGTAAACCCGCAGGCACTTCAGGCCCTTTACTGTGCTTACGCATAAAACGTTTGACCATACGATCTTCCAACGAGTGGAAACTGATGATAGAGAGGCGACCTTGCGGCGCTAGCACTTTAAGCGCACCGTTAAGCGCGGTATCAATTTCTTCCAGCTCACTGTTGATGTAAATGCGGATCGCTTGGAAACTGCGAGTCGCCGGGTGCTTATGCTTATCACGGAAAGGTGATACGGCAGCAATCAAGCTCGCTAACTGGGTTGTGCGCGTTAGTGGCTCTTTTTCTGGGTTTTCGCGGTGCTCAACAATGCCACGGGCAATACGCTTCGCAAAACGTTCTTCACCAAACTCTTTCAATACCCATGCAATATCATCAGCATCGGCTTCAGCTAGCCATTCAGCCGCAGACAGACCTGTGGTTGGGTCCATACGCATATCCAGCGGGCCGTCACGCATAAAGCTAAAACCGCGCTCTGCATCATCAAGTTGTGGTGATGACACGCCGAGATCAAGCAGTACACCATCAACCTGGCCTAGTAGCTCACGTGTTTCCATGTAGCTAGCCATGCCAGAAAATGGACCATGGATAATCGAAAAACGCGGGTCATCAATCGTCTGAGCTTCCGCAATCGCTTGAGGATCACGGTCGATACCGTACAGACGACCGTTTTCGCCTAGCTTAGAGAGAATCAGGCGACTATGGCCACCACGACCAAACGTGCCATCGATATAAATACCATCGGGTTTAATATCGAGACCGTCTACTGATTCATGAAGTAAGACGGAGATGTGCTCAAATTGTTCTGACATAAAATTATATAGTTTCAACTAAAGTGAAAGCTCACTAAGGCGTACTGACAAAGCAGTAGGATCCTCAGCCTGAAATTGTGTATCTGTGACGATCTGCTGCTGCCAGTGCGGCTCATGCCAGATCTCAAATTTATTGTATTGCCCGACTAACATCACCTTGCTCTCTAGCACTGCGTATTGACGTAGCGAAGGGGCAATCAACAGGCGACCTTGGTTATCCATTTCACATTCACTTGCATGCCCTAATAATAAGCGCTGTAAACGACGCTCAGCAGGCTGAAAGCTGGATAAGCGGGAAAGCTTTTGCTCAATGCGTTCCCATTCCTGAAGGGGGTATAGTAGCAGACAGGGGTATTGATGATCGATGGTGCACACAAATAAGCCATCACACGCTGCGTGTAATAGCTCTCGGTAACGTTTGGGGATAGCCAAACGCCCTTTTCCGTCCATTGAAACGGCCGTGACACCTCGAAGCATAAAATGTGCTCTGTAATATCCCTATTATCAATCAAACACTTATATAAAGTGTTTATTGTTAATAGTCGCATTGCAGCTAGCATTCCCACTTTTTACCACAATAAACCACTTTGAAGTGTACGTATGAGTCAAAAAAGAAGTCAAGAAAGCCGAGAATAATTAGCAGAAAAATCACACTTCTTTTCACTAATGCGTGATCATAAGGCGCTAAAACGAAAAAAGGTGATGCTGCAGTTCATATGAACACAGCACCACCTTTATTCTTTGTAGGGTGAGTTGGCCGATGAGCCGGGTTCTGTCCCGCTTACGCGGTGGTAACCATTCATCTAGGCCTGCAATCGCTCACAGGCTCAAGCAACCTACCCGTCCCCAACGCGAGCCGCGCCAATAGGGACCTATTTGGTCTTGCTCCGGGTGGAGTTTACCGTGCCACGGACTATTACTAGCCGCGCGGTGCGCTCTTACCGCACCCTTTCACCCTTACCTGTTCTCGCAAGCGAGTCATCGGCGGTTTACTCTCTGCTGCACTGGTCGTGGGCTCACGCCCCCCAGACGTTATCTGGCACCCTGCTCTGTGGAGCCCGGACTTTCCTCCCCTCCGTCAGTATCCCTAGGGACATCAACGAAGCAGCGGTTACCTTGGCCAACTCAGGCGGCGGATTGTATAAGACTCCCGCCGCCGTTACCAGTGAAATCAGCCCTGATGCTGTAGCTTGGTCAAAAAAAGCGCACAATGTTGTGCAACCAAGACCGCACAACCTTCGCCCTCCACTGACTCACACCGCTAACGCTCACCTTTGCCGTTTACTCTAGGTTTTCTAAACCCCACTTATAGAGTGCATTCTTTTTCGAACTATGAATTTCCGCCGCTAACGCCGCGGCTTTTTTCAGCGGTAGCTCTTTGGCTAGCAAAGCCACAGTGCGGCACGCTTCAGGGGATAATTCGGTTTTATCTGCGCGATGACCAGCAACCAGTACCACCATCTCACCACGTAAGCGGTTCGTGTCTTCATTCAACCATGGGATCAACTCACCCAAGGGTGCACCGTGAATGGTTTCATAAGTTTTAGTAAGCTCACGCGCCAGCACAACCTGACGTTCAGGGCCAAGTACTGCCAACATATCAGCTAAAGAGTCTAAAATACGATGAGGTGATTCATAAAAGATTAAAGTACGCTCATCATTTTCAAGGGCAGTGAAGGTATCACGACGCCCTTTGCTTTTGGGCGGTAAAAAGCCTTCAAAGCTAAAACGGTCAGAAGGTAAACCCGCGCCACTTAACGCCGTAATGACTGCGCAAGGCCCTGGTAATGGAACAACTTTAACACCCGCCTGACGACAACGGTTGACTAAGTGGTATCCTGGATCACTGATAAGTGGCGTACCTGCATCAGACACTAATGCGATACTGGTACCCGCTTGAAGTTTTTCGATCAAAAAGTCCGCTTTCTGCTGTTCATTATGATCGTGAAGCGCAAAGGTGCGGGTTGAGATAGAAAAATGGGACAGCAAACGGGATGTATGGCGGGTATCTTCGGCCGCAATTAGGTCGACATTTGCCAATACATCCAATGCGCGCTGTGTAATGTCTGCTAAATTACCGATTGGTGTCGGGACGATGTACAAAGTTGCGACATCTACCGCGCATGAATTGGTCTCACTCATTTGTCTAAGATCTCATCTGCAATTAATATAGAGAGTAATTTGTCACAGTTGAAAGAATTCAATGCTTAATTTTACCCAGAAGCGTAAAAGTGTATCACGACTACTCGCGCCTGTAGCCCTTGCTGTGATTTTGGCAGGCTGTAGCTCATCGCCACAACAGCAAGCAAATGTCGCTGATATTACCGCTGTCGCGCAACAAAGCTCAGCATCCTATCTTATCAAAGCCGAGTCGTCCGAAGGTGCGGAAAGCATCAACTGGCACATTTTGGCATTAAAAGCCCTCATCAAAGAAGGCAGTTGGCCACAAGCTGATAAACAAGCAATGCGTTTGTCTCGTATGTCTCTCACGCCAGTACAACTGGCAGAGTGGCAATTAGCACGCGCAACCCTGCGTTATCAGCAAGGACAGCCACTACAAGCGCTAGAGACGCTAAATTTTCAGCCTTGGTGGCAACTATCACCTAGCCAATACAGTCGCTATCACCAGTTTAGGGCGGAACTGTTTGCCCAAACAAGCCAACCGTTTAAGGCAGCTCAAGCGCGAACAGCCCTTGACCAATACCTTGATAACAGCCAAAAAGCTGACAACTGGCAAGCACTGTGGGCAGATTTATCACACTACAGTAATAACCAGCTGCAAAATGTAACGCTGGCTGATAACGAGACCGTATTACGCGGCTGGGTTCAGCTAACCATTTTAAAAAACACCTACTTACAGCGTCCAACACAGTTAAAAGGTGCTATCGAAGAGTGGCTCGCAAAAAATCCGTATCACCCTGCAAATCAGTATTTACCTGCTGATTTACAAGCCATCATGGATTTAGAGATCGCACAACTGGACAAAGTCGCCCTCTTACTGCCGATGAGTGGCCGTTACGAAACCCAAGGTAAAGCCGTCCGTGATGGCTTTATCAATGCCATGCTGGATGACAGTGGCCGTGATATCAACACCGAACTCAATGTGTTTGATACCGAAGGCGAGCCAATGCCTGCGATTTTGGACAAACTCGCTCAAGACGGTGTTCAGTTTGTGATTGGTCCTTTGCGTAAAAATAAAGTGACTGAGTTCCAGCAACTTAACACCACTCAAATTACCCAGCTGGCACTCAATGAACCCGCGCAACTCGATCTGCGCCAAGCCAATGCGTGTTATTTCTCGCTTTCGCCGGAACAAGAAGCCGAGCAGGCCGCACAACACTTGTTTGCAAAAGGGCATCAGTTCCCACTCGTACTGGCACCCAACAGTAAATTTGGTCAACGCGTGAGTGCCGCCTTTACCGAGCAATGGCAACAACTCACAGGCAAGTCACCTGATGTTGAATCATTTGGCTCTCGTAAACAAATTCAACAGCAAATTGCGACTATCTTTGGCCTAACCGAAAGCCAAACCCGCATTAACCAAATGCAGAAAGTGGTTGGACGTTCGTTAGAATCCCAACAACGTAGTCGTCGCGATACTGATGCAGTGTATTTAATTGCCAACAAAGCAGAACTCACCCTGCTAAAACCTTTTATTGATGTGGCAATCAACCCGGATCAAAAGCCACCTAAACTGTATGCAAGTTCACGTGGTAATCCTGATAAAAACAGCGATACCAGCGAGCTACGTGGTATTGAGTTCAGCGACATCCCACTACTGGTCGAACCAAACCAGAACTTTATGACGCGTTTTGATACACTGTGGCCAAACAAAAATAACAGTGCGATTCGCTTACATGCCTTTGGCATGGATGCGTACAAGATGATCACTGAGTTACCACAAATGCGCGTAGTAGAAAGCTACAGCACACCGGGTAAGACAGGCATCTTAAGCATTGATGAACAGTGTGTTGTTCAACGCCAGATCAGCTGGGCTGAATTCACCAATACGGGTATTGAATCTGTTCAATAGACGCCAAGTAGGCCAACAATTTGAAGCCCTTGCTGAGCGCTATCTCAGCAAGCAAGGGCTCATACCAGTGACGCGCAATTTCCACTGTCGGAGTGGTGAGATTGATTTAGTCATGCGTGAGAACAATTGCTGGGTATTTGTTGAAGTAAAATACCGCAAACAAGTTCGCTATGGCTCCGCCATCGAAGCGGTAACTTGGCAAAAACAACAAAAAATCAAACGAGCCGCGCTGTTCTGGCTCAAAAAACAAGGTTTATCGGCCGAGCATACTGCATTTCGGTTTGATATCGTCGCAATCCAAGGTTCTGACCACCATATTGAATGGTTGACGAATACCTTAGTGGAAGGTTAATTCATGCTAGAAAGCATTAGAGAAAGTTTTACCGAGAGCATCCAAACGCAAATAGCAGCCGCAGAAGCCCTGCCTGATGCCATCTCACAAGCAGCACAAGTCATGGTGCAAAGCCTACTAAACGGCAATAAAATTCTATGTTGTGGTAATGGCGGTTCTGCAGCCAACGCCCAACACTTTGCATCATGCATGATCAACCGCTTTGAAACTGAGCGCCCTAGCCTTCCAGCACTCGCATTAACCGCAGATACCACCACATTAACGGCCGTAGCCAACGACTATCACCATGATGAGGTATTTTCGAAGCAAGTGCGTGCCCTTGGTCAGAAAGGCGATATTCTTTTTGTCTTGTCCACCAGCGGCAACAGTAAAAATATCATCAAATCGATGGAGGCTGCGCTTACTCGCGATATGACGATTATCGCCCTAACCGGCAAAGATGGTGGCGAAATGGCAGGCTTACTCGGCATTCAAGATGTTGAGATCCGCATTCCTTCTATGCGCACTTGTCGTATTCAGGAAGGTCACCTTTTGACGGTTCACTGCTTATGTGACCTGATTGACCAAGTTTTATTTCCCCACCACGAGGGCTAAGCAATGACAGCATGGCGTATATGTTTACTGGCAGTGAGCCTCTGGTTTATTCAAGGCTGTGCTGGCATTACCGATGCCGACCCACGTGGCGCTAAGCAACAGTGGTTTGATAAAGAGATTGAGATGGAAGTGGCTGGCACGGTAAATAAGCCACCATTTCGTCAGCAAGCGCGGATCAATGCAGTCTCTTACGATGGCAATGTATTGCTTATTGGCCAAGCAACCAGTCAAGACATTGCCAACCAGCTAGCATACAAAATAAAACAGCTCAGTAACGTTAATGCGGTATACAACCAAGTCAGAGTACGTGCGTTACCTGATTTAGGTGAAGTCAGTAAAGACAGCTGGCTAACCACCAAGGTGAAATCCATGATGGTCGGTAGCAAAAAACTTCAAGATACGTCGATCAAAGTGATCACCGAAAACCAAGAAGTCTTCTTACTGGGTTATGTTACCCAAGAGCAAGCCGATATCGCGACGGATATTGCCCGTAATGTCGATGGCGTAAAACAAGTGATCAAAGTGTTTGAGTACCCAGATCAATAAGACGGTCGCACTCATGACAGACGCATATAAAAAAACGCAGCCAGAGGCTGCGTTTTTTATTATGCATTGATGAAATGTGTTATTTCACAACACGCAAACTTGGACGACCACGAGGACGTGGTGGTTCATCGTCTGGTGTTTCATCGCTCGTTTCAGCCACTGTTACCAATGGAGAGACTTTTTCTTCTGGTGCTTCAACAATCGCTTCAAATTCAGCATCGTTGTCTTGCGCCATCGCTTGCTCATCAATTTCATAAGCAGCTTCTGGTTCAAACATAGTACCAGCACCGTTTTCACGCGCATAAATAGCAACAGCGGCGTAAAGCGGCACAATCACCGTATGAGGACGGCCACTAAAGCGCGCACTGAAGCTAACCGCTTCATTACCCAGCTCTAGGTTACCGACCGCACGCGGAGCGATATTCAACACAATCTGACCGTCAGTCACAAATTCCAT
Source organism: Photobacterium kagoshimensis (assembly GCF_050337045.1). Taxonomy (NCBI): domain Bacteria; kingdom Pseudomonadati; phylum Pseudomonadota; class Gammaproteobacteria; order Vibrionales; family Vibrionaceae; genus Photobacterium; species Photobacterium kagoshimensis. Next base: position 78,427 of record NZ_JAKJSO010000017.1, on the reverse strand, counting down.
TGGCACCTTCACACCAGGTAGGGTTGCATCAACCACTAGGTGAGGTGTCAAATCGTTATCGACTAACCAATCATAAAACGCACGCACCAAATAAGGACGGCGCGGCGTCATATTTTCCATATCCATTACTGACCAGCCAAGCGCATTTCACGCTCTGCTTCTGTCAGTGATGCTAGGAATGAATCACGTTCAAATACGCGAGTCATGTAAGCTTTAACTTCTTTTGAACCCGCGCCGCTTAGCTCAATACCCATTTCAGGTAAGCGCCATAGCAGTGGTGCTAGGTAACAATCAACCAAGCTGAACTCATCGCTCATGAAGTATGAGAACTCAGCAAACACTGGCGCAAGAGCAAGTAACTCTTCACGTAGTTGTTTACGAGCTTTATCAGCTTCATCTGCTGTGCCTTTTGTTACTTTTTCAGCTAGTGTGTACCAGTTACGCTCAATGCGGTACATCATTAGACGGCTATTACCACGAGCAACAGGGTAAACAGGCATTAGAGGTGGGTGAGGGAAACGCTCATCCAAGTACTCCATAATGATGCCCGCTTGGTACAATGCCAACTCACGATCAACCAAAGTTGGTACAGAGTTGTACGGGTTCAAATCTAGCAAATCTTCTGGCAGGTTAGTTGGATCAACCAGCTCGATCTCAACACTCACACCCTTTTCTGCTAGTACGATACGCACCTGATGGCTGTAGATATCCGAAGCATCAGAATACAGAGTCATCACAGAGCGTTTATTGGCAGCTACAGCCATCAACCCCTCCAGTATAATCAAGACACAAAAAACAATGGAGGCGAAGTGCCCCCATTGCGAGATTCTTAACCCATTAGATTACCTGATCAGTGGACATCACGCCAATACTCTTTCTTCAATAGCAGCGTAAGCACAAAGAATATTACGATAAAGCCCATTACCCAAAGGCCAAGGTTCTGGCGTTCAAGCTTCATTGGCTCACCGGCATACTCCAAGAAGTTCACTAAATCACGTACCACTTCGTCATATTCTTCGGTGTTAAGCTCACCGGTACCGTCTGACTGAATGCCTACGTATTCTTGGACTTCTTCACCGTCAACAAGGCGTGTTTCATACACCTTGCTTGGCACACCTTGCAGCTCTTCCAATACATGGGGCATACCCACACTAGGGAAAACCACATTATTCACCCCAAACGGACGACTAGGGTCTGCGTAGAATGAACGTAAGTAAGTGTAGATCCAATCTGTGCCACGTACACGCGACACTAAGGTTAAATCTGGCGCGGGTGCGCCAAATGAATTAGCTGCGTATTCGGTAGGAATCGCATTCACCATCAGATCACCGATCTTAGCGTCACGATCAAAGATCATGTTTTCACGCATAATATCGAGTGGAATAGATAAATCCGTTGCAACACGTTCATAGCGTTGGTACTGCGTGGCATGACAACCAAAGCAGTAGTTCATAAAGGTTTTCGCGCCACGTTGGAGCGATGCTTTATCCGATAAATCATTATTCGCTGCATCAAGGTGGACATTACCACCTGCCGCCATAACCATGGTAGGTAACAGAGTCAGCAGCATCACAATCAATTTTTTCATTTGAATGTCACCCTCTCTGGTAGCGGTTTCGTTACTTCATTCTTACTGTAAACAAACAGCAAAATGAAGAACATGAAGTAACCAAAACTAAAGATCTGTGCCATTAGGGTATACAGCGCTGTTGCTGGCAATGCACCTAAAATACCCAAGGCCACAAAACTGATAGTGAACTGAATAATATTGATTAAATGAATTTTGCTACGGTAACGGTATGAACGCACTTTACAGCGGTCAAACCAAGGCAGTAGGAACAACATCACAATCGATGCGCCCATGGCGATAACACCCAGCAGCTTATCAGGTACCGCCCGCAAAATAGCGTAGAACGGGGTGAAGTACCAAACAGGGGCAATATGTTCTGGTGTTTTCAGTGGATTCGCCGCTTCAAAGTTAGGTGGCTCAAGGAAGTACCCGCCCATCTCTGGATTAAAGAACAACACATAACTGAAGAAGAACGCAAACACAGCCACCCCAACCAAATCCTTCACCGTACCGTATGGGTGGAACGGGATAGAATCGATAATGTCGTATTTACCGCTGTATTGCTTATGGAACGGGAACTGTGTTTTGTACCCTTCACCTTTGCTGCCTTTTGGCAGTTTCGTGTCGATGCCGTCTGGGTTATTTGACCCCACTTCATGCAACGCAAGAACGTGCAAGACGATCAGCAACAGCAACACAATCGGTAGCGCAATCACGTGTAAAGCGAAGAAACGGTTGAGCGTCGCCCCCGAAATCACGTAATCACCACGGATCCACAGTGTTAAGTCATCCCCAATGACAGGGATCGCCCCAAACAGTGAAATAATAACCTGTGCGCCCCAGTAAGACATTTGTCCCCATGGTAATAGGTAGCCCATGAAGGCTTCAGCCATTAACACCAAGAAGATCAACATACCAAATAGCCACAAGAGCTCACGTGGCTTCTGGTAAGAACCATAAATTAGGCCACGGAACATGTGCAGGTAAATCACAATGAAAAATGCAGACGCCCCCGTCGAGTGCATATAACGTAACAACCAACCGTAGTCGACATCACGCATAATGTATTCAACAGACGCAAACGCACCATCGCCTGATGGTACGTAGTTCATGGTTAGCCAGATCCCGGTGACAAGTTGGTTAACCAACACCAGCATGGCTAATGACCCAAAGATGTACCAAAAGTTAAAGTTTTTTGGCATTGGGTATTCAGATAAATGCTTTTTGTAAGCATCCATCACAGGTAATCGTTTTTCGATCCAGTCGAGCAAACCACTCATTAGGCAACCTCCCCATCGACACCGACAATAATAGTGTTATCGTCCAAGAACTGATGCGGTGGTACCACAAGGTTAAGCGGTGCTGGTACCCCAGCAAATACGCGCCCAGCCATATCGAACTTCGAGCCATGACACGGACAGAAAAACCCTGCCGACACACCGCTCACTTGTTCGCTAAAACTATCGGGTAAATAAGTAGGGGAACAGCCAAGGTGGGTACAGATACCTACGGCTAAAAAGATTTCAGGTTTAACTGAACGATATTGATTTTGAGCGTATTCAGGCTGTTGCGGTTCCTCTGAGGAAGGATCACGTAACTGGCCATCATGACCACTCAATTCTTCTAAAACAGCCTCGCTACGACGCACAACCCAGACAGGTTTGCCTCGCCACTCGACACGAACCATTTGGCCATCTTCTAACTTACTGATATCAACTTCGACTGGTGCACCAGCAGCTTTTGCTCGTGCACTCGGATTCCAAGATTTGATAAAAGGCACGGCGACAGCGACTGCACCCAAGCCTCCAACAACCGAAGTCGTCGCAGTTAGGAAGCGGCGGCGGCCGTTACTTACTGGCGCATTGCTCATCCAACATTCTCCCATGTACTCCCGCTCTGGATTTATTATTATTTCCTTATGCGTCCCTGGAGCTTCCGGCTAACTTTTAACAAAATGACACAACAGAAAAACCAAATTGTTAATTTTTTACTGTTGTTATTCAGAAGAAATGATAAATAAAACCCTACTTTTTGACAAGATAAAGCTACTTTTTTGCAACAAATGTGAGAGGTATGTTCTTTTTGTATTAAATCGAAATGAACAAGGCGCTAAATGAGTGTTTTGTAGGTAAGAAATGCGGAATTTTAGACAAAAAAAAGCCCAACCCGAAGGTTGAGCTTTTTCGTGTACACAGTAACCAGAAATAAATTCTGGCGCGTAATATTAACGCTTAGAGAACTGTGGACGACGACGTGCTTTACGTAGACCAACTTTCTTACGTTCAACACAACGTGCATCACGAGTAACGTAACCCGCAGCGCGTAGAGTTGGACGTAGAGTCTCATCGTACTCCATAAGAGCGCGAGTGATACCGTGACGGATAGCACCAGATTGACCAGTAATACCACCACCTTTAACAGTGATGTATAGGTCAAGCTTGTCTAGCATTTCAACTAGCTCTAGTGGTTGACGAACAACCATACGAGCAGTTTCACGACCGAAGTAAACTTCGATGCTACGCTTGTTGATTACGATGTTGCCAGTACCCGGTTTGATGAAAACGCGAGCAGCTGAGCTTTTGCGACGGCCAGTGCCGTAGTATTGATTCTCTGCCATTGTCATAATCCCCAATTAGATGTCTAGTACTTTAGGCTGCTGTGCAGCGTGGTTGTGCTCAGTACCTGCGTAAACTTTAAGTTTACGGTACATTGCACGGCCTAGAGGACCCTTAGGAAGCATGCCTTTAACAGCAGTTTCGATAACCATTTCTGGTTTTTTATCGATAAGCTTTTCAAAGCTGATTGACTTAAGACCACCAATGAAGCCAGTGTGGCGGTGGTACATTTTGTCAGTCTTCTTAGCGCCAGTTACAGCAACTTTTTCAGCGTTGATAACTACGATGTAGTCACCAGTGTCAACGTGCGGAGTGTATTCCGGCTTGTGCTTACCACGTAGACGAGATGCGATTTCAGTTGCTAGACGACCAAGAGTTTTACCTTCAGCGTCAACAACATACCAGTCACGTTTTACAGTTTCTGGTTTAGCAACGAAAGTTTTCATGCTAATTATTACCCGATATTAAAATTGATTCACTATAGGAGCAGTGATGCTCCCAACTGTACAGAGCCCCAGTCATCACCCCTTCGAGTGGTTGGCACTCCCGGCTTAAAGCCGTACAGGTACGGTGGGTCGCAAGATTATAGGGAAGGGTGGAGAAAAAATCACCTTTTTTTCAAAAAAAATTGAGATTTTTTGTTTCTAAGGAAAAAAAGACCAATAAAGGTGATATTCAAGGACTTTACTGTCAGATTTCATACTGCTTTTTCTTATTCATCTCACAGAGAGGATAGCCAGCAGATAAGGCAACATGCGGCTTTTAGTCAATAAAGAGCCTAAATGACTGCCGTCTTATCACTAAAGTACGATAAAGCCGCTGATTTATTAATAAATCACAATTAACCAAGCCAAACACATCCACCCACGTCTCTTGCCGAAAAATCCTTTGAACTCAAAAGACTTTCTATTTGGTCAAAGTAGATGTGGCTTGGCTAAATAATCGTGGCTTTGCATTTCAATCAAGCGTGAACAGCAGCGTTTAAATTCAAATTTAAGCCGCACTCCCACATACAAACGTTCCATTTCAGCTTGGCCTGACATAATTAACTTCACATTTCGTTCGTAAAACTCATCAACCATAGCGATAAAGCGCCGTGCCGAATCACTATCGTCTTCCGCCATGACCATCACATCAGACACCAATACAGTATGATAGACCTGAGCCAGTTCCATATAATCATTTTGGCTGCGTGCCGATTGGCACAAGGTAGCAAACGTAAAATGCACGATACCGTCCGCTTCCTGCTCGGTGGGTAATGGGCGATTATTAACGGTAATAACACGATTTTGATGGCGAGGTTCGACAGAAAGCTGCTCAAAGTACTGACAAAGATTGCGCTCCGCGGCAATATCTAGTGGGTAATGATAGATCTCTGCTTGCTCTAGGGTCCGTAAGCGATAATCAACCCCCGAATCAACATTCACGATCTGACAATGCTGCTGAATTAATGCGATAGCTGGTAAAAATCGTGCGCGTTGCAAGCCATTACGATACAGCTCATCAGGTGGAATATTCGAGGTCGCGACTAAGGTGATCCCTCGTGCAAATAAGGCTTCAAACAGGGTACCTAGCAACATAGCATCGGTAATGTCAGACACGAAAAACTCGTCAAAACAGATAATATCCGTTTCGCTTTTGAAGGTATCAGCGACCTTTTCAAGCGGATCACTCTGCCCAGCCAGCAGCTGTAATTCATGATGAACACGGTGCATAAATCGGTGAAAGTGCACCCGCATTTTCCGCTCGGTCGGTAAGCACTCAAAAAAAGTATCCACCAAATAGGTTTTACCGCGCCCTACTCCGCCCCAGAAATACAGCCCCTGTTCAGGTTGGACTAATGGGGTGTGATCACGCTTAAATAATCGCCCTAAGAAAGAACTTTTCACTTCGGGTTTAGGGGCCAACATGCGATGGTACAAGCCGTCAAGGTGGGCAACCGCATTGGCCTGAGCCTCGTCGGCAAAGAAGTCTTCCCGTTGTAAGTCTCGCTGGTATTGTTCGAGGGGTGTCATCCGTATTGATACCTAAAAGCATTCCATCTTTAACAACGAATAGTATCATGCCCGATTGAGTGCATGTATAGTTAATACACAGGCATTGACCTAGTTTTTAATTCAGTCACAAGGAGTTTTTTCATGGCTTGGATTTATGCGCTGCTTATTTTTGCTGCTGGTGCGATCGTTGGGGTTTTCGCAGCCCGTTTAGGTAACAAAAGCCTAAAACAGCAAAAAGAGCTTCAAAAAGATCTCGACAAATCAAAGTACGAATTGGAACAGTACCGCCAAGAGCTAGTTGATCACTTCGCTCGCAGTGCTGACTTGCTAGATAACATAGCGAAAGATTACAGTAAGCTTTACGAACATATGGCAAAAACCTCTACCGAGCTTATGCCGAACTTACCTGCACAAGACAATCCATTTGCACACCGCATCAGTACATTAGAATCAGTGAAAAACAACGCTGCTGACAATGTCACCGATCAGCCACGTGACTATGCAAATGGCGCAACAGGCCTGCTAAAAGATAAGCCTGAAGAAATCGTCGAAGCACCTAAAGCAAGCTAAAAAAACACAATAAATAAGTAGCACCTAGATAATAAATCACATCAGTAATTTATCACTAGGTGCTATTTTTTTGAACTTTCACTCCGAACAACGAGTCATACAAACACTTGTAAAACCGGAGTATTCATAATGAAAAAACCTTTGCTTGTTTTCAGTGCGCTGGCATTAGGTATCAGTTCTATTATTGCCCCTGTTACAGCAACGGCGGCATTACCTCTCTCTGTCAATAATCAACAGGTTCCGAGCCTTGCGCCCATGCTTGAGCAAGTCACCCCTGCCGTTGTCAGTATTGCTATTGAAGGCAAGCATGTCTCGCGACAGCGGGTACCTGAATCATTCCGCTTTTTCTTTGGCCCTGACTTTCCTGCCGAGCAAGTACAAGAACAACCCTTCCGTGGTTTAGGCTCAGGCGTCGTGGTTGATGCCAAGAAAGGCTATATCGTCACCAACCACCATGTTATTGATGGTGCAGACAAAATCATGGTGCAACTGGCTGATGGCCGTGAAGTGAGCGCTGAACTGATCGGTAGCGATAAGATGTCGGACATTGCGCTACTGAAACTGGAAGATGCTGATAACCTAACAGAAATTAAAATTGCCGATTCAGACAGTTTACGTGTAGGCGATTTTGCCGTGGCTATTGGTAACCCATTTGGCCTAGGTCAAACGGTCACATCAGGCATTATTTCAGCCCTCGGCCGCAGCGGCCTGAATATCGAAAACTTTGAAAACTTCATCCAAACCGATGCTGCCATCAACAGCGGCAACTCAGGGGGGGCCTTGGTCAACCTTAAGGGTGAACTGATTGGTATCAATACCGCGATTCTAGGCCCTAACGGCGGTAACGTGGGCATCGGTTTTGCCATTCCTGCCAACATGGTGAAAAACCTCAGCGAACAAATTCTAGAGTTCGGTGAAGTAAAACGTGGTGTACTGGGTGTGCAAGGTGGCGAACTCAATAATGAACTCGCCGAAGCCTTTGGCTACGAAACCAATCACGGGGCTTTCGTTAGCCAGGTGATGCCAGACTCTGCGGCCCAGAAAGCAGGGCTAAAAGCAGGTGACATCATTACGTCGATTAACGGTAAAGCCATTCGTACCTTTGGCGAGCTTCGCGCAAAAATAGCAACACTAGGCGCAGGAAAAACCGTCAAACTGGGCGTTGTACGTGACGGTAAGAAAAAAGCATTCAATGTCACGTTGCAAGAATCAGCCCAAACCAAAGTAAAAGCCGATAACCTCCATAAAGGGTTAGCCGGGGCGGAGTTTGCTAACACCACCAGTAGCGATGGCGTGAAAGGCGTCAAAGTCACCAGCCTTGAAGAACGCTCAATGGCAGCGCGCTATGGGCTAGAGAAAGATGACATCATTATTGGCCTTAATCGCTCACCTATCCGCAACCTAGGTGAACTGCGTAAAGCACTCGACAAACAACCCAGTGTTTTAGCATTAGAGATCAAGCGTGATGATGCTGTGCTATACCTTGTCATACGTTAATCGTAAAAAATAAAATGCGATGAACAGCAATAAAACCGCGGCGTTTCAAAAAGTTAGTCCGTAATGGATTATGTCTTTTTCAACACGCGGTTTTATTTATCATTTAGCACTCTAGCTCAGGTACATCAATACTTGTTGCTAAAGGCTGGAGAGTGCTATCCTCACTGCCATTACTATCAATATGTTAAGTACTGGGAGCCTTGATGCTGGCATTTCTTATTCGCTCGATAGCCCTTGGGGTTGTTACAGCCATCGCCTTGCTTGTGGCCATTCCTAGCTTACGTACACAGATGTTTGCTCCTTCTGTCAGCCTTTCTGACAATCCGCCGATCAATGCCGCCCAGCTTTCTTTTAATTTTGCGGTACGCCGCGCTTCACCAGCTGTCGTTAACATTTATAACCGTCGTTATAATGCTGAAGCACAACTAAAACTCAGTACTCAAGGGCTTGGCTCTGGGGTTATCATGAGCGATAAAGGCTATATCGTTACCAATTACCACGTGGTCGCAGAAGCTGACCAAGTCATTGTCGCGCTGCAAGATGGTCGCCTTTTTACTGCGCAATTAATCGGTAAAGATCGTCGTACTGACTTAGCGGTATTAAAGGTGCAAGCTGAAAACTTACCTGTCATTCCGACCAACTCCAAATATAACCCTGCCGTTGGTGATGTGGTACTGGCAATAGGTAATCCCTATAACTTAGGTCAAACGACAACCTACGGCATTATTTCGGCCACAGGACGTTCAGGCATGAGTTTTTATGGCCGCCAAGACTTCCTACAAACCGATGCCGCCATTAATAACGGTAACTCAGGGGGAGCGCTGGTTAATACCCGCGGGGAGTTAGTCGGTATCAATACGGCTTCCTTTCAGCAAGCCACTGACATTGAGACTTATGGTATCTCTTTTGCCATTCCTTATGAGTTGACCCATAAGATCATGGATAAACTGATTGCTGATGGTCGTGTTATTCGCGGCTATATCGGTATTGATGGTCGAGAGATTAACCCTGTGATGGCACGTCTCTACGATGCAGAGCAGATTAATGGCGTAATCGTCATGGGAATGGATCCAAATGGTCCTGCGCAACGAGCGGGCTTTAAGGTGCAAGACATTATCTTAGAGATCAATGATAAGCCGGTGACAGGCAAGCGAAACGTACAAGATATTGTCACGGATTTACGCCCAGGGACCAGCGCAAAGGTCAAAGTGCTGCGTAACGGAGAGCCCGTCTTTATTGATGTATTGATCGGTGACGACCCAACGGAGTAACTGAGGTTACTGATAGCACCCAAACAAAAAAGCCTCGCAATTTAAAGTGCGAGGCTTTTTAGTCAGAAACTCAGGATAAATTAGCCATCGATACGTTCGATGTTCATGCCAAGACCGCTGAATTTCTCTTCAATGTGTTCGTAACCACGATCGATGTGGTAAATACGATCAACAATTGTCTCACCTTCCGCGATACTACCCGCAATCACTAGGCTTGCTGATGCTCGTAGATCCGTGGCCATCACTTGTGCGCCGCTTAAACCGTCGGTATCACCGCAAATTACGGTGTTACCTTCAATCTCTGCATGTGCGCCCATACGAATTAGCTCTGGGATATGCATGAAACGGTTTTCAAAAATCGTTTCAGTGATAATACCTGTGCCTTTCGCAACAAGGTTTAGCAACGAGAACTGTGCTTGCATATCGGTTGGGAAGCCTGGGTGTGGCGCTGTGCGAATGTTAACGGCTTTCAGCTCACGATCTGTCATGTCCAGACTGATCCAGTCTTCACCCGTTTCAATTGCCGCACCCGCTTCTTCTAACTTCGCTAACGCCGCTTCCATCAAAGACGGACGCGTGTTACGACATAGGATCTTACCACCCGATACCGCTGCCGCCACTAAGAAGGTACCCGTTTCAATGCGATCAGGCACTACACGGTGGTAACCACCACCTAGACGCTCAACACCTTCAATCGTGATGGTATCGGTGCCTGCACCCGTCACTTTCGCGCCCAGTGCATTCAAGAAATCAGCGGTATCAACAATTTCAGGTTCACGCGCTGCGTTCTCGATGATCGTTGTGCCTTCAGCAAGGGTGGCCGCAGACATAATCGTTACGGTAGCGCCAACACTGACTTTATCCATCACGATGTGAGCACCTTTCAGGCGACCATCAACGCTGGCTTTTACATAGCCCTCTTCTAGCGTAATGCTAGCGCCAAGCTGCTCAAGGCCGCTGATATGCAAGTCAACTGGACGCGCACCGATGGCACAGCCACCAGGCAGTGATACTTGACCTTGACCAAAACGTGCCACCAATGGACCTAATGCCCAGATAGAAGCGCGCATGGTTTTCACTAAATCATACGGCGCACAAAACTCGTTAACGCCGCTAGCATCAACATGGACCGAACCATTACGTGATACTTTCGCGCCTAAACGGCTCAGCAATTCCATTGTGGTGTCGATATCGCGCAATTTAGGCACGTTCGCCACTTCAACAGGGCCTTCTGCTAATAGCGCAGAAAACAAAATCGGCAATGCTGCATTCTTAGCACCAGAAATGGAGACTTCGCCACTTAATGGGCCACCGCCCTGGATTCGAAACTTCTGCATCATAACCTCTTACAGTGACATCAGTTTTTTGTCACGCGCCCACTCTTCAGGCGTGAACGTTTTAATGCTCAACGCATGAATTTCATTCGCCGAAATTTGAGCCATAAGCGGCGCATAAATTGACTGCTGTTTTTTCACACGGTTCATACCTTCGAACATTGCGCCAACAGCAATCACTTCGTAGTGACTACCGTCGCCTTTGACGATGACTTCATCAAGTTCTAAGGCATTTTCAAGAAGTTGTTTAATTTCAGAGATTTCCACAAGCTATCCTCTTTGCTGCTCAGGCGATATTGGCAGCGAATAATGAATCCACATGGCTTAGGCGAAGCAAGGTGCTAAGTTGTTCCGGCATCTTACATAGCGTCAATTGACCGCCAGATTGTTCGATGTGCTGGCATAGATGCAACAGCATCACCATGCCGGCAGAATCAACCCGCTCAAGTGCTGACAAATCAAGTGTTACTGCTTTTTGCTGAGGCAGCCACTCTTCTCTTTGTCGCCAAAATGTCGAGACTGTGTCACGTTCTAAGCGACCTGACAAGCAATAATGACCATCTGTGATCATTTGCCATTTTACTTCAGTATGGGCACTCGACATGGCCATTACTTATCGGTTTCGCGGCGAATAGGCTTCGCTGCTAATGTTTTCAGCGTGTTAGTAACCGCTTCCACACCTTCGGTGCGTAATTGGCCACTCCACTCACTTTGTTTGGTCGAGATCATGCTGACACCTTCTGCCACCATATCGTAACCTTGCCATTCGTTGGTTTTCTTATTTTTACGCAATTTGAAGTCCAATCGAATCGGTGGACGCTGCTTATCAATAATATCCACCCGCACCGAGACAATCGTACGATCTGCAGGTACAGCCTTAGCAGGTTCAATTCGAATTTGTTGATCCGTGTATTGCGTCAGCACTTGCGCATAAGACGCCACTAAGTACTCCGTAAAAGCATCAACAAACGCATTACGTTGCACTTTGGTGGTTTTTTTTAATTGTGGGCCTAATACTTTATAAGCGGCATAACGACTATTCACATACGGTAAGAGTTCTTGCTGCACCACTACGCGTAAATGTTCAGGATTTTGATTGATCCTTGCTTGCTCGGCTTTCAAACGATCGAACATGGTGGTTGAAACCACCGCCATCATTTTGTACGGATCGGTTTTATCCACCACGGGGGCAGCGATTGCGCTGGTGAGCGTTAGTAATACACCTAACGCACTGATCACTAAAGATCGTATCATTGTTCTTTACTCCTTAGTCTAGCTCGTTTCGGTATAGGTTACTTTTTATCACCGCCGATGCTATACAGCACCTGCCCGATCATATCTTCTAATACTAGGGCCGATTTTGTATCTTCAATCAAATCGCCATTACCTAGCATTTCAATGTCATCATCCACAAAGCCAGGGCTCAAACCGATATACTGCTCACCCAGCAAACCCGATGTCAAAATAGCCGCGGAGCTGGTTTCAGGAAAGTAGCCAAATTGCTTATCTATCGATAAAACAACGGTAGGGATATAACTTTCACTGTCTAATGTAATACTGCTCACCTGACCGACAGTTACCCCACCGACTTTAATTGGAGAACGGACCTTTAAGCCGCCAATATTGTCGAAATGCGCGCTCAATGTATACGTATCTCGGCTGCCAATGCTTTTCACATCTGCGACCTGAAAAACAAGAATTAACAACGCAATAATGCCTGCTAATACAAAAGAGCCTACCCATAGTTCTGTTTTTTTTGTCTGCTGCATCTGTTAATTCCCAAACATAAGCGCGGTCAGTACAAAGTCTAGCCCCAATACCGCCAGTGATGAGTTCACTACGGTGCGAGTCGTGGCTTGACTAATGCCTTCTGAAGTAGGTACGGCATCGTACCCGTTAAATACGGCAATCCAAGTCACGGTAATCGCGAAAAAGACTGACTTAATAATGCTATTGCCGATGTCGTAACCCAGCTCAACAGATGACTGCATCACAGACCAAAAACTGCCGTAGTCAATGCCTTTCCAATCAACACCAACCAGCTGCCCGCCCCAAATACCAATAGCTGCAAACATCATGGCAAGTAACGGCATAGAAATAACACCGGCCCAAAAGCGTGGCGCAATCACACGACGAAGCGGATCGACCGCCATCATCTCCATGCTAGAAAGTTGCTCTGTGGTCTTCATCAAGCCAATCTCGGCCGTTAATGCCGAGCCAGCACGACCTGCAAACAAAAGGGCTGTTACCACAGGCCCAAGTTCACGTAACAACGACAAGGCCACCATTTGGCCAAGACTGGTTTCTGCGCCAAAATCCACCAGCACGATATAGCCTTGTAAGCTCAATACCATGCCGATAAATAAGCCCGAGACTAAGATGATAGCAATAGAGCGCACACCCACTGAGTACAACTGAGCCAATAACAATGGCCACATTTTTCGTGGCTGAGGTTTACAGCATATCGCGCCGAACAGCATCAAGCTTGCTCGCCCAACGGCAGCACATTTATCTAAGGTGAATCGTCCGAGACGGCGAATCCATTCCATGTTTAATACGGCCTAGGATTGTGAAGAAAAAAGATCGTCAGCCAGTGGCTGAGCAGGATACTGGAACGGCACAGGGCCATCGGCATCCCCATCAAGAAACTGACGAATTTGAGGATCTGGGTTCGCCCGTAATTCACTCGGGCTACCACTGCCAATGATTTTACCGCCAGAGAGTAAATAGACTTTATCGGCAATACTCATTACTTCAGGCACATCGTGCGATACGATAACCGCAGTCACACCCAGCGCCTGATTCATATCTCGAATCAGTTTAACCAGTACGCCCATGGTGATCGGATCTTGGCCGACAAAGGGCTCGTCGTACATGATGAGTTCTGGGTCTAAGGCAATCGCACGCGCTAACGCAGCCCGTCGCGCCATACCACCTGATAACTCATTCGGCATCAATTGCGCGGCACCACGTAAACCCACAGCTTCCAATTTCAGCAGTACCAAAGTCCGTAACAAATCATCGGGTAAATCCGTATGTTCACGCAATGGAAAAGCAATATTGTCAAACACCGTCATATCGGTAAACAAGGCACCAGATTGAAACAGCATGCTCATACGCTTACGGACTTGGTACAGTTGTGTACGATTAAGCTCAGGAATATTATGGCCATCAAACAATATCTCGCCACTGTCGGGGGCTAACTGTCCGCCGATCAAACGCAGTAAGGTCGTTTTACCAATTCCTGACGGCCCCATGATGGCGGTTATTTTCCCTTTCGGCACATCAATACTGACATTATCGAAAATTCGGCGCTCACCACGCATGAAGATCATGTTGTTAATTGTCACAAGCGAGTTGGTCGGCTCCATAACATTCCTGTTGATCATTGCTATTCGCGCTAGCGGCTCACTGATACCGTTTCATTACTTTAACAATAAGTAACAAAATAAGATAAGCGACAGATAATAATAAAGATAATACATGCAACTCAAGGAAATAACTGTCAGTTTCCCGTTATTTCCTCGTAAAGCGAGGGTCAGAACAGTCGAGATTCACTAAGATGAGGAGCACGAACGTTCATAAAGGCCGATTCCACCAGGGCCTTTATCTCATAAATTTAGCGCTCATTCACACCCTGCTTTATACAATCACATTAAATTCGACGTGTTTATCCTTCCCTTTTGAGTTGCTAAACGTCAAAATTGCCCTCTTAACTAATGCTCACAATCAATTTGAATTAGAAAGGGATAACAATGCTTGAAGCCATTGTCTTACTTTGTATCGGTTTAACTCTTCTGGTGTGGAGTGCTGACCGCCTTGTTTTTGGTGCTGCGGCACTGGCTAAAAACTTTGGTGTAGCACCTCTTATCATCGGTATGACCATTCTTGCGATGGGATCGTCAGCCCCTGAAATGATGGTGTCAGCCACAGCGGCACTCGCAGGAAAAACAGATACTGCAGTAGGCAACGTACTGGGTTCAAATATTGCCAATATCGCCCTTATCATCGGCCTGACCGCAATTATCAAACCATTAGGTATCAGCTCAGGTATCATTCGTCGAGAGCTACCCTTAATGCTGGGTGTGACGCTTGTTGCTGGCGCACTGTTATGGGATAGCCATTTGGGCTTCCACGAAGGCGTATTATTGGTGGTTTTGTTTGTCCTGTTCTTATTTGCCATGTTTAAGATCAGCCAAAAAGCCAAAGCAGAAGGTGATGTTCTGGCAGATGAGCAAGAATCTGAAATTCCTGATGGTGTTAGCAATACCGCGGCAGGCATTTGGATTGTTATCGGTCTAGTACTGCTACTTTATTCTTCCGATATGGTGGTTGAATCTGCTGTTATCATCGCCAAATATTTTGGCATGAGCGATCTGGTGATTGGTTTAACCATCATTGCAATTGGTACCAGCCTACCTGAGCTGGCCGCATCTATCGCCAGTATCTTCAAAGGTGAAGATGACATGGCGGTGGGTAACATTATCGGTTCTAACGTTTTCAATATTCTTGCTGTTATGGGTATCCCTGGTTTACTGAACCCATCGGTACTGAGTCCACTGGCGATGGGCCGAGATTTCTACGTCATGCTGGCAGTTTCCGTCTTACTTATGCTAATGGCACTAGGAAAGCGTCGTCGAATCAATCGTGTAGAGGGTGGTATACTTCTTTGCTGCTTTATCGCCTATCAGGCATATCTGTTTTATAATGTTGCAGGTTAATGGAGAGTAAATGATGTCGCACCTGTTTGATTTTTGCACCCATGGTCGCAAAGTGATGGAAACTGAAATCGATGCCCTGCAAAACATTCAGCAATATATTAATAGCGAATTTGCTGCTGCCTGTGAGTTAATTTATCAATGCCAAGGCAAGGTTATTGTCATGGGGATGGGTAAATCAGGTCATATTGGCAACAAGATTGCGGCCACATTTGCAAGTACAGGTACGCCTGCTTTCTTTGTTCACCCAGGCGAAGCCAGCCACGGCGATCTGGGCATGATCAAAAAAGATGATGTGGTATTAGCCATCTCGAACTCAGGCGAAGCCTCTGAGATCATGGCGCTGCTACCTGTTATCAAGCGTCTTGGTATTCCCTTGATCAGCATGACGGGTAAACCTGAATCAAGCATGGCAAAATTTGCTCAGATCCACCTGCAAATTACCGTCGAAAAAGAAGCTTGTCCGCTGAACTTAGCACCAACGTCCAGCACAACCGCCACCTTAGTGATGGGTGATGCGTTGGCGATTGCGGTGATGGAAGCGCGAGGTTTTACTGCTGACGACTTCGCCCTGTCTCACCCAGGTGGTGCGCTGGGTCGCAAACTGTTAATGCGCATTAGCGATGTGATGCACCAAGGCGACTTGCTGCCTATCGTTAATGAAGAAGCCACAATTAAAGATGCTCTGCTTGAAGTCTCTCGCAAAGGCTTGGGCATGACCGCCATTATTGACAATACTGAACGGCTGACCGGGATTTTCACTGACGGTGATCTCCGTCGCCTGCTCGACAACCGTGCTGATATTCATAACACCAGCATAGGTGATGTGATGACACGCAACCCATCAACCATTTCGCCAAATCTGCTGGCGGCAGAAGGCTTAAAAATAATGGAAGATAGGAAAATTAACGGCTTGCTTGTCACTGAAGATAACCGTTTAGTGGGGGCATTGAACATGCATGACCTACTGAAAGCTGGAGTCATGTAATGGCACAAATCGAAACTATTTACGGTCCTGTCTGTCAAAACGTATATCAGCAAGCGAAACACATTCGCCTGCTGATTTGCGATGTGGATGGGGTGTTTTCCGATGGCCGTATCTATATGGGTAACGATGGTGAAGAATTAAAAACCTTCCACACCCGCGATGGTTATGGCATTAAGTCGTTAATGAACGCGGGCATTGAGATCGCCATTATCACTGGGCGTAAATCCGCCATTGTTGAAAACCGTATGTCAGCGTTAGGCATTAAGCACATCTACCAAGGCCAAGATAATAAACTGGCCGCTTATGCTGATATCTACAAAAATTTACATATTGCGCCAGAGCATACGGCCTACATAGGCGATGATCTGATCGATTGGCCAGTAATGGAAAAAATTGGACTTTCTGTGTGTGTCGCAGATGGCCATCCACTACTCGCTCGACGCGCTGATTTCGTCACACGAATCCAAGGTGGCTACGGCGCTGTACGTGAAGTCTGTGACCTTATCCTTGAAGCGAAAGGCGAACTCGATAAACATAAAGGCTTAAGTATATGACCTTACATAAGCTACTCTATACACTCGCCTTTGCAGTGTGTGTATCGGCTGGCTTTTACTTGATCAATGGGTATTGGCAAGCTGATGTTCAAGTCAAACCTGACGATGAAAAGCCAATATTCACCGGCAGTATTGTGACGAGCACCGCGCATAATGAAAGCGGTATTCGCAGCTATCAAGTCGATTCTGAGTACCTTGAACACTTTAAGAAAAGCGGCGACACGGATTTCGTAAAACCTGTGTTATGGCTGTTTAAAGAAGGAACAGAAACCGAGTGGCGCATTAGTTCTAACGATGCAACACTCGATCAAGACCAGATCTTATACATGAAAGGCAACGTTCGGATTTTTAATTTACTGCCAGATTCAACCCTGAAAGTGATTCAAACCGATAACCTACGCATTGATCTGGTTAGTAAAGATTTTGATACCCCTGACCACGTCGTTATGACGGGTGATGCTTTCATTAACGAAGGCGATGGTATGACAGGGAATATGGATCGCAGTGTTGCGACCCTACTCAACAACGTGAAAGGTAGATATGAATCTATTCAAAATTAGTACCCTACTTTGCCTTTGTATCAGTACATCGAGCTGGGCACTGAGTGACGATACCGAGCAACCAATTTACATTGATTCGGATACGCAAAATCTCGATATTCAAAACAATATCGTGACCTTCACGGGTAATGTAATTTTACGCCAAGGTAGTATCGACATTCGTGCTGATAAAGTTGTGGTAACACGACCTAAAGGGCAAGAAGGTCA
The DNA here is from genome assembly GCF_050337045.1 of Photobacterium kagoshimensis. NCBI lineage: Bacteria > Pseudomonadati > Pseudomonadota > Gammaproteobacteria > Vibrionales > Vibrionaceae > Photobacterium > Photobacterium kagoshimensis. Next base: position 60,546 of record NZ_JAKJSO010000017.1, on the reverse strand, counting down.
AGAGGTGATTGATGCCTATGGTAAGCCTGCGACCTTCCATCAAATCATGGATGACGGCAAGCCTATCGACGGTGAGTCGCTCGAAATGCGCTACCTCACTGCCACTGAATTTTTGAAGATGACACATGAAGCGCTATTGATCCAAGATGGCAGTGAAATCCGCGGTAAAGTGATCACTTACAAAATCGATGAACAAAAGCTGGCAGCGCAAAGTGGTGACAAAAAACGTGTAACCACCATCTTGCAGCCGAACCAGTTAAACTCGAATAAGAAATAAGCACGTCTATGGCAACCTTAAAAGCAGCACATCTCGCAAAAAGCTACAATGGCCGCAAAGTCGTGTCGGATGTAAGCCTTGAAGTAAAGTCTGGTGAAATTGTGGGTCTACTGGGCCCCAATGGCGCAGGTAAAACAACATCGTTTTACATGATCGTCGGCCTCGTTGCGCGTGATGAAGGCACCATCAGTATTGATGATACCGATATCAGCTTGCAGCCAATGCACAACCGATCTCGCATGGGGATCGGCTATCTGCCACAAGAAGCTTCTATCTTTCGTCGCTTAAGTGTGCACGATAACCTGATGGCGGTTTTGCAAACCCGTAAGGAATTAAGCCGCGAAGAACGCCAAGACAAATTGGAAGAATTATTGGATGAATTCAACATACAGCACATACGCAACAGCTTAGGTATGGCATTATCAGGGGGCGAACGCCGCCGTGTTGAAATTGCTCGAGCACTTGCTGCTAACCCAAAATTCATTTTACTCGATGAGCCTTTTGCCGGTGTTGACCCTATATCTGTGATCGACATCAAAAAAATCATTGAGCATTTACGTGATCGTGGCCTAGGCGTACTGATCACCGACCATAATGTTCGTGAAACTCTCGACGTTTGTGAACATGCCTACATTGTTAGTCAGGGACAATTGATTGCGCACGGCTCGCCAACCGACGTTCTAAACGATGAACATGTAAAACGTGTTTATCTGGGCGACCAGTTCCGTCTATAGTTAGTAGTAGATCGGCACGCACAACAATAACGACAAGGTGCATTGATACCCATGAAAACCTCGCTCCAGCTTAAGCTAGGCCAACAACTTGCAATGACGCCGCAACTGCAGCAAGCCATTCGCTTACTGCAGCTTTCGACTTTGGATCTACAACAAGAGATCCAAGAAGCCTTAGATGCGAACCCATTGTTAGAGCTGGAAGAAAGCGAACATAATGCCGATGACAAATCGTCTGATAACAACGACATTGAGGTATCAGCGCAAGACAACAGTAGCCAAGACTCAGAACCAGAGCCCTTTGATACCTCCGAAGTGATCGAACAACGTGAAATGCCTGAAGACTTACCTGTCGATACCACTTGGGAAGATGTGTACAGCGCCGGCACAGGAAGCACAGGGATCAGCATGGATGACGACATGCCCGTCTACCAAGGTGAGACTACCGAATCCCTGCAAGACTACCTGATGTGGCAAGTTCAGCTCACTCCGTTCAGCGAAACGGACTTGGCCATTGCCACGGCGATTATCGATGCCATTGACGATAAAGGGTACCTAACCTGCTCAGCTGACGATATCTTAGAGAGCTTAGGGGTCGATGAAATCGAGCTCGATGAAGTGGAAGCGGTACTCAAACGCGTACAGCAATTTGACCCACTCGGGGTTGCCTCGCGTAATCTGCAAGAGTGCCTCCTGCTTCAATTAGCGACCTACCCTGAAGACACGCCTTGGCTGGCTGAAGCCAAACATATACTGGAGCATCACATCGGCTTACTCGGTAACCGAGATTACCGTCAGCTGATGCGTGATACCAAGTTAAAAGAGCCAGAATTAAAAGCCGTGATGCAATTGATCCACGGCTTAGACCCACGTCCTGGTAACCTCGTGATTTCATCTGAGACCGAGTATGTCGTACCGGATGTCTCTGTATTTAAAGATCACGGCAAATGGGTGGTTACGATCAACCCAGATAGCGTACCTCGCATTAAAGTCAACGAGCAGTACGCGGCATTAAGCAAAAACACCCGTAACAGTGCCGATAGCCAATTTATTCGTACCCATCTTCAAGATGCGAAGTGGCTCATAAAAAGCTTAGAAAGCCGTAACGAAACCTTGTTAAAAGTGGCACGATGCATTGTAGAGCATCAACAAGATTTCTTTGAGTATGGCGAAGAAGCCATGAAGCCTATGGTGCTCAACGATATCGCGTTAGACGTTGATATGCATGAGTCCACCATCTCTCGGGTTACCACCCAGAAATACATGCACACCCCACGTGGCATTTTTGAATTGAAATATTTCTTCTCAAGCCATGTGAGCACGGATAACGGCGGCGAGTGTTCGTCAACGGCCATCCGCGCATTAGTCAAGAAACTGGTTGCCGCTGAAAACCAAGCGAAACCATTAAGTGATAGTAAGATTGCTACATTATTGGCGGAACAAGGCATCATGGTTGCGCGACGTACCATCGCGAAATACCGTGAATCCCTTGGGATCCCACCATCGAACCAACGTAAACGTTTGATATAGCCTTAATGGTTCAAACGCCCAACAGAAGGAAGATGTCTATGCAAATCAATCTCACAGGACACCATGTGGAAGTTACGGATTCTATGCGTGACTATGTAAACACTAAGTTTGAAAAGCTTGAACGTTTCTTTGACAAAATTAATAATGTCCATGTGATTTTAAATGTAGAAAAATTGCAGCAAGTGGCAGAAGCGACTTTGCACATAAATAATGGCGAAATTCACGCCAAAGCGGATTCAGAAGATATGTATGCCGCGATCGATGCGTTGACCGATAAACTCGTACGTCAATTAAATAAACATAAAGATAAACTCAATAGCCATTAATCATGCAACTGAGATCGGTATTGAGCCTGGACTGCACTAAAAGTGCAGTCCACTGCTCTAGCAAAAAACGCGCTCTAGAAATCATCAGCGAAATCGCTGCAGATCACTTAGACCAGAATCCCCAGCCTCTGTTCGAGTGTATGCTCAATAGAGAAAAAATGGGCAGCACCGGCATAGGTAATGGCATTGCTATACCTCATGGCCGGATCACACAAAGCGATGAGGCTATCGCTATCTTGATCCAGTGTGATAACCCTATCGAATTTGATGCTATCGACAATCAACCCGTCGATCTTCTCTTTGCCCTACTCGTCCCAGACGCACAGTGTAAAGAGCATCTCAAAACCCTATCAAGCATGGCGGAAAAGCTCAGCAATAAGCAGGTATGTAAGCAATTACGTACGGCAAAGTCTGATCAAGAGCTTTATCAAATCATGACCAATGACTCATAATGAGTGTAACCCTTCCACGTTGTTTGAGGTAATTCAGCCATGATGTTAATGGTCGTAAGTGGGCGCTCGGGCTCAGGGAAATCTGTGGCATTACGGGTACTCGAAGATCTTGGGTACTACTGTGTCGATAACCTACCTGTTAATTTGCTGCCACAATTCATCAAAACGGTGGAAAACAACCAGCAAGATATTGCCGTCAGTATTGATGTCCGCAATATGCCGACTCAATCAGGTGAAATCCAAAAAATCCTGTCATCTCTCAGCAGTCAACTTGATGTCAATGTGATGTTCTTGGATGCCGATGACAAAGAGCTGGTAAAACGCTACAGCGAAACACGTCGTCTACACCCACTCTCGCGCAACAACATGAGCTTGGAACAAGCAATTCAATCTGAAAGCGCTATCCTATCCGATCTCAAAGAACATGCTGACTTAGTCATAGATACCACCAAACAATCAATCCACGACCTCAGTGAAACAGTACGTTCACGCGTACTTGGCCGCGAAAACCGTGAATTAATCATGGTATTTGAGTCATTTGGCTTTAAACACGGTTTACCCACCGATGCCGACTATGTGTTTGATGTCCGCTTTCTGCCTAACCCACACTGGGTGCCAGAGCTCAAACCACAAACCGGACTCGACTTAGGTGTGAAAGAATTTTTATCCAGTCACCCTGAAGTTAACCAATTAACCAATCAAATCCGCAATTTCATCGAGACCTGGTTACCCCTGCTGGAAAAAAACAACCGCAGCTACTTAACCATCGCTATCGGCTGTACGGGTGGACAACACCGCTCCGTGTATGTTGCCCAACAGTTAGCCGAGCACTTCATCCATGCTGGGCAACAAGTTCAAATTCGCCACCGCACACTGGAAGGTTTAATATGACCGAACTTTCTCGTGATGTGTTTATTAAAAACCGCTTAGGGCTTCACGCTCGGGCGGCAATAAAATTGGTTGAATTAGCACAAAGTTTTGCCGCAACAGTGACCATCAGTAACCATGAAAAACAAGCCACCGCGGATAGTGTCATGGGTCTCTTAATGCTGGAATCTGCCCAAGGCCAACAAATTACAGTCAGCGCTGAAGGTAACGATGCCGAGCTTGCCCTTGAAGCTGTTATTACCTTAATTGAAGCGGGTTTTGACGAAGAAAGTTAATTATGACGAGGATGCTGATCTCAGTACTTATGTCAGCATCCTCAGTAAACTTGCGGCTAAATTGCCACTTATTGCGTACTACTTCCCAACTCCCGATACCGTCCTTTCCCTCTCCCAAATGAAATTTCATCGAACTCTCAAATCTGGTGAGACAACAGCCGCATTATTGCGTTAAAATTCAGCTTATTGCGTTTATGCTGAATCGTCATGTTTTGGGCTATCCATTTCGTCCAATAACACAGGCACTCATGCATAATCAAACAGAGCAGCACCAACCTTCATCGGTGGTATCAGCTGTTCGGTATTCTTTCCATCTGACCAATCTTCTGGCACCTTTTACTCTGCGCTCCTCATGGCCGAGCTAATCACTTTTATCCAGAGAATTGCTCAGATGGCACAACCGAGTTTGTATCTATGGCGGATCTACTAGAGCAAGACAACACCCACCAAACCTTACAAGAAGTGAACAAGGCCTTAGAAAATGGCATGTTTGTTCACGTTCGCCGCCTGTTGCAAGACATGGAACCGGAAGATATTGCCCACCTGTTAGAGGCCTCACCGCCGAAAGAACGTCAGGTACTGTGGCAATTAACCGATCCTGAAGAGCAAGGTGAGATCCTTGATGAGCTATCTGAAGATGTAAAAGATGGCATCGTCTCGCAAATGGCACCCGAGAAACTGGCGGCCGTTACCGAAGGCATGGAAAGTGATGATGTCGCTTACGTCCTTCGTAGTCTACCTGACGAGCGCTACCAAGAAGTTTTGGCGCAGATGGATGCCACCGATCGGCATCGGGTAGAAAAGGCGCTGGCTTACCCAGAAGACAGTGCTGGCGGTATGATGAGTACCGACTTTATCACTATTCGTGGTGATGTGACGCCCGATGTGGTTTTGCGTTACTTGCGGATGCGCGGTGAACTGCCTGAAGCGACCGATGCCCTGTATGTCGTCGATGAGAATGAATATCTCATCGGTCATATTTCACTGGCAACACTGGTTACTACCCAGCCTGACATTGAAATACGCGAAGTCATGGACGACTCCGATGAGGCGATCCCAGTCGATATGGATGACAGTGAAATAGCCACGCTCTTTGAACGTCGTAACTGGCTCTCGGCGCCTGTTGTTGATAGTAACAATCACCTTGTTGGTCGTATCACTATCGATGACGTGGTTGATATCATTCGTGAAGATGCTGAGCACTCCATGATGAGTATGGCGGGTATGGATGATGAAGAAGATACCTTTGCCCCAGTGATGAAATCTGCTCGTAGCCGTAGTATTTGGCTCGGGGTCAACGTACTGGCAGCGCTTGCTGCAGCCTCTGTGTCTAACATGTTCGAAGCAACATTAGATAAAATGGCCGCGATTGCCGTCCTGATGACAATTGTACCGTCGATGGGGGGGGTTGCCGGTAACCAGACCGTTGCCCTCGTGATCCGTGGTTTAGCGGTTGGTCATATCGGGGATTCAAACACCCGCTGGCTATTGAGTAAAGAAGCACGGGTTGGCTTAATTAACGGCCTCTTGTGGGCACTGATCATCGGTGGTGTCGTCGTCCTCTGGAAAGGCGATATTATACTCGGCGCTATCATTGCTGGTGCCATGCTGACCAACTTGATCATTGCCGGTGTGGCTGGGGTATGTATCCCTGTTATGCTCAAAAAATTCAATATCGACCCCGCCTTGGCCGGCGGAATGGCATTAACGACCATCACCGATATTGTCGGTCTGTCCGTGTTCTTAGGCCTCGCGACTATCTTCTTGGTATAAAGACGCTGTAGTTCAAAGGCAAATCAGAGACATAAAAAAACCGAGGCGCTAGCGTCTCGGTTTTTTATTCAATCTAAAAAGATGCTGGCGAATGGCTTATTCGCCAGCGATCTTCATGGTATCTAACAAAATAGAGCCCGTTTGGATCTGGCTACGCATCTCAGTATCGGTACCAATCGCGACAATATTTTTCATCATGTCTTTTAAGTTACCCGCGATGGTAATTTCACTGACTGGGTATTGGATTTCACCATTTTCAACCCAGAAACCCGCCGCGCCACGAGAATAATCACCCGTGATGATATTCACGCCTTGGCCCATCAGTTCGGTTACCAATAAACCACGGCCCATCTTCTTCAACATTTGCTCAAAGCTTTCACCGGTCGAGTTAACCATCCAGTTATGAATCCCCCCCGCATGACCTGTTGGTTGCATTTTCAACTTACGCGCTGCGTAGCTGGTCATCAAGTAGGTTTGCAAGCAGCCATCGGTAATAATTTCACGATCGCACGTTGCCAAGCCTTCACTATCAAACGGGGTACTCGCCATGCCACGTAAGATGTGTGGACGCTCGCTGATGTTCATCCACTCTGGATAGATTTGCTCACCCAACTGATCGAGTAAGAAAGACGATTTACGGTATAGGTTAGAACCACTGATCCCCATGACAAGGTGACCAAATAAACCTGTCGCAATATCAGCGGCAAACATGATCGGCGCTTCACGGGTTGTTAGCTTTTGGGCATCAACACGACCAACAGTACGTTCAGCAGCATGTTGACCCACACGCTCAGGAGTCCAGAGCTCAGAAGCAACACGGGCAGAGGTGTAACTGTAATCACGCTCCATCTCACCGTTTTTGCCTTGCGCAATCACACAGCAGCTGGTGCTATGGCGGCTAGAGGCATAACTTGCCAGCATCCCATGGCTGTTACCATAGACACGAACCCCGTAATGGCTATCGTAACTTGCGCCATCACTTTGTTTAATTCGAGGGTCAAACTCTAGCGCAGCTTGTTCCGCTGCAATCGCAATGGCCGCCGCGCTATCGGGTTCTGGTTCATCAGGGTGGAATAGATCTAAATCAGGGATATCACGCGCCATCAGCTCTTCAGGGCCTGGGCCTGCAAAAGGGTCTTCTGAGGTATAACGCGCGATGTCTAATGCTGCGGCAACTGTCTGGGCAATAGCATTCTCACTCAAGTCAGAGGTTGATGCGCTACCTTTGCGTTGACCACGATAAACCGTGATGCCAAGTGCACCATCACTATTAAATTCAACATTTTCCACCTCACACATACGGGTAGAAACACTAATACCTGTTGTTTTATTAATAGCAACTTCTGCCGCGTCAGCTTGCTGCCCGGCAAGCTCTAATGCTTTAGCAACCGCAGCTTCCAGCTCAACACGCTGTTGTGCGACTTGTTCTCTCACGTCCATAATTTCACTTATTGTTATGCTGATATAATTAGAATAACACTCTAGTGCGCTAATTTGCGCCCAAATTTGTGTTTAAACTGATAAAATAAAAGCATTACCACCAAACCGACATCGATGCGGTTTGTCATTTGCAGGTTAGTGAGCCCTTTTATGAGCCGTAAAAATCAAAAAGCCCCTTGGGAACCAGAAGAAGAGATCATCTGGGTAAGTAAAAGCGAGATGAAACGTGACATGGAAGCGTTGCAAAAACTAGGGGAAGAGTTAGCCAACTTAACGCCTAATGCACTAGCAAAAGTACCGCTAGATGAAGATATGCTGTCAGCAATCAAAGATGCACAACGCTTTAAAAATGAAGCGCGTCGTCGTCAGCTGCAGTACATTGGTAAGCAAATGCGCTCAATCGATCTTGAGCCAATCCAAACAGCATTGGATAAGCTTAACAACAAACACTCGCAAACAACGGTTGAACTGAAAAAGCTTGAGCAAAAACGTGATAAATTAATCACCAACGGCGACAGCATGATCAATGCGATTTTAGTTGACCACCCAGATGCTGACCGTCAGCGTCTACGCCAACTTGTTCGCCAAGCGAATAAAGAAAAAGCACAGGAAAAACCCGCGAAAGCATACCGCGAAATTTTCCAGTACTTGAAAGAGCTGTACATGAGCAACTAATACCCAGTATTTAGACGCTTACTAAAACGCCAGCATCACAGCTGGCGTTTTTGTTTTTATGATGACGTCAATACAGATTAGTCTGTACCACCTACCGTCATCGAATCAATTTTCAACGTTGGCTGACCCACGCCAACAGGCACGCTTTGGCCCGCTTTACCACACACGCCAACACCACGGTCGATATCAAGGTCATTACCCACCATCGACACTTGCTGCATTGCTTCAATACCACTACCGATCAAGGTTGCCCCTTTGATTGGGCGAGTGATCTTACCGTTTTCAATCAAGTAAGCTTCTGACGCTGAGAACACGAACTTACCCGAGGTAATATCAACCTGACCACCACCAAAGTTAGGTGCGTAAATTCCTTTCTTCACACTCGAAATAATTTCTTCACGTGAATGTTCACCTGGCAGCATGTAGGTATTGGTCATACGTGGCATCGGCAGATGCGCATAAGACTCACGACGACCGTTACCCGTTGGTGCCACCCCCATCAGACGGGCATTCAACTTGTCTTGCATGTAGCCTTTTAGCTTACCGCCTTCGATCAAGACATTGTATTGACCTGGAACACCTTCATCATCCACATTTAATGAACCACGGCGATCGGCCAAAGTGCCATCATCAACAATCGTACACAGCGATGACGTTACTTGCTCGCCCATCTGACCAGAGAAGACTGACGATTCTTTACGGTTAAAATCACCTTCTAAACCATGACCTACCGCTTCGTGTAATAACACACCAGGCCAGCCAGCTCCCAAGACCACAGGCATAGTGCCCGCAGGTGCCGCTTCTGCATCTAAGTTAACCAAGGCCTGACGAATCGCTTCGTCGGCAAAATTAAGGGCTACCGTTTTACCGTTCGCTTCTTCTTGGACAAAGAATTCGTAACCATAGCGACCACCGCCGCCTGCGCTACCACGTTCACGTTTATCACCACGCTCGACTAGTACACTGATCGACAAACGCACTAACGGGCGAATATCGGCTGCGTAAGTACCATCTAATGCAGCAACCAGCATTTGCTCGTACACACCATTGATGCTGACAGACACCTCAGTTACCAAAGGCTCTTTACTGCGAATATAGGCATCGATTTCTTCAAGTAGTGCGATCTTTTGGTGCTTATCAAAACTTGATAGCGGATCAATCGCAGCATAAATGGTAGGCGCTTCAACCGTAGAAAAGGCTTGAACCTTACCACTGGTGCCTTTACGGGCAATCCCACGCGCTGCTTTTGCACTTTGCGTTAAAGCGAGCTCGTTAATTTGATCCGAGTAAGCAAAGCCTGTTTTCTCACCAGCAACAGCACGCACACCCACACCACGGTCGATATTGAAAGAGCCATCTTTAATGATGCTATCTTCTAATACTAAAGACTCATGCCAGCAGGACTGAAAATAAATATCAGCATAGTCAACATCTCTCGTCGCAATTTGCCCAAGAATACGTTGAAGGTCGTCACGCCCAATCCCTGATTGATCCAGCATGGTGTTTTCTACAGTTTTTAGCGTCATCTACTCAGCTCTTATCGTTGCGCTGATGCACTGCAAATCTTGCATGCTGCATCACCGGCATATTTGTTCTTATAGTGTGGCTTAATTTCAAATCAATGTCTGCGGTTAGTACCCCAGTCCCTTGCGCTTGGCATGCCACTGTCTGCCCCCAAGGATCAATAATCATCGAATGGCCCCATGTTTCTCGGCCATCAAAGTGCTCACCTGACTGCGCTGCTGCAATCAACCAGCACTGGTTTTCTATCGCGCGGGCGCGTAGTAATACATCCCAATGTGCCGAACCCGTAACACGGGTAAATGCGGCAGGCACCACAATAATATCGGCACCTTTAGCACGAAGTTCGTTATAAAGCTGCGGAAAGCGTACATCATAACAAATAGAGAGGCCAATCTGACCAAAAGGCGTAGCAACCACAACGGTATCCGTACCGGCTTGGAAGGTATCAGACTCACGGTAACTGTGATGCTTGTCTTCGATCTCAACATCGAACATGTGCATTTTATTATAGTGGGCAACCAGCACGCCTTTATCGCTATAAAGTAAAGCTGTACTGGTCATCGCACCATCAGACTGACGAATCGGAAAAGAACCGATCAGTAACCAGATCCCTAACTTTTCCGCCATTTGCGCCACTGCAAGCTGCAAAGGGCCATCACCAAGCGCTTCAGCATGATGATGGTAATCCTCACGGCTACCAAAAATCAGGGCATTTTCCGGTGTAACCACCAAGCGAGCACCTTGCAGTTGCAGTCCTTTCAATTTCTTTTTCAGCTTAGTCAGATTCACTTCAGGGTCGCGGCCTGAGTTCATTTGCACTACGCCCACTTTATTCGTCATGCTCTTCATCATTCTAACTCCTTGAATGACTAGTAATACCAATGCCATTAATTAGATTACAGTGCGCCAGACTCAGATGGATAGCAAGACACACTGCATCGTTTTATACGCTTATTTACTTTCGCCCTTACCCATAGATTCAGGTACCACGAACTCACCGGTAAAGCGTGATTTCTCCGACACAATAGGCGCATCGATTGGCCCTTTGATCTGGTAGTTGATCTGGGTGAATACATCAACCACAGGGGCTAATGCAGTCGAAATAGCCAAGACGTACAAGGCCGTTGGCGGTGCGATGGCAAAAGCCGTCAGCACGGGAATACCCGAGGTCAAATCAGGGTTAAACCGGACTCGCGCATCAACCGTTTCATCCACTAAGTTGGCTTTACCCTGGATAAACATATCACCCGCTAATGCCTTCATCTTAATATCATCAGTAGTAAATATGCCGTTATCTAACTTACCCGAGCCTCGGATGTAATCAAAGGCTAGACCATTATCAAACACGCCTGAAAAATCGAGCTGCATTTTACGAATAATCGAATCGATACTGAATAACCCCAGTAATCGACCCGCGCCGCCCACATTGCTGATAAACCCTTTGCCCGTTTCGGTTTTTATTTCACCCGATAGAGTCTCACGGTGCATTGACCACGGTGCACCTTGCCACTGAATCGAGGCATAGCTGCTGAACGAGGCGTCTTCAACACCACCAGAGATACCAAAGCGTCCCATCAAGTCTGAGCTGTTTTCGCCGTCAATATCAAAAGCAACATGGGTTTCATTCTGGCCGTTTGCTAAGGTCCAGTGTCCGTCAAGACTGAGTGATGTCACCCCAGAATCGACTTGCAAGTTTTGTAGCACCAAAGTGGCTTCATCATGGCTCAGCTGGCCCGACACCTTGCCTAAGCGGTAGCCCTGTAGCCAAGCATCCTTTATCGTCAGATCCATATCTGGCATATTTTTCATCATGCTCTGATCAAACGAGGTAGCTAAAGGAATATCGCTTTGCGGGACATATTTATCCGTCGGTAAATCCTCTTCAATTCGCTCCAACATCGGCAAATTGACATGTATTTTATCCATCACTACATTCAGTGGCTTGCCTTGAGGCCAAAACGCTTCACCCGTTGCCTCGCGGCTGCCTAAAATAAAGTGCCACTGTTTACGGCTATCACGGGCTGCTAGCGCGACATCATGCCAGTCTAGTGTCGCCAAACTTAAGCGCTTAAGCTGCACGTTCACCCGTGTCGGTAACGGTAGCTCAGGAAATGCAGAAGGGGACGATACTTGGCTATTGCTCGCCGTTGGCGCGTCATACCGTTCAATTACCTCGTTAGCGAGATCAACCCAACGGTCACCATCCACATAGTCACTGTTAACATTAACAATATGGGTATGCTTACCTAATGGACGTAACTGACTCCCTCCAACAGCAAGGTAGCTTGATGCTAATGTTAAGCGTGGCTTGGTCAGAGCTAAGCGTGTGCGGTACTTCACATCAGGCAATAACAGATCAGCCGTTAATTCATCACCATTACCTTTTACCTGTAAGCGCGCAGGTTGTGCTGAGCGCTTATTGGGGAGCTCAAGCGGATATGGCAGATCACTTGAGAGCCCGGTTAATGGCGCAGTGACACCCACTTGGTAATTAAAACCAGTGTCATGCAGACTCACCCCGATATCAGCCTGCCAGCGACTGTGCCCTTTCACGTGTGCCAGTAATGGGTCTTTAATTTGAGCTTGAAGAGGCGCCATTTCCCAGTCACCTTTCACGCCAATATCAACTTGATAGACTGTGTCTAAACTCTTACCGTCGAAGCCAATATCTACCGTTTGGTCCAGTAATTGCCCACTCAACCCTTTTGCTGCAATCACATCATTATCAAAGGTGATCTTGCCACTCACCTGCGATAACCCAATCGGCGGCGCATCAATCAGCACATCATTATTCGCTAAGGTTGCCGCCCCCCACGCACGAACATCACTGCCATCAAAGGGGATATCCAGCTTGAAATCAGAGGTCACAGGCCCCGACACTTGCACCGTCGATAACGCCGCACCGACGGAGTCGACTAAGGGCGTTGCCATCATATAGTCACGAACATCTTCCCCTTCCGCTGCAACAGCAACGTCTAGCTCCAAGCTACCATTTTCACTCAGTTCAGAGCGCCCAGTCACACGTTTTGCTGTCGCCCCCATGGTTTTGGCATGACGCGAATCAAGGTACATGAAATCATTTTCAAACAAGAGATCAAGCTGAAGGTCAGTCAGCTCTGGCCATTCAGTATCAAAGCTAAATTTGGCATTTTTTAGCGGTACTTTGGCTTGAAAGATCCCGTCATGCTTGGTGTAGGGGAAATCTTGTAGATCGCCATACCATAGCAGTTGCGCCCCTTTTGCCTGCCCACCACGAATCGCCGCTGACAGATAATCGGTCAACTCTCGGCCTAACGATAGTGTCGGTAAATAGCGCCATGTTTCACCGACTTCATACGCTGAGGCTTCGCCATAGAAGGATAACCAACTTGGTTTATCCGCAGGGAAATCAATCCGAAATTCACCATTCACGGCTAAATGCGGTGTCGTGACTTTTAAACTGTCGCTCCAGAGTCGCCAACCCGCATCACTCACTTGCCAATAAGCCGTTACATCACCACTTTCAATCGGCAACGGCGCTTGGAATACATCGCCATAAGGCAACATATCGTTCTGCACACTTAAAATAGCTCGGCCTGAGTGTAAGTCACCATTAATGCTGGCATTTAGTTTATGCACCTCAGGGATCAGCTCCCATTGCTTGATGCCAAACTGCTCCAGCTTTAAAGAAAAGCGCGGTGAGTCATCATTCACTTGTGCAACTCGTACATCACTGACAAAACCAGAAGGAGAAAGCTTTCGTAATACATTGATAGCTTCATCATCCGGTAAAAAAGCCATCAGTGGCTGCAAATGATCGAGTTTGATGGTGTTAACCGCGATCTGCCATTTATCGGCCTGCCACTCAGCTGCCAGGTTTAATGCAGGCCAGCTTGCCCCATCCGTTTGCCAAGCCATGGCGTTGGTATTAACACGCCATGACAATGAACCATCACTTTCACGAAAAGGCTCAACTCGAATGATCCCGTTTTTAATGCCAATTTGATGAGGGTGTTTTTGCTGCTGCCACGATAGTGCGCTATCGGTTAATTGAATCTGACCATTGGTGACATCGCCATTTTGTAATGACAGCCATAGCTCCGCATTCACTTCACTATTGGTGATATCAACACCACTGGTTAACTGCTTGCGTAACCACGGCGTAAACGACAGTTTTTTACCCTTGGCATAGATCTGGCCAGACAGCGATTCAAGATCACCTTGCTCAGATAAATTAACACTGACATCAAGCTCACTTAAATGGGTACCAACAATACTCACCACCCCTTCTGCGCGGTGATTACCTTGGTTATTCGCCCATTTAAGTTGATTAATATCGATTTGGACAATTTCACCCGACGGGGTCCAAGTGGTTACTTTGGCATCTTTCAACACAAAGTTACCCAGACGAACAAAGAATACCTGCTCCAACTGCTGAGCAATCGACTGTTTTTCCTGTTCACCCGCCTCAGACGCGGCTTCAGGCACATCGAGCGTATTCGGATTTAAACTTGGGATTTGGGTAAGATCAACGGCAAGATCATGAATACTGACATTTTTAAAGACAGGGCGTAACTGGAATGCAGAGCGCCATAAATCAAAGCGTACTTCGACATCCCCCACTTTCACCAAAGAGGGGCTGATATCTGACGATCCAACACTGATCCCTTGCAGCATTAAAGAAGGGCCAAAGGTGCGCCAATGCCCTTCAACCTGCTCAATTTGCAGATCCATATCGACCTGCGCAGAAACCCACTGACGAATGGGTTCGCGATATTCGTTAAGCTGAGGAAGAAGAAGACGTAAACCACTAACAGCAATCGAAGCCAGTACCAACAATGTCAGTACCAGCCACATCATTCCTCTCGCCAGACGAACGGTAACGTTTGTCACGCAGAGCCTCACTTACATCATGACTACATCAAACTGCTCTTGCACGTATAACGGCTCGCCTTTGATTTTCACTTGTTTACCAATAAAGACTTCCAGCTCAGCGAGGGCATGATACTCATCTCCCGCCAGTGCTTCCGCAACGGCTGGTGCAACATAAACGACAAAACGATCAGCATCATACGCACGATTAACACGCGTGATCTCACGCAGAATTTCGTAACATACGCTTTCAACTGTTTTTACCGAGCCTCGGCCTTCACACGTTGGACAAGTGCCACACAAGACGTGCTCGATGCTTTCACGGGTGCGTTTACGCGTCATCTCAATTAAGCCTAGCTGAGTAAAACCATTGATGTTGGTCTTCACTCGGTCGTAAGACAATGCTTGTTCCAATGCCAGTAATACTCGGCGCTGGTGATCTTCAGAGGCCATATCAATAAAGTCGATAATGATAATGCCGCCCAAGTTACGTAAACGTAGCTGACGAGCAATGGCTTTGGTGGCCTCAATATTGGTGTTGAAGATTGTTTCTTCAAGATTACGACGGCCAACAAAGGCACCGGTATTGATATCAACGGTTGTCATGGCTTCGGTCTGATCGATGATCAGGTAACCACCCGATTTAAGCTCGACTTTACGATCCAGTGAACGTTGTATTTCGCTTTCAGTATCAAATAAATCAAAGATTGGCTGCTCGCCAGAGTAGTATTCAAGCTTATCGCTCAACTCTGGCACAAACTCATCGGTAAACTCTTTTAGCTTTTCAAAACCGAGACGAGAGTCCACTTGGATACAGTCTAATTCAGTACCAACAAAATCACGTAGGATACGCTGCGCTAAACCTAGCTCGCCGTACAACATGGATTTAGGTTTATTCTTAACGCGGCGCTCTAACACTTTACGCCACAAATGCTTCAAGAATGCCGCATCTTGCGCCACTTCATCTTCCGTCGCCCCTTCCGCTGCGGTACGAATAATAAAGCCACCCAAGTCATCACAGTGATGCGAAACCACTTTCTTCAGGCGATCTCGCTCCTTTTCACTCTCGATACGCTGAGAAACACCGACATGAGCGGCACCAGGCATGAAAACTAAATAACGCGATGGTAGTGTCACATCTGTTGTTAGGCGCGCACCTTTAGTACCGAGTGGATCTTTGACCACTTGCACAACCAGATCTTGGCCTTGACGAACCAGCTCTGAAATATCCAGTACCTGAAACTGCTGCTTCTCATTTTCAGCCACACACTCGGTGTGCGGAACAATATCAGAAGCATGGAGGAAGGCGGCTTTCTCTAAGCCAATATCAACAAAGGCAGCTTGCATGCCCGGTAAAACACGGCTCACTCTACCTTTGTAAATATTACCGACGATACCGCGCTTTGATTCACGCTCAACATGCACCTCTTGTAATGTGCCCGCTTCAATCATTGCAACGCGAGTTTCACTTGGCGTTACATTAATTAGCAATTCTGTACTCATTATTGCCTCTAATTCGATTCTAAAAATGCTGTAACCATGATGTCAGTTTCTACCAAAGGTAGCCCCATCACAGCGTAATAACTGCCATCGATTCGCTCGATGAACTTGCCGCCAATGCCTTGAATGCCATAGCTTCCCGCTTTATCTTGTGGTTCGCCACTCAGCCAATATTGTTCTATTTCTTGCTCTGACAGAGTTTTAAACCACACTTGCGTGGTCACCAATTGGGTTTCAATACGCTCGCTATTTGCGAGCGTGACAGCGGTTAAAACCTGATGTTTTCGTCCTGATAGCATGCTCAACATGCGATGGGCATCAGCAAAGTCAGCAGGTTTTTCTAAAATATGATCGTCAACGACGACTATGGTATCAGCCCCTAAAACAGGCTTATCACCGTCACTGGCTGCAACACCAGCCAATGCTTTATCTTGCGAAAGGCGCTGTACATACTGCGCAGGACTCTCATGCGCTTGATGCTGCTCTTCTACATCGACAACAATTCGCTCAAAGGTATAACCCAGTTGTGTTAATAACTCTTGTCGACGTGGTGAACCCGATGCCAAAAGCAGTTGTATCGCAGACATGAAAACCTTCTTTCTATTATCACCCCTAAACACTGATATTAAACATTCAATATTTAGGCTTATCTAGACAAACAAAGCTCCGTATGGAGCTTTGTTAAGTACTGTAAACCAGTGTGTGCCGCTGACAGCTTAGGTACTGGCTATTTAACGAATTGAGAATTTACGTCGCATTCTGCGCAATAATAAAAATAACCAAGGCCACAGAATGAAGTTAAGTAAGACAGCCCAAGTACGTTGCGGTTCAAATGTGACTTCTGAAACGAGGTATTCCGCCCAGAACTCAATTAACTTACCAAGTAACGTCAGCATAGCAATCAATAATGCCTGCTGCAGTAATGATAGGTTACGTAAAACTTGGAAATTCAATGCCACTAAATAGCACACAATCGCCATCATTAAACCACGAACGCCGAGTGTGGAACCTAGCATAAGATCCCACAATAGCCCGACAAATAGTGCACTGCCAACATTAACACGGTGAGGTAAAGCCAATACCCAATAAAAGGTCACTAGCAATACTAAAGATGGACGAAATGGGTCTAACTCTCCCGGCCATGGCGCTGCTTGTAATATCAGTGCCACGGTAATGGACAGCCATATCCAGAATCGGCCATTAGGACGACTATGAGGCATCGTCTAGTCCTCCCGTATTATTCAGTTCTTGCGGTGTGGGCCATACCAATAACAAATATCGCAGGCGATCAAACTGCACCGTTGGGCGCGCTTTGATCTGAGCAAAAGGCCGTTTATTATCAAAAGAAAACTCCGTTACATTTGCA
This sequence comes from Photobacterium kagoshimensis, assembly GCF_050337045.1. Lineage (NCBI taxonomy): Bacteria > Pseudomonadati > Pseudomonadota > Gammaproteobacteria > Vibrionales > Vibrionaceae > Photobacterium > Photobacterium kagoshimensis. The sequence continues at coordinate 42,938 of NZ_JAKJSO010000017.1, read as the reverse complement.
ACAGGGTACCCTTCTGGATAACGACCACCTAGGCCTGATGTCACCAGTAAGTCACCCACTTCAATGTCGGTGCTACTTGGCACATGCTCTAGCTGGATCTGATCAATTTGACCACTACCCGATGCAATCACACGGATATCGTTACGTACCACTTGCACGGGAATGCCATGAGTTGGATCGATCAATAACAATACGCGGCTATTGTGGGCGCCAACATAAGAGACTTGCCCAACAATCCCTTTGTCATTGATAACGGGCTGACCTTCATAGACACCATCGATCCGCCCTTTATCTATCATCACTTGATGACTATAAGGATCAGAATCAACCGCCATCACTTCAGTGATCATTTTGCGTTCATCACGAATAAACGGTGAATCCAACAGATCACGCAGGCGTTTGTTCTCTTGCTTTAATTGCTCAAGTAACAAGACATCGCTTTGCTGAACCAGTAGATCACGCTTTAGACTTTTGTTTTCAGCCAATAATTGCTGATGCGAGCTGAGTTGACCAGACACATTATCGAGCATCGCGCGCGGGATATTCGCGGCGTATTGCAGCGGCGCTATCGCGGAGTTGAGCAGGTAACGGATATTGGCAAAAGCATCAAGGCGACTATCGGCCAGCATAAGGCTGACCGATAGCAATATGGCTAGAAACAGGCGCAGTTGCAGAGAGGGGCCTCTGCCAAAGATAGGTTTCATGTAACGCTATAACCTGTTTTTAAAATTGCCATTGCTGGCATTATTCTTCGCTGAATAAATCGCCACCGTGCATGTCGATCATTTCAAGCGCTTTACCGCCCCCACGAGCAACACACGTTAGTGGGTCTTCAGCAACAACAACAGGAATGCCTGTTTCTTCAGTTAGCAGACGATCTAGATCGCGTAGTAGTGCACCACCACCGGTTAGCACCATACCGCGCTCTGAGATGTCAGATGCAAGTTCAGGTGGGCACTGCTCTAGTGCTACCATCACAGCTGATACGATACCTGTTAGCGGCTCTTGTAGCGCTTCTAGGATTTCGTTTGAATTTAGTGTGAAGCTACGTGGAACACCTTCCGCTAGGTTGCGGCCGCGTACTTCAATTTCACGTACTTCATCGCCTGGGTAAGCAGAACCGATTTCGTGCTTAATGCGCTCGGCGGTTGCTTCACCAATGAGGCTACCGTAATTACGGCGTACGTAGTTGATCACGGCTTCATCGAAGCGATCACCACCAATACGTACAGATGAAGAGTAAACCACACCGTTAAGTGAGATAACGGCAACTTCCGTTGTACCACCACCAATATCGATCACCATACAGCCTGTTGCTTCTGATACAGGCATACCCGCACCAATTGCAGCCGCCATTGGCTCATCGATCAAGTACACTTCACGCGCACCAGCACCTTGCGCTGATTCACGAATAGCACGACGCTCAACTTGGGTAGAACCACAAGGAACCGCCACCAGCACACGAGGGCTAGGACGAAGAATGCTGTTGTCATGCACTTGCTTAATGAAGTGCTGAAGCATTTTTTCTGTCACGTAGAAATCAGCAATTACGCCATCTTTCATCGGACGAATGGCTGCAATGTTACCCGGGGTACGACCAAGCATTTGCTTTGCATCGTGACCAACTGCGGCAACACTTTTTGTACCACCCGCACGATCTTGGCGAATAGCAACAACTGATGGTTCATCAAGTACGATGCCCTGTCCTTTGACATAAATAAGAGTATTGGCGGTACCCAAGTCAATAGACAGGTCATTAGAAAACATGCCACGAAGTTTTTTAAACATAGTCTTCGGCTAATCCTGCAAGCTTACAAATTCGTTAAATTGCGCTAAATGTACCAAGGGGCAGGAAGTGACACAAGGTATGCTTTGTCAAACCTGCCACAGATCCGCATTTTATTTCACAATCACCTTAATTAGGCAGGGCTGTCATGCCTTTTTCCCCTCGGTAGATGATCCTATCATTACCGCGATAGACCCCAAAGGTAACAACCGCTGAAGGGCTTTCATCGCCTTGGCCACGCCAGTTATACGTTAGCCAAGGTAAATGGGTATAGCCATGTCCGGGAGGACAAGCAATAGCTTGCTCCCCTGCTTTTTTGCTCGGTGAAGCAGAGACTAACTTGTGCCAGAAACGCACTTGTTCTCGGTAGTAATCAGTTCGGTTTGGATTCGCTTGAATATCCAGTGTCTTACCCGTAGTAACATGCGTACCACGCCCTTGAAGAACCGACTTAGAGTTCGCACTATCTGTAGGCCAAATCATTTGCTTACAATGCTTACCGCCATCAAACGGGGTATAGCTATCATCAGCATTTAAAATGAATTTCTGGCCATCCCAATATTCAACTCGCATCGGCACAGTTACCACTTTGTCAAAAGCGGTTCCCACATCATCGAGTGCCATACGGCCATAACGGGCATCTAATCGCCCAGCTAACGCAGAGCCAGTGAACGTTTCACTGTCAGTGACCAAGTTTTGCGGTGATGAGCTATAGGCAATGGGATCGATATGATCGCTATTTTTGCTATACACCATCACTTTCATGTTCGGGAATATACGGCTATCTGTCACCGTTGCAGTGCTTTTCTGTGGATCAATGAGGCGAGTAAATTTTGCATCAGACACTGACTTAGAGATCGTTGCCTTATTCCAATTAATTAATCCCGTCGGCATTGTCGGTGTAACACGTGAGCGCCAATCATTGCTGGATTTCAGTGCCGCATCACCATCCACTAAGGCGACATTCACTTTCGCTTTTAGCGACTCAGCAAACTTACTGTAATTTATTGTTGGTTCAGTGTAACCATTCGCTTTTGCCGTTAGAGTAAAATCATAGCCCCACGCCTGATTCATATAGGTAAACCCTGCAAGTGAACTCGCAGGATGAGCATTGTTCACAGCACTTGAGGTCAACTCAAAATATGCAGGATAAATACGACCAACTCTAAACGACGCAGGTGGAACCGCGAAGCCTTTTGTCAGGTAATCATCCGAACCTAATCCTACTTTGAAACTGCCCACATCCCCCCAACCAACAACACCTTTTCCATAGTTGTTGCCACGCTGAAATTTAGCATCTACCCCGAATATATTGTCCCCAAGTAGCCCGTTGCTAGGGGTATCGAGAGAGTAAACACCCACATTTAAATCCGTTTGCACCGTATCATCAACAAACTGAGTTAATGCTGTTTGTCTGCAGTAATATTCTTCATTCTTGTTAACTATAGGGGTCTTAACCTTGTCGTTCGATGCATAGCCACTCCCCATCCATGCTAACGGTTTAGCGTAAAAGTGAATCTGGTCACCAGATTTAGCCAGCCCAGCCCCCGTGTTTGCATCGCCTTTAAACAAAGAGTGATTTTTATCTTTCCAATCACATAGTGCCAATGCAAATGGGCGGAAATAAAAGTATTCACTGGCAGTCATCTCTGACGGCTTACCTTCAAACGCTTTATCTTTTAACGCTAACGTTACACGTCCCGCTTCAGGGTATATGCCTTTATTGCCTGCCGCTTTGCCTTTGACAAAAGTAAAATCGAAATCACCACTCGCATCACGCAAGGTTGAACCGCTTTTATTGGCTTTTATTTTTAACTTTTCGCTCGCAGTATTTGACGATGGGTTATGAGAAACCGTTAATTTACGATTACCGGTATAACCTTCCATCACATCACACCGGCGGCTATTGCCAGACTTCGCTTTAGCAACAATATCCCAGCTAAATTCGCGCCCTGCAATTTGGCCAAAAGGAACATTATCAACAAAGTCTTTATTTTCAATCGCTAATGCAAAAGGCACAAAGGTATAAGCCCCCGCAGTTTTGGTGACATCACCATGACTGGTGAGTTTTGCTTGAATATTGATGGATGCGAGATCTTTACTCGATAGCTTGTATTTAACCGAACCAGTCGCATTGGTAAAGGTATGAGAAATAGATGACGGACAAGTACCAACGGGAGCTGAGGCACTGTCGAACCAGCACACATCCGCATTATTGGGCGTGGTTGACGGTGCAGTGATTGCCAACGTTCCTGTAAAGTTTTGCGCGACTTTATTGGTGGTTTCATCAATGATGGAGAAAGTAATTTCTTCACCATCACAAGCTAAAACTTTATCTTTTTTATCGGGTGAGATGTCAATTCGATAGGTAGGACCTGAATCAAAACAATCACTATCACCGATAATTTTCGCGAAAGACTCCATTTTGAGTTCTCGCGTTGTCACCGCGCCATATAACACGGTATTTTTTAATAACACCTCATCACCAGTGAATATCAATGCTTTAGCGACAATACCCTGACGATTATCTTGACCAGTACTCCCCGCATCCATTTTGACTTCAGAATCTGAATTATGACCAAGAATAATTAAGTTATCCGGCTTGCTGCCTTGTTCATAGTTAATAAATCCGGAACCACTGACTTTAAATTCTTTTAATATATGAAGGGTTACCTGACCATTGACGATAAGCTTAGAGCTCCCTTCAAGCTTAAACTCTTGCACCCAATATTCACCGGCGTTCAGCGTTAAATTAGACGAGCCTTCAACTTTTATTTCTTTATATCGGTCAGGCGAAATAATTTCACTGCCCGTACTTAATTTAACTTCTTTATTACCGTAACGGAAAGTTTCTAAGGATGGTGATGGAACCATTAAACTAGGAGTCGGCTCACAGGCTCGATTGACACAACTGTCATAGTTAAACTTCATGTCTCCATTTTTAGGAAAACCAAGCTGATAGCCACTCATTGCGTTATAAATTTTCGAGTGCTCTTTCACTTCAGCTTCAGCACTATGACTCCATGTCTGCGCTGGGCCTGTGAAAATATCACAGACTTCTTCACTCACTTTACGCTGGAAAGCCATAAAGCCCACTGCTTCATCGGCATGTTTACGCTCTAACTGCTTTTGATTTTTTTCATTAAGATCTTCATCATTAACAAAACTAACAGCATACCCACCATGCCTTTTCTTCAGTTGGCACATTCGTAACCAACCGCCGTTAGGCCCTTTCCGCGAAGCTTTCGAGGCTAAGATAAATGGCGCCTCTGTAAACGCACTGGAGCCAGGAATAGTCATCAAACCATCACACTGATCAATAACTGGCTGAGTCACTTTTTGAAACCACTTTAGCGAGTTATCAAGTGTATTAGGCGTTGTTCCTGAGCCCATTGTAAATTGAAGCCCTTTATAAACCCCGGTACCCTCTGCGACTAAATAGGCAACATCTCGGGTTTTAGTTCTATCTCTATAGTTATTTTGATAAAAAGGATTCCATTGGTTAACCTCGGAGTGATCTAATCCAACATAAAACGCGTTATCGGAGGTATTATCAATAAATGGAACGACTGGTGTGATCCACTTTTCTCGCGTTGTCATATCACTATGATTGCCCTGAAGGGAAACAATTACACCGGGAGAATTAAACCCACTACCAAAATCAACTCGATTAAGCTCTGAATATGATGGTCTAGTGCCACTCACCACATAACGATCTACCTTGGCTAAACCTGCTTTAATCCGCCCTTTTGAACCAAAATTAACTTCACCTTCTTCAATAACAAAATAGTATATTTTTTTATTCGCTATTTGATTCAAGCAATAACTAGTAAGACAAGGAACATGTTCATCATAAATATCAACAAGACTTTTATCGTAAGGTGCTAAATATTGACGTATTTTTGCCGATGTCTGACTAACATGGACAATATTTAATGCCGATGGTGCGTCTAAGCCATTACGCGTAATGGTCGACATTACAAAAACAAGTGGTTTTTTAGCATAGTTTTTTTTGAAGGTAATTTCACAGTCTTGATTAAAACAACCGCTTACATTCAATTCGCCAAACTCAAACTGTGGCTCTGCCGCTTGCAGTGAAAAGCTCAGAACAATTAGACAAAGACCGATCAAGTATTTTATTTTTTCCATTATTTATTCTCACTCAGATCTTTCGCCCAAGTTTCTTGGATCCGTGTCACCGCATATTTACCCGCACCACAGGTTGCTATTGCTTCCAGCTGATAACGATTAATCGTCTTACCGTTTTCTGTAATGGTTGTGGCCGTGCAAGATGCCGATACTGATGAACAAGCAAATTTATCCGCTGCTATTGGATAATTGGATAAACACGCCTTGGGATTAGACTGCTTAGTACCCAGCGGAAATAGCTGAGTGAGCGCATACTCATTGGCGCTGTGCGCCGCAAACCACGCTTGGGTGGCAAATACTTCACGGCTGGTCATCTCTTGATTCGACCAATCCAGTTTGACCATGGCTGCCGCAAACACAGCCATGACGGTAATCACCACCAATGACATAACCAATGCACTACCTTGTTGTTTTTTATAAGACATTCAACACCTGCACTGTATGCTCATAACTTGTTGTTTCGCCATCCACCTCAGCAGAAAGGCTAATATGAACCATCCCATTTCGGCTTAATCCTGGCGCCTGCGCAGAAATATCCATATTAGATACACCACCCGCAATTAGATTCTCTGGTAGATACTTTGCTAACGGCTTCTTATTACCTGTAAATCGATAAATTTTATTTTGAAAATAACAATACGATACGGGTTCTAGGTACAGATAGGCTCGGTTTGCTGGTGAGGTCACGGTTAATTCATCTTGAGTCGTTAGATCAATATGACCAGCGGGATCCTCCGCAGCCTTAATCACTTTATTTCCATTGGTGTACTGTGATGAAGACCCAAAACCAATGGCCAAAAAATAATGGTGTGGCTGTTTGTTAATCTCTGCAACTAATGCTTTTGATTCTTGATCTGAGCCACTCAAGATAAAATCGAGACGATTCCCTTTGGGTTGATTGAGGTAAAAACCCGATCCAACCACGGGATAAAATGAAAGGCAGCTATTAGCTTCACCCGCTGCATTTGAATCTAAAAAAACACTGTTGGGAGCAGCATGCCGCACTTCACGGGTGATCTTCTCTACCGCAAAGCGCAGTTCCGTTTGCGCACGGTCACGATTAACAGTATCAGTGTAACCCTGTACCCCTAATTGGAAATAGCTTCCAACACCTAAAGAAATAACCCCGAGCACAACCAGTGCTATCACCATCTCTAATAAGGTAAAACCACGAGAGAGCTTCATTAATAATTCCCCCGATAGGCAGCAAAGTCATATAACCCATAACGCCCTGTATCCACCTCGATTGCAATGCGCTTAAAGCTTCGTTGCGCAGGATCTTCCGCCCCTGTTGACGGTGAGCCGTAACTGACGTCAACCCGAAGCGTCATATTGTTATAGCCAACATCCTCATCAGGGGTTCGACTTGGATCAAGCAAATTCTCAATCAAGCCTTGCCATGGATATTTTGCTGATGCGTAACGCTGGCGACACAACTGGGCATCCCCCCAGCAACCATGAAAATCATCGACATCATCGGCAAATTCAACGTTTAAACGCTTACCAATCACATCACCTTTCCCATCGAGAATGTCGGTATATTCAAGCGGATCATCTTCAGGCCAACGACCTGTTTTAACATCAGGAAAAGTGCAAGTAATACCACGCTCACCACAACGCAAATGTACATCACGTACAGGTTCTGAATTCTGATCAAACTTACGCGATAAGATCTCATTCAAAAAAGCATTGCTGATAGCAGCAGCACGAGCTTGATAGTGTGGTGTAGCAGAGCGTTCAACTTGTGGGAAAATAAAGCTGGTCATAGTGACCATAGCAATCCCCAGGATCACTATGGTGATAACACCTTCAATAAGAGTAAACCCCTTTTGCTTCGTCACTACGTCGCTAGCACGCATAAATGTACCCTTCTTTGTTGATACACATACTGCTCTTTTGGTTGGCGCTAGTTAGAAAGTCAAACTTACATATCGCTGCACATGCAGAATGTTTCTCGGCTCCTAAAAAATAAAAAGGTTTACCCGTGATATCGAAATACATTTCTACTTTTTCATTGGAGATACCGAACTCACGAGAACTAATCACTAGCTTATCGTCAGCGGTTAATGGCGGCAGTAAATCAGGGAATTGCTGATGACAGGTGGTGGTATTTGGGCTGCCCAAATAATCCTGTTCGATGATTAGAGCGTAGCAAGAACCTGATGAGGATATAGACTGGTTCATCGCCATAATTTGGATTTGACGCGCTAAAGAAATGCCGACATCGCGGTTAAGAAAGGCGTCGAAACTGTCTCGCCCGACAAATCGCGACGCAACAGTACCGCTAACGATGCCTATCAGTAAGATCACGACAATGAGTTCAACGAGGGTAAAACCTCTATTATGGTGGGTCATACATTGCCTTGCGATAGCTGACTCTATTTCATAAAAACACTGCATGCCTTTATGAAATAGAGCCTCAAAAAGAGGCTCTATGAAAAGTTGTTACTCACAACCTTTAACGGTAGTTACTGCACCAGACGTTGCCGATGTTGCTTCTGTATAAAGTACATAGCACTTTGTCACAGGGTCTTCAGCATAGTTTTTTAATGTAAATGCTTTTTTAGTACCCGTTGCGCCAGAAACATTTGCGACCTTCCACTCAGAAGTTAAATCTAGCTGTACCGCATTTTCGATATCAGTTGCTTTCGGGTAGCCGTACGCAACATTCAGGGTTTCGTTGTCAACTGTAATTGTATCGGAATCTTTTCTTTCTTTGCCTTCGATAGCAGACTTACCGTAAACGATACCCGCCGCACCGTTAATGGCACCTTTTAGGCCTTCTAGCGATGCATCACGCGCATCATCTTGTAGGTTAAGGAATCGAGGCGCAGCTGTAACCGCTAAAATACCTAGAATAACAATAACAACCACTAGTTCAATCAGGGTAAAACCATTCTGACGTTTCATAATATTCACTCTTTTATATTAATAAAGCTTACTTACAAGCATCTGCATCAATAGTTACTTTTGCAGGTGTAGACTTATCTTTTGCTGATGTATAAGTAACAAAACACTTATTAATGTCTGCTTGAGCTTTACCTGCATATTGCTTGAATGTCAGTAATACTGTTTTCTCAGCACCGTTATTTTGGCCTGTATCTTTAACAATCACCCAATCATCATTAAAGTTTGAAAGCGTTGCTACAATACCAGCTGATGTCGCAGTCGGGTAACCATAAATGGTTTGAATACCGTCAATCGGGGTCGCAGTATCACTGCTTTCTTTACCTGCAATCGCAGCTTTACCGTAAACGATGCCCGCACCGCCATTGATTGCACCTTTTAGACCTTGTAGGGCTGCGTTACGCGCATCGCCTTGCAGGTTTAAGAATCGAGGCGCAGCAGTCACCGCTAAAATACCCAAAATCACAATCACAACCACTAACTCAATAAGCGTGAAACCACCTTGACGCTTCATAAATAACTCCTACTTTCTCAATAATTTAGTTATATAGGCTAATTAAGCACTACTTCAACTTGCCCTTTTGCAGGCTTATAAATGAATGAATGTCCGGAGGTTAAATTACTCACGACATCACCTTGGGCGTTAGCTGACGCTAACTGATAATAGCGACATGCACTTTGTGCATCTGCTGTTTCTTTCGTAACATAAAACAGGTATTTCCCTGTTTGAGCTTCTGTACTATTACTGGTTACTAGCGGTGGATTCTGCAATAGGTTCTGCATTAAATCCACACAATCTGAACTGTCTACCGCTGAGATTTTTTTGTCACTCAAAGAGAGCGGATAACCATCACTAATTTTACCGTCTGTCGTGGCGACAGTAAGGTAAAACTCCGTGCCATCATAATTCACTTTTTGTACTCGACTCGCACCAGAGCCTTCCGTAGGTCGACCGTAGGCTTCCCACTGCGCGCGAGCTGATAAAGCTGCAGTCGCATAACCACCCGCAACCCCTTGAATAGACGCTTTTTTTGCCTCATCCGTCACATTCAAAAAACGAGGAAGTGCTGCAACTGCCAATAAACCGACAACAATAATAACGATCACTAATTCAACTAATGAAAAGCCGACTTGTTTTTTCATACTAACCTCACGTAAAGCGTCAACTTTACGACTCTTTTCTTGCCCTAAAATCGTTAAACTTTATTGTCTCATTTTCGTAAAATAATTCCAGCCATTTTCCTGCACTTATTTCGTAGATACATGACTCATAAGTCACAGAACTTGCTTCTTTTGTATACAGCAAGGAAACATAAGGTGCCGAAATATTGGCGGGCGCTAATATTCGCCATAATTGATAACAATCGAGGTTATTATCTTGCTCAATAAGCGGCCATCCAAGCTTAGTAAAGTGAAGGTTTACACCATCAACTTCCAGAGACTCTGGCCGATTATTCAATTCCCATGATTGCCGTAGCGAAGACGCACTTTCATACAGTGAATTGATGGTCAACGTCAGGGCGACATCTTCCGCTTTAGCATTCACTCTTTGCCACTCATGCTGCAGTACAAAAATCAACGTTAGTATCAAGGCAAACCAAATGAAAAATTTATAGCGCCCAGCTTGGCGTAAGTTAAACGCCTCGGGCAACATCGAGCATGCTCCACATAGGGACAAAGATCCCTAAAGCTAAGACGAGTACCATCGCAGCAACAATGGCTAATAAGATCGGCTCTATACGTGCGGTTAGCGTTTTGAGGTCATAATCCACTTCACGATCATAAAAATCTGATGCTTCTAGCAATAACTCATCCACTTGCCCCGTTTCTTCACCCACGGCAATCATTTGTAAAACCAATGGCGTAAACACGCCAGACTGAGTGGCCGTTTGTGAAATGCTGTTACCACCTTCAATACCGTTTTTCATATCAATGAGGCGTTTTTCTAAATAGCGGTTACCTAAGGCTTCAGCCGCCATTTGTAACGCTTGGTTCAGAGGAACCCCAGCGCGGATCATCAAAGAGAAGGTACGCGAGAAACGTGATAATTGTGCGCGGTTAACAATGGTGCCAATAATGGGCACTTTTAGGCGCCAGCCATCCCACTTTTCTTTACCATCTGCGGTATTCCGCCACAAACGTACACCAATCCAAGTCAAGAAAAGCCCACCAAACATTAACGGCCAATAATTCACAAAGAAATTAGAGGTGCCAATTAAAATCCGCGTCGGCAATGGCAACTCAACACCGAAACGTTCAAACATGGAAGCGAACTGTGGGATCACTTTAATGTTCAGTACTGTCATCGCTATCATGATGGCGGAGAGTACAAAGATCGGATAACGCATCGCAGACTTGATGCGGCGGCGGGTTTCCATCTCTTGCTCGTAATAAAGCGCGAGTTGATATAACGAGTCATCTAAGCGGCCCGTGTTCTCACCAATGTGGATCATCGACACAAAAAGCTCAGAGAACACACGAGGATGCTGACTCATGGAGGATGACAATGAACGACCATTAGTAAGTTCCGCTGCGACGGTTTCCAGCGTTTCTTTCATTAATGGGTGGTTTGAACTCTGCGCCAATCCATTTATGGAACGCAATAAGGGAACGCCCGCTTTAGTCAAGCTGAACATCTGGCGACAAAAGATAACCAACATATCGAGTGGTACATTGCTTTGAAACAGCGCTTTGACATCAATACCCGCGGATTTCGCTCTTCCTTGACGAATATCGAGCGGAATAACACCTTGGCGCATCAAAACATCAGCCGCTGCCTCTTGTGAAGCTGCATCCAATTGACCTCGCAACATTTTCCCTTGGCTGTCACGTCCGCGATAATTAAAAATTGGCATGCTGTCGCTCTCTATAGCAAGCTATCATCGATAAAATCCCCTTCGCCAAGTTGAATCACTTCATCTAGGCTGGTTCTGCCGCTCAACGCTAACTCCAGTGCGGAATTAATGAGTGGTTGATAGCCTTTGCTGGTACGCGCAATTTGGCTAAATAGCACCGCATTATTATCACGTAAGGCATCCATCATGGCTTGATCAAATTCAAGCAATTCAAACACGCCAATACGGCCTCGATAGCCGGTGAAGTTACAGCTTTGGCAACCTCGGCCTTGTTGAAAGGTTGCCGTTTCCACATCGGGAAAGCGCGCTTTAAACCATTGCCGCTTGGCATCATCCAGCGCTTCTGGTTCACCGCAATCTGCACACACCTTTCGTACTAAACGCTGCGCTAACACGGCTCGAACACCACTGGCAACAAGGTAACCTGGTGCTTCCATGTCCATCATCCGCAGTGCACTGTCCACTGCGTCATTGGTATGCAAGGTCGATAAGACCAGGTGACCAGTCAAGGCTGATCGCAACCCTATTTCAACTGTTTCTTGGTCACGCATTTCCCCCACCAGAATAATATCGGGGTCTTGGCGCAAGAACGTACGCAAGATGGATGAGAAAGTCAGGCCGATTTTGGCATTTACCTGTACTTGGTTAACCCGTGGTAATCGATATTCCACTGGGTCTTCGGCTGTGATCAGTTTTTTACCCGGCTTATTTAGCTCGCTCAGTGCGCCGTATAAGGTGGTTGTTTTACCTGAACCTGTCGGGCCCGTAACTAAGATCATGCCATGTGGGCGTTTGAGCTGGCGACGAAAGCGAGCTAAAAGATCGGCTGGCATACCGACTTCTTCAAGGCTTAAGATCCCCGCCGACTGATCCAGTAAACGCATTACAACAGACTCGCCATGCTGTACGGGCATAGTAGACACACGTACATCGACTGAATGCCCACGCACTTTGACATTAAAGCGGCCATCTTGCGGCAAGCGTTTTTCAGAAATATCTAACCCGCCCATCAGCTTTAAGCGTAAAACTAACGCAGATGCCACACTGGCTTCATTCAGCAGAGTTTCATGCAATACGCCATCAATTCGCTGGCGGATCCGCAAAACATTCGTGTCAGGTTCGATATGGATGTCAGATGCCCCCACTTGAATGGCATCTTCAAACAAAGAGTTAATCAGTTTAACGACCGTGACTTCGTCGTTTTCAGTATCCTCAAGGCCAAAAGTGTAATCAGAGTCACTTCTATGCTCGGCTTGCAACTGCTCAGCAAACGAGACAATTTCTTTGGTGCGGCGATAGTAGCGGTCGAACGAACCAATCAGTTGGCTCTCTCTTGCGATCACTAACTCAACCCGATAATCCTGTAGCTGATCAAAAATCGCCTCTTGTGCCGCAAGATCCGCAGGATCACTCATGGCTACCCGTACCGTATCACCACGATGGCTGATCACTAATGCCCGTAAACGACGGGCATGGACTTCACCAAGCAAGGCCACGGCATCGGCATCAATATTGGCGCGATTGAGATCCACCAGAGGGATGTCGAGTTGACGTGCCAAGAATTCAAGCATTTGCTTTTCAGTTAAGAAACCTAAGCTAATCAGGGTGTCACCCAGCTTCCTGCCTGAAACTTGCTGTTGATCTAGCGCGTGTTCTAACTGTTGCTGAGAGATAATGGCCTCTTCAACCAATAAGTCACCCAGACGTTTACGTAATCGGATCTGCATGGCTTAGCTCCCCTGCGATTGAAGGTATGACACACGCTGTTGAATAAACTGCTGTGTTTGAACCGAGATTTGCCCCATCGCTAAGGCTTGCTGATAAGCGTTGAGGGCTTTTTCAGCGTCATTGGTGCGTTCAAGTGCAATGCCTAACCCTAACCACCAACGTCCATCAAATGGTTCGCTTTTTACTAAGCGCTGATAGCTCTCAAGTGCACGCGTGTTGTCTTTAAGCTGCTGCGCTAGTGCTCCACGCATGGCAAGGTATTTACTTGGTGTATGATTCGGTAGTTCACTTAATACAGTTAAAGCGGCTTGAGGCTGAGATTCATTGACTAACAATTTGGCCATTGTGAGTCGCAATTCAGGTTGGTCACTATCGCGAGCCAGACCATGCTGCAAAGTAAGAATCGCTTGGCGTACTTCGCCACGGCCATAATGTAGCGCAGATAGGCGCTGACGGGCGTCAATCCAATCTGGGTTGTACTGAATAGCTTTTGCCAAAAACTCAACAGCTTGCTTACTGTTGCCTGCCTTTACTGCTTTCATTGCGCGCGAGTACTCAATTTTCGCGAGCTCTTGACCTGACAATTCGACCGCCTCTATGGTCAGACTTTCATCTTCACCCATTTCATCGGCAATCGGTGATACAGGCACCACAGCTTTTGCCTTAACAACGGGAGTATCACGGCTCACAACGCGCGGTTGGGCCGTAACGGGGGGAGAAATTGCCGCTACTTTTATCGCAGCTTTCGACGTCGTCTGATGATATTCAGCGGCAGGTGCTGGGCTAACCGTCTTCACTGGAACGGTAGTTGTCAGCAAAGGTTGCTCTGCATTATTCGAGACCGCTACTGTGGCCTCAGCCGTAATATCCGCCTTCGCCACTGCGGTGACGGGGACATCTGGCGTTATTTCAGCAGCATTTGCCGCCATCACAGCAGTAAAGGTCCCCTCTTCAATAGAGCCTGACGCCATACTGTTATTCGGTTGCTGTCCAAACCACCACCCCAGAGTCGCAGTCAGGAGCACCGCACAACTGGTGCCAACGATAATACGCGGTGTTTTTGATGCAGGTATCGGGGTAACTTTGGCAGCAACAAGTGGTGCTTGTTGATTATTCTTACCGTGCTGACAACCACTCGCGTGTTGCTTCGCGGCTAAGCGCGAAAGCATTTTATTAATTTCACTCATGCTAATTTCCATCCCCACAATATTGGGTATGTCCAGAGGGGCTGACGGGCACCATTGGTTTCTTTTATTGCCAGCAATAATTCTTGCTGACCCACTACAGGTAACTTTCGACTGTATGTCGCTAATAGCGCTTTATGACACAGCAAATTGATCACCCGTGGAATACCTTGGCTCGATTGCCATAGAGCCTTATACAGAGGCAACGAAAATAATGTCCGGTGACACCCCGCACAAGCTAAACGGTATTCAATATAAGCAATGGTTTCAGCTATATCTAATGGCCGTAAGCTTGCTTTAAATGTCACTCGCTGCTGAAACTGACGTAAATGATGCTGTTGTAATCGAACATCCAATTCAGGTTGGCCGATAAGCACAATATGCAGTAACTTTTCATGCTCGGTTTCAAGGTTACCCAATAAACGAATCGCCTCTAATGCTTCATCTGGCAGTGCCTGTGCTTCATCGAGAATGACCACTACCGATTGTCCCTTTTCTTTACGAACAATCAGTTCTCTGTGTAAACGGGCGGTAAGGGTGGTCATATCCCCTTCGCTAACAACGTTTAGCTCATTGGCTATAGCAACCCGTAACTCCTGCGCAGAAGCGGCAGGCGTAGGTAAATAAGCCAGATCAAAATGATCCGGTAGTTGATTGATCAGCATTCGACAAACCAAGGTTTTACCCGTGCCGACCTCGCCCGATATATGCACTATGCCTTCACCCATCGCCAATGCTGCCAAAGCGGTTTGAATCGCTTCAAGGTGTGGCGGCAATGCATGGAACATTGCCGTATTAGGCGTTAGCGTAAAAGGCGACTGCTTACAGCCAAAGTACGATTCATACATACTGCAATGGCTTAGTTATCTTCAGGGAACCATTCCGTCACAAGCGCGCGAGAACGTTCAATTTCTTTTTGCCATGTTTGCTCTCCGACAACCGTTGGTTTAAGCAAAATGACCAGCTCTGTTTTTTGCGTGATCTTATTGACGTTACGGAACAGGTGACCCAACGCTGGAATATCACCAAGCAGTGGCACTTTCGATACTTGATCTGCGGTTTGTGACTTCATTAAACCGCCAATCACCACCACATCCCCACTGCGCGCGTGGATCACTGAATCTGATTCACGAATTGAGCTTTTCGCCAGTGGTAATTTGT
The DNA here is from genome assembly GCF_050337045.1 of Photobacterium kagoshimensis. Lineage (NCBI taxonomy): Bacteria > Pseudomonadati > Pseudomonadota > Gammaproteobacteria > Vibrionales > Vibrionaceae > Photobacterium > Photobacterium kagoshimensis. The sequence continues at coordinate 27,168 of NZ_JAKJSO010000017.1, read as the reverse complement.
ACACCCCAAACTTACTCCCAAGATCAATTTCTTTCGATTCAGTCACCACATCCACGACCGCAGGGTGAACGTGAAGAAGCACTTCATCGCTGTCATTAATTTGTGGTGTCACATCGAGCGAAATACCCGAGAAGAAGGGGGTTAACTCAATATCAGGTGACGCTGTGCTGTTATCGCCACTCACCTCACCACCCGAAATGTCAGTCACAAAGTACTCATCGCCCCCCACTTTAATGATCGCTTTTTGGTTGTTCGCTGCGGTCACGCGTGGGCTAGATAGCACATTAAGATCGCCTTGCGTTTCTAAGAAACTCAATACGGCCTCGAAGTTACCATCTTTAATGGTGATATTCGTTTGGCCACCTAAGGCAGCAGCAATCGCATCGCCCCCAGGAAGAGGCACGATACCAGCTGCAGCATTAGCCGCGGTACGGCCAAATATAATGTCAGTACCACCAATACTTGAAGTAATGTTGCTCCAATTCACCCCTTGCTGATAACCATCATTCAAGGTGACTTCCATGATCTTGGCTTCAAGCACTACTTGACGCTTTAGTCGCTCTTGAGAAATACCCAAGAACTCTTTCACTTCACGCAATTCATTCGGATAAGCACGAACACTGATCAAACTCGCCTGTGGTGACACCACTATGCTACGTCCCTGACCATTACCGATCATCGCTGTCACGGCTTTTTCTAGCTGCGCCCAAAAGTCACTTTCAGACACGGTTTCAATGCTGCTACCACCGGTTGGCGTGGTCGTTTTTTTATTTGAGTTATTTGAATTACTGTCTTTATTCGAACTATTACTGCTGTTTGATTTTGAGTTAGAGCTTGAATTTTGGTTGTTACTGGTCATCGATCCCGTCGTCAACGACGTGAGTGACACCCCGCGACGCTGCAATTGCAAGTAATCAACAGGAATCACTTCAGTACGTAAAGTAGCAGGGAATACTTTGATGATATTGCCTTGGCGAGTGGCGTTATAACCATAAATATCCGATACCACAGCCAACACTTCATCCAAGGTCACATCACGCAATGTTAGCGAGATACGGCCAGTAACTTTCGGATGGATCACCATATTAAATGGCGTGCCTTTTACCAGACTGCCAAAAAAGGTACGCGCATCCACATTGCGGGCATTAACACGAAAGCGCTTTTCTAATGACGACGTTGACGCAAAATCTTTGCCATCTAAGCTTGGCATCAAATCGTCACTCACTGCAGAAGGCAAATCTGTCAGCGGTCGGCTACTGGCTTCATTGGCAGCCGCATTAAGCTCTTGCTTGATCTCAACAGGATCGCGGTGCCCCATGTTCGTTGAGCAGCCAATTAACGACGCTAAAAGCACTCCAATAACTAATCTACGCATCTTAACTACTCACCCTTAATCTGTTTTTATATTTTCAGCGAACATTTCCAATCGCCACTGTTTACTGCCGCGACGAATCATGACGCTTTCATCTTGTATCGACGATAAGGTGTACCCACTAACGCGCCCACCTAAACTCACCACCTTGTTATTCAAAATGGCAGTACAAACGCTAGTTTCATCACAAAGAATACCTTGCAGCTGTGGTAAGCGAGTACGTGTTGTGGTGTGCTTTTTCGCGGGTGCTTGCCAACCAAGTGGTGCTGTCGGATCTTGGTTAGCATGCACAACATTGCTCGTTAGCATGCTTAACCCTAGTGAGATAATGAAAACCTGTTTCAAAACCGATTTATTAACTACCAAGTAATTAGCCACCAATAAAGTCCTTACTTTCACCTAAGGTATACACATCCAATTGGATGTCCGCCCACGGGTATGTATTGACCTGATAATCGAAACTCTGCCAGTAATACTTCACGGGCAAGGCTTCAAGTTGTTGTAAGTAATTAACGACATCAAAATATCGGCCACGTAAACGCAATCGTACTGGGTGGATGTAATAACCTTCATCTTCACCACTGAGCAGTTGCGCTGGCGGTTGAGAGTGTAAGCTGACTAATTTCAAGCGATCGCTGCGGCGCAACACATCTTCCATCAAGGTCGACATTTGCATCGGAGTGACTAAGCTCCCCACACGCCCTTCTAGCTGCTGATTGAGTTGACGATTTTGCACTCTAAGGTGCGCAATACGCTGATCGACTTCAGCATCAGGATCGTCCTTGAGCTTACGTTCCATGACCAGTACTTGATTTTCACTGTTGATCAACTGATTGCTCGTGTTAATCACAGCGAGACGAGTGCTGGATAACAACTTCATTTGTGGTTCTATAAATACTAAATACCCCACAAACAGCAACGCAATCCAACCAGAAACAAAGATTAACACCTGCTCGCGTTGGCTGAGTTCATCAAAGCGGTCAGATAGTTGATGCCATAGATTCATCATTTTTCTTCTCCTACCACTTTATTCACGCGCTGTGCTTGCAACTTAAATGTCACCACATTGTTGTCATTGCGCCCTAATGACATCACTTGAAAGCGACGGTCCATTAGGTGGTCATATTCTTTAAATGCTTGAATCCAACTCGGTACCGATTCAGGACTGCGTGCAACACCAGCTAAATCAAGCGATAAACCCGTAGCATGAATATGGCTCAGTGATATATCACCATTTGCCGCATCTGATAACTCTTGTAACATGCCCGCAAACCCTACTCGTAGGCTACTATCGTGCCCCTCAATAGCATTTAGCGTGGCCTGTTGAGTTGCAACATGCTGTTCTAGGTTATCCGCTAACTCCACTTTCACTTCGCTTGGTAAGTGTTGCGACAACGCTGTTTTTAAACGATTGATTTCACCTTGTTTTAACGAGAGTCGGCTTTGTTCAGCGGCTAACCTCTGTTCAACAACATAGCCTTGCCATTGTTGCCAGCCAAAAAATGTTGCCATCAAAATAATACCAATTAGCCAACTCGCCATCACATTGCGTAGCGTCAGCAACTGCGTTTGGGGTTTTAAGCTATCGGTATAAAGATCAAGGTTTGCCGCTTGAATGGCCGTTCGAGCAGCCCATGCAATCCGAGAAGCATTAGAAAGTAGAGTGTCAGACGGCGGTACTATCGCGATCACTTTTACACTCAAACGATCACTCAATGCCTGTGCCAATGCAGAATCATCCTCGCCATCACACGATATCAACAATTGAGAGATTGGATTATCACGCAGCTGTGCACTTAAAAAATCTAACGAGCGTTGCAATTCAAGTGCGAGGCTATCTAGCTGTAAAGCTACTTGTTGCTCACTCGCACCATCCGCCATTAAAGGGAAACTCACGCCACGCAGCTGGCGTTGAAAACACATGACTTGCTGTTTAAAAGCCGTTAGTTGTAAGCCTGAACTTTCACGGCGATGTAAGATAAGTTGACTCATCGTGGGCGAGGTTAACGCGCCCCATTGCACTTCTTCAGTTGAAATAGAAGCAACTTCACTCCCCGCTTTCGCCACCGCTTTAATTAAGGGTTCGAGTGTTTTTCGCCCTGCGGCAAAAACTTGCAAACGATCTTTTAAAGGTGCAGAGAAACCATCTGCCACCAACTCCATCGGTGACTCATTGACCAAATCTTTGATCAAGAAGGGTAAAGCAGTAGGTAATTCGTCGGGTGGGATTTCTGGCTTTTCTATTAGCAGTGATTGATATAAGCCGTGGCCTATCACCAACTTAACTTGGCAACCAACCAATTGATGCTTCGTTAATAACGTTTGAATCGCTGATTCGCGTTGAACATTATTGGTCGCATCATGATTATCAACCACCCATAATGATTGTGATTCAAAGACTAACGTAATCGATTCTGGAAACACAGCCAGACTAATAACAGGACTCTGCTTTTTGCTTTTTATAAAACGACTGAAAAAAGAGTGAGTTTTCATGGCTTTCCAATTCGACGGCAATTCAGCAATACAACTAGTAGATTATTCCACCACGTCAATAGTTTGACTATTTTACCCTAAATTATTCACAATAAGTATGTTATGTGATCTCTTTTTATCATATTTATAAAATACATAATCAGTTTCTTTTTTAATCAGAAACCCACTGCTTTTCCAAGCTCACCTCTGGAGCAAAATAACGCCCTTGCCCAGCATGCACCCCTAATGATTTCAACACACTCCACTCTTTGTCATTCTCAACCCCAACGGCAATAACCTCGGCTCGGCTATCACCACAGGCACCTAGCATGGAACGCACAAAAAGTTGATTTTCTTGCCGCAAATTAATCTCACGTACCAAACTACGATGTAGCTTAATATAATCCACATTAATATCTTTAATATAATGGGTGCTGACAATGGTACGGCCAGCCTGATCAACCACTAATTTACAGCCTAAGCCCACAATCATTCGCGCTATCGGTCGCATTGCATCTAAATGTTTAACTAACGTGCCCTCTGTCACTTCAAATAACAAACGGTTCAACACGGTACGAGGCGTTTGCAATAATTCATCGCGTAACCAACGAACAAAATTGCGATCCAATAAGGAGGTCACGTTGAGGTTAACCGAGAGGGCTTCGCTTGATGGCATTCGCTTCAGTGTGACAAGGGCTTGGCTAACCACCTGTTTATCCATTCGAATAGTAAAACCGACTTGCTCAACCGCAGGTAAAAATCGCGAGGCTTTAATTTGAATGCCATTTTCATCTTTAATTCGAGCCAGCAACTCGCGATGTAAAACACGGCCATCACTTGCACTAATCACAGGTTGTTGATGAAGTAAAATAGCATGCGCATTCAAAACGGCATCCAGCAGTGTTCGCCAACGGACACTGCCCCTGGCATCTTCCGCTTGTTGCTCTTTCTTAAATGCAAACCAGTTATTTGAACCTTGCAATTGCGCACTTCGAAGGGCCATATCGGCCTCATCCATGATCCGCCCGCGTCGTTCACCACTTACGAAAGATGTCATACCAATGTGGCACCAATTATCAGGCTCTAATGGTGCTGGCGGCAGCAGCCGCTCTAGTGCATTTAGCATTTGGTTGGTAAACAAGCGCACTTCTTTCACTGACTGCTGAGGTAACATGATGGCAAATTCAGCGTCAAAGTATCGGGATAATACAGTATCAGGATAACGCTGGATCAAGTTAGACAGGATCACCCCCACATCACGAACCAGCTCATCAGCCGTCTCTTTTCCTTGGTCGGCTAATAACTCATCCCAATCCGCAATACGAATCAAAATCACAGCACCGTGAGTTTCCTGATCTTGTACTACCGACTGTAATCGACTATCAAATAACACCCGATTTGCCGCACCTGTTAATTGGTCAAGAAACGTATGAGTACGAATAAAGGTATCGAAACGACTCCGCTCTTGGCGAGCATCTTTCAATTCTGCAATCATTTGATCAAGTGCTAGACTCGCAGTGGCTGGCCACTCTTTATCATCACCAACCTCATAATCAGCCACGCGTCCCGCCAAGATCATCCGGCCTCGGTGTTCCAGCAATTCCGAACCATGCAGCTGCAAGCGAAGCCAATTCATTCCCCATACCAAGCCCATAATAATCATTACGATAGCTAAACTAATGGATGACATCGCACCAATCGAATAGGTGAATTCGGTGTATGGCGGTAAAGATTTTAGTTCAATATAAAAACCAGGATTATGTTCTAACTGGTAGTGCCCAAGGTGGAGGATATTCGGGTCTTGGATTTTTTGCAGGCCACGGAAAGAATAAATCACACCAGCATCACTACCGACTTCAAGCTCCACCACATTGCTGGCTTTCAATAACTTAGGCAACCAACGAGATAATCCTTGTGAACCTTGAGGATCGGCCAGCTCTTGATCTATCACTGCAACCACACCATCAAGGTAATGTGTCAGGTAATCTTGCCCTAATTTACGAAAACTCAATGCACCGCCAATAAAGATGACGAAGATGGCACAAATCACAATAAGTGTGACAAAAGTAACCAGTCGATTGGTCAACTTCATCCCTGAGGCTTTTCTCATAACTTCCTGCTTCACATAATGTTCTGAATAAAATATAAAGGGTTACTAAATGATTACAATGCGCCACCCGACAAGTATCGAAAACAGTGTGCCACCTTCATATACGACTGTTATGATCGTTAATGTTGCCTATTTGTAATGATTATCACTTGTTCCACATCTAATGTGAACTACTACTCTGCGATTTCGTACCTTTCATCACTGGATTTTTATGGATTGGATTACCTGCACAAAAAGTTTCGTGACTGTGGTTGACCAAGGCTCACTCGCACAAGCGGCAACCCAGCTCAACACATCAAGTTCGGCGCTATCAAAACGCTTATCGTGGCTAGAAAAACAGCTAGGCGTCCAGCTATTAAAGCGCACGACACGCAGCTTAACCGTGACGGATGCAGGGGAATTGTTTTACCAGAGAAGTACTCGGTTATTAGATGACTGGCACCAGATGCTCGCTGAAACAACATCGGCCTATGGCGAAGTCAGTGGCGTGCTTCGCATTGGCGCACCACTTGCGACGGGAAGCCGTGTGCTAGTGCACTATCTTGCCGAGTTTATGGAGCGCTATCCGAACATTCAGGTGGAGCTGCATACCATTACAGCGGGTCAGTTGCCTGATTTGAATTTGGATGTATTTATCACCCGTGAACTGACTGACTTTAACTCATCAAGTTACATCGCCACCAAGCTCTTTAATTTCCAGCCGTGTTTCTATGCTGCGCCATCATACTTAGCGAGTAAGCCACTCATTGAAACCGCAGAACAACTGACTCAACATAACTGCCTGTTGTTTGGCGTCTATGGGCATGAGCAAGTGCATATGTTTGAGAATGACATCCAGCTTCGCTTACGCGGTAATTTTACGACTCAAAATCCCGAAGCATTAGTGGCAGCAGCTGTCGCCGGAATGGGGATCATCCTTACGGGTGAAAACACCATTAAACGTGAACTAGGAAAAGGCTTGCTGGTACCTGTTTTACCCGAACTAAAACAGGCAACAGGTACGGCTTATGCTTATTATCCTAAGCTGGATTACAATCACGTTAAAACCAAGCTATTTATTGATTTTATTAAAGAGAAAGCCAGTCCTTTAGCGGTTTAAATTAGCGTAAAACCCAGCTTTATTCGACGCTTAATCGATAAATTTAAGGTAGTTATCACTCTTTGGCGGGAAGTCATTGGTATCTAACCGCGGTAGCAAGTAGCAGGTTGCATCCATAACATGGGCGATATTTACTTCTGTAGTAAATGCCAGTTGGCAACCTTGTTCACTAAGTGCTTTAACTACCGATTCACTCGATGAACCGTACGGGTAACAAGCTGTCCACTGATTCATGTTACAGCCTAGAGATGCCAAAAATTGTTTAGACTGACTCAGTTCATCATCCAACTCGCTGCTGGTTAATTTATCCCACCAATAATGATCATAGCCATGGCAACCAATATGCATTCCCCCCCGAATCAATTCAGCAAGCTGATGCTTATCCATATACAACTCTTGAGCAAAAGTCGCTTCATCGACACCAACATGCTGTACAAACAATTTATCGACAATGATTAATCGTAATGCTTCCGGCAAGACATGCTGCAACATCCGTTTAATAAAAATAACGTCTCCAGAGTCAAACCTGTTGGCTACTGCATACTCAGTATAATAGTCGTCGTATTCTGCCAAATTATAAGACTGCTGGTAATATGCTAAATCGGCTTTAAGCGTCGCGAGTAAGGCTGTATGTTCCGCCCCTGACGCCAAAATAAAGTGGAGCTTATTAACGTCGAGTATTTTATGTTCCAATACCGTTTTTGCTGGTACATAAAATGACCCCTGCATATTCATTGCTTTAAGGATCGGATAAACATGTGTGAAATGTTCGACATAACCATCATCAAAAGTCAGTAACAAGGCATCGTTAGGTAGCGTTCCACTCCCTCGTTTAGCCGCTAATACCTGCTCCATAGTCACAACTTGATAGTTTTGCTTAAAAAAGCGTAACTGCGCGATAAAATCATCCAGCTCCAAACCTTTAATACCTGGATAGCGAGACTGTTTGATTCGCCGTACGTAATGGTACATAACAACAGTAAGTTTATTCATAGGTTTGGCCTATCTTGATCTGAGTCACCGCGGAAAATACTGACATTTGCTGTCGCTGATTTATAAGCATAATCGATAGTAATATTTTTCATCTCGAACGGTTCAAAATAGTTAGGTACAACAAAGTTATCGTCCACATTATGCCTAAATCCAGAACCAGCCTCTATTTCTAAATTAGAGACAATATCAATATATTCAAGATCTTCTCGTTCAAGCCATTGCGCAATCACGCTGTTATATTTTTCAGTTAAAACACTCTCACCCTGCACATCCACTATGCGCGCAAGCTTAGCTCCATTATGAATGATTTCGCGATACACAATCAGGGAAATGACTTGCGATTTTTCATACACGGCTAAGACTTGGTAGCAATAACGAGGGTGGTGTATGTAACGATTTAAAATATAAATAGCATCTTTCATCGGTTGGCGATCAAAGAGTGATTCCGCCTCTTGTATACCCGCAAGATCAACAACTTTACGGATCTGAAAATCAACGGATAACGAGGGGACTTGATAATTCGAAGGGGGTGTTACCAATGTAAAATCAGTGCGAGAAGGATGGAAAAAAACATAATGGTTAAGTTGACCCACTTCATATTTAAGCGCTTTATAAATGGGGATTACCGCCTGACTCAAACCCAGTGAGCAAACTGTGGCTAGTTCATACTGTTTTATCAAAAACTTGAGTATCAACAGCCCTAACCCTGGATATTTAACATCCTCTCTAACTTTCCAAATCGCTAACCAAGCCTGACGATGGACCGCCAATGCAGGCGAAAACTGAGATGTTGGAATAAAGCCTAAAATCGCGATGATCTCTTCATCTTGAAGTGCTAACACAAAATTATAGTGGTTACCCGACTTATGTTGCCAATCAAATAACTCGCGGTCACGAACAAAGATATGATCTTTTTTCCAGTGGCAATCAATAAATGCAATTAACTGTTCGACCCGCTCAGCGGCACAAATCTCAAATTTGACCGCCATTACGCTGTACTCCCAGCATCTATTGTTAACGTCGTTCCAGTTATCGCGCTAGCCCCTTCACTGAGTAAAAATGTAACACTAGTTGACACTTCTTGGGGCGTCACTAACTTTTTCATTGGGCTACGGCGTACAATCGTCGCTAACTTATCACCTTGTAAATCAGAGGTCATATCTGTCGACATATAACCTGGGGCAACACAATTTACCGTGATATTGGCCTTCCCTAATTCACGAGCCAAAGATTTGGTTAGTCCATTCAGTGCAGATTTCGTCGCACCATATACAGATAGGCCATTAAACCCCGTATTGGCAATAATCGATGAAATATTAACTATCCGCCCAGTTTGATTGATCAACATACTACGGCTCGCATATTTGGCTAATAGGATTGGCGCCTCTACATTAACTTTAATCAGCTCACCGATTTGAGTCTCATGCATTGTTGCTAATACCCCATCGTAGCCAAGCGCGGCATTATTCACTAACCCATAGAGCCGCCCATGCTCTTTTACAACAGATGAAATGAAGTACTTAATTTCATCTGTTTTACTCAGATCAAAAGCTTCAAAATATAACTGCTGTGGGTAGCCCTCAAGCAAAGCTTCGAGCTCCCCCGTTAACTGTCGTCCTGTTGCTACAACTCGGAAATCCATCGTCAGTAACTGCTTTACAATAGCAAGTCCTAAGCCTCGGGTTCCTCCAGTAACAAGTACTAATTTACTCATTTCGACATACCTTTCCATTCTCGTTAAGTGGGAGGTCATCAACCACTTTAATTAAGGCGGGTACCTGATAGGGTTTTAGGTGCAGCTTGCAATACTGACGTAATGCTTGCACATGATTTTTTTTATTAGTAACCGAATCATCTAGAACTAACGTCGCCTGCACCAACTGCCCAATAACAGAGCTCTTCTTCGCGAAGACATAGGCTAATAGAACCCCAGGGTATGCCCTTAATACTTGCTCTACAGTTTCAGGCTGTACTTTATTTCCACCGACATTGATGGTGCCATTAGCTCGACCTTCAAAGTACCAACGTCCTTGCGAAAAACGTATTACATCACCGGTATCCACATAGCCATCAACTAAAGTCAGATCATATTGATTCAAATAACGCTGAGCACAAGCTGGTGATTTAATTAGCAAGGTACTCTCTTGGCTTATTTTTAAATAAACTTGCCCTATCCCTTGCTCAATATAATACGAAGGAAAACCCGCTAAGCCATCACTCACCGAGAAACCAACTCCAGCTTCCGTTGATGCATAAATGTGCCGAATTTTAGACATAGGATACTGCGCAGCTAGACCACTCAAAATCTGCTTATCGGCAATTTCGCCACCAAGGGTGATCGCTTTCAAATCAAGCGAGTCGCAGTGAGGTAACATCAAGATTTTTCGCCATAGCGTGGGCGTCGCAGATAAACAGCTAACAGCATTATCAGCAAACAAGAGAAGTACATCAGACAATGCTTGCCCCTTCTCCATCAGGACTAAGGTGTTACCTGCCATGACCGTTTGAAGGAAAACCTGCAAACCAGCAAAGCGATGCAGTCCATATAGCAAACCCCATACATGCTGTAAGTCACCTTTAGGCCGTTTTACCTGATGTGCTAAGGATGCCAATGTATGCACCACCAGCTTAGGGGTGGCCGTTGTTCCTGATGTGGCAAGTACCCACTGAGTCTGTACGTTATTGTTCAGCGATACATTTGATGAATTCAATTCGAGTAATGGTTGTAACTCTGACAAGTAAATAACATCACAATTCGCATCTATGGCTTCACGATCAGTCAATAATAATATTGAATCCGTTTGCGCAATAAACTCCGCTCGCTGTTGGTCTGTGATGTCTGGAGGTAAAATCGTCAACCGTTCAACGACACCATCGAGTAATAACAACCACAGAGCCAAAGTAAAATGACTCGTAATATCCACACACACAGGTTTACCCTGCACATCAGACAATAATTGTACGTACCCGGTTTGGATTTGCTTCAGCTGTGCGAGTGTCAGTGATTGAAATGCATTAACCAACAATATTTTACTGTCATCGCTAGCAAGATAATCAAACAACTTCATGATTTATTTCGGCTGATATTGACGGTAAATAGTGACGAATTCTTTTAATGTGGTTGGATAAACAGCCTGATCCATTAACGAGAATGGGTCATAATTCAGCTCTTCTTCCAATCGTGCGACTAGAATCGCAAAACCAAGAGAATCGAGTCCACTTTCTAGCAATACCGTATCATCAGTAAGCTCCCCAATAAGCTCTGCATCTGTGGTTGCTAACGCCTCATGGTATAAATCAATAATCACGCTACGTAAATCAGACATACTCTCCAACCTTTCTTTGCTCTCATCCTAGGGCTTAATTTTGCCCTAATGGTGGTAATTAACAACTACAACCGCGGATTTCCTTTATGGTAAATAACAAAAAAGCCCCGTAATACGGAGCTTTCAAAAGCTTCATGGATTTAATATCTTTACAAAAGATTAAACCCGAGACTTAGAACGGGATATCGTCATCAAAGTCCATTGGTGGCTCATTGTATTGCTGCTGTGGCTGTTGAGCCGGCGCTTGTTGTTGCGGTGCAGACTGTTGCTGTGGTGCAAAGTTATTCTGCTGTTGCGCTGCAGGTTGTTGAGGTTGACCCCAGTTACCTTGCTGCTGACCGCCACCCTGTGAAGGAGCACCCATACCTTGACCGCCGCCTTGACGACCACCAAGCATTTGCATTGTGCCGTTAAAGCCTTGAACAACAACTTCTGTTGTGTAACGTTCTTGGCCGTTTTGGTCTTGCCACTTACGCGTTTGTAGTTGGCCTTCAATGTAAACTTGTGAGCCTTTACGTAGGTATTCACCAGCAACTTCTGCAACTTTACCGAATAGCGCCACACGGTGCCATTCTGTTTTCTCACGTTGTTCGCCAGTGTTTTTATCACGCCATGACTCTGAAGTAGCAATAGTGATGTTTGCTACTGCACCGCCGCTTGGCATGTAACGGATCTCTGGGTCATTACCTAAGTTACCGACTAGGATAACTTTATTTACGCCACGACTGGCCATAGTTAGCTCCAAATTTCTTCAGACGCAGCGTCTATTCGTCGCTGCTACAAATGTAAGTTTAGATGTGATCGCGAAGTCTATCACGGATAACTATCTTACGGCTACGCTTCACCGAAATAGGTAGTGTTGCACTGCGATAGCAATCAAATAGTCTCTTCATATTACTGTATCTTTATACAGCTTACTCTTTCAAGCCCCAAAACCCTATGCCATAATCATTGTCTTAATTGTCATCAATAATTAGTCGGTAGATTATGGATCAAATCGAAGTCAGGGGTGCGCGTACGCACAACCTCAAGAATATCAATCTTACTATTCCACGTGACAAGCTGATTGTTATCACAGGACTATCTGGTTCAGGTAAATCCTCGCTTGCCTTCGATACTCTCTATGCGGAAGGACAGCGCCGCTATGTTGAGTCATTATCTGCCTACGCGCGTCAGTTTTTATCATTAATGGAAAAGCCCGATGTTGATCACATCGAAGGCCTCTCTCCTGCGATTTCTATCGAACAAAAATCAACATCCCACAATCCACGTTCGACAGTGGGTACCATCACTGAGATCTACGATTATTTGCGTCTATTGTATGCCCGTGTCGGAGAACCTCGTTGCCCTACTCATAATGTTACCCTTGCGGCACAAACCGTGAGTCAAATGGTTGATAAAGTATTATCGCTACCTGAAGGCAGCAAAATGATGCTGCTCGCGCCAATAGTACAAGACCGTAAGGGTGAACATGTTAAAACGCTCGCCAATCTTGCCGCACAAGGTTATATCCGTGCACGCATTGATGGCGAGGTCTGCGATCTATCCGATCCTCCAACATTAGAACTCCACAAGAAGCACACCATTGAAGTGGTCGTGGATCGCTTTAAGGTGCGAGATGATCTTCAGCAGCGTTTGGCTGAATCTTTTGAAACCGCGTTAGAGCTTTCTGGCGGTACTGTTACGGTAATCCCGATGACCGAAGGCGAACATGAAAATATCGTTTTCTCTGCCAACTTCGCTTGCCCACATTGCGGCTATAGCATGCAGGAGCTAGAGCCTCGCCTGTTCTCTTTCAATAACCCGGCGGGCGCCTGTGGTACTTGTGATGGACTGGGTGTTCAGCAATATTTTGATCCCGACCGTGTAGTACAGAATGAAGAGCTCAGTCTTTCAGGCGGAGCAATCCGAGGCTGGGATAAACGCAATTTCTATTACTTCCAAATGCTCAACTCTTTAGCTGATCATTATGGCTTCGATGTTGAAAGCCCGTTCAATGACTTACCGAAAAAAATCCAAACCATCATTTTAAATGGTTCAGGCAAAACGGATATTGAGTTTAAGTACATCAATGATCGCGGTGATATCACGGTACGTCGTCATCCCTTTGAGGGGATCCTCAATAATATGGAGCGTCGCTATCGCGAAACAGAATCCAATGCAGTGCGTGAAGAGCTCAGTAAGTTTGTCTCGAAAAAGCCCTGTGCCAGTTGCGATGGCTCTCGCCTTCGCCAGGAAGCCCGTAATGTCTTCATTACCGAAACCACGCTGCCTGAAATCTGTGAGCTCAGTATCCAAGAAGCGCTGACTTTCTTTGAGCAACTCAACCTTGCAGGACAACGCGCCAAAATTGCGGAGAAGATCTTAAAAGAGATCCGCGATCGTTTGTCTTTCTTAGTCAATGTTGGCCTGAATTACCTTAACCTTTCTCGTGGTGCCGATACCCTCTCAGGCGGTGAAGCACAACGTATTCGCTTGGCGAGCCAGATTGGTGCGGGTTTAGTGGGCGTAATGTATGTACTTGATGAACCTTCAATTGGTTTACACCAGCGTGATAACGAGCGTTTACTCAAAACCCTGACTCATCTGCGTGATTTAGGTAATACCGTGATCGTAGTTGAACACGACGAAGATGCGATTCGCGCAGCCGATCATGTGATCGATATTGGTCCAGGCGCTGGCGTTCACGGTGGTCAGATTATTGCCGAAGGCACCATGGAAGATATTCTAAAGGCGCCAGAATCGCTCACTGGCCAATATTTGAGCGGCAAGCAAGCTATCGCGATCCCAGAACATCGCATCCCAATGGATCCAGCCAAGACAGTGAAGCTCCTTGGCGCAAGTGGTAACAATCTTAATAATGTTGACGTAGAAATTCCTGTTGGACTCTTTACCTGTATCACAGGCGTGTCTGGCTCAGGCAAATCAACCCTGATCAATGATACTTTCTTCCGGATTGCTCACCACCAACTTAATGGTGCGACAACGGGAGAAATCGCCCCTTATCGCGAGATCCAAGATCTTGAACATTTCGATAAGGTCATCGATATCGATCAAAGCCCGATTGGCCGTACCCCGCGATCTAATCCCGCGACATATACTGGGATCTTCACGCCAATCCGTGAGCTCTTTGCAGGCACGCAAGAGTCTCGGGCGCGAGGTTATAAGCCAGGTCGATTTAGCTTTAATGTTAAAGGTGGACGCTGTGAAGCCTGCCAAGGTGATGGCGTTATCAAAGTCGAAATGCACTTTTTGCCCGATGTCTATGTGCCGTGTGACATGTGTAAAGGCAAGCGCTATAACCGTGAAACGTTGGAAGTAAAATACAAGGGAAAAACCATTGATGAGGTGTTAGACTTGACCGTCGAAGATGCTCGTCAATTTTTTGACCCCGTTCCTGCGATTGCAAGAAAGCTACAAACTCTGATGGATGTGGGCTTATCCTATATTCGTCTTGGCCAAGCTGCGACAACCTTATCAGGTGGTGAAGCCCAGCGGGTAAAATTGGCACGCGAGCTATCTAAACGCGATACTGGCAAAACATTATATATTCTGGATGAACCGACAACGGGGCTTCACTTCCATGATATCCAACAGCTGCTAGTGGTGCTGCATCGCTTACGCGAACATGGCAATACTATAGTGGTGATCGAGCATAATCTCGATGTCATTAAAACGGCAGATTGGATCATCGATTTAGGCCCAGAAGGCGGCAGTGGTGGCGGTAAAATTATTGCAACTGGCACACCAGAAGAAGTGGCATTAGTCGAAGGCTCACATACCGCACGCTTTTTAAAGCCAATGCTCCCAGCGCTTCAGTAGTCCACTATATAATGTCATAAGCCAAAGCAGGTGATCATTCGATTGCCTGCTTTTGGTTATGACCCTCCACATCGCCTCTTTAAACGATCACTAATGGACGTAAGATGACAGTGCTACATATCCAAGGAACCCGGCTCGCTCAACCAGGGATCAGTAAACCTTTGGTCAAACCTTTTCTCGCGGCCCTTTGTGCGCTGTTTGTGCATGCATTACTCTATTTTCAGCATAACCCTGGCGGTTCAGGGTTAGAGCTTTCCTTTAATGCCACCAGCTGGATGCCTTTTAGCTTTGCGATTGGTGTCGGTTTATTAGAAATCAGTCGTCAACGCATTTGGCGCTATACTCGACTGACGCTTGTACTGTTCGTTTGCTGCATTTTATTATCCATCCCTATGCTCTACAGCAACGCAGACGTTGCAGCAGCCAGTGATCGTATCATTGGGCTATGGGCTGGATTTTTATTCTTTATCGCCCTGCAGCAATTTGCTTTTACCCCTAGCCGTCGTCAACTCATTTTATGGTTCATCTTGCTAGGGATACTGACGCAAACCCTGTTTGGCTGGTATCAATATTTATGGATAGAGCCACAGAATGCCTTTGGTTTTGATCCAAGCAAAAGTCGTCCCCATGGTATTTTCCAGCAACCTAATGTGATGGCAAGTTTCTTGGCGACAGGGTTAGTACTGTCTGGTTATTTACTGGCACGTATGCCAATGTACCGTGGTAAATGGTCTTTCCAGCAACTACTGCTACTGATTACACCAGTCTTGATCATTCCTATTTTGATCGTATTAAGCTCCCGCACTGGCTGGCTTGGCGCAATGATTGGCGTCGCATTACTGATCCCGTACCTAAAACAATTCGCCGCTAAAGCACAGTGGCGGATGTGGTTATTGATGATAGTACTCGGGCTAACGACGTCTTATGCCGTCGAACAATACTCACAAATAGAGACAAATACCGATAAAATCACATTATCAGATGTGCGAAGCACGATAACCCCTCAAGCCATCAACATGTTCAGAAAGGAGCCTCTCACAGGTTATGGCTATGGTACGTTTGAAGTGTCTTATCTCACCCAGACTGCACGTTGGCATCAAGCGGATCCTACACAACCTGCAGGGTTACCCGCACTGGATCACCCACACAATGAGTTAACGTTTTGGGCTGCCGAAGGAGGCATAGTCCCACTGATTGCACTACTGCTCGCGGCTGCCGCTGTTGTATTTAAAATACGTAAAGCTCGTGAAGGTACGCAATTAGCGCTTGTCGCTTTATTTTTCCCAATCACCTTACATACCCAATTAGAGTACCCGTTTTATCACTCGCTGGTGCATTGGGTAATCTTTATCATCCTAATTTATTGGGTAGATAACCTCACCGCCAAATACAATAAAAAACCGCTGAGTTACGTATTAGGGATTAAGGTTACAGCCCTATTAGTGCCGCTACTCGTGAGTAGTTATATGATCACGACGCTCTATTCAGGTCGTATGCTGACAAAGTTTGAAACAACGTTACCGCTAAATATTGATTATTTAATGAAGGTCAATAATCCATGGGCATGGAAGCATCGCTATGAATGGGCGCTGCACCAACCTCAGTTAGAATTAGCGCAAACATTGAATAAGCCAGAGTTAATCGAAGAGTACATTCGTTGGGCAACGGTAAAAGCAAAAACATGGCCACGCGAGCAACTGTATGCCAATTTGATTTTGTCTTATCGCTTATTAGGCGATGAAAACCATGCTGAACAAATCCTTCAAGAGGCTGAGTTTTTATTTCCTAATGGTGATTTTAGTGATGCACTCGCCGTTCAACCTTTGAGTAAGCAGTCGGCTGCAACATCATCAGCAACACCAGCCACCGAATAATCACATTCAACCTTTCTCGGTGATTTCCCCTATAAAAATGGCGACCATAGTGGTCGCCATTTTTAAATCTAAGTTGTACTTGATTATTTCAAGGTACTTTCTAATGCTTTAAGGCATAAGGCAACGTTCTCATTTCTTGCCGCATAACCCATCAAACCAATACGCCACGCTTTACCTGCTAACGCCCCTAGCCCTGCACCGATTTCGAGGTTATACCGAGTCAACAAGGTATTTCTCACCTCAGCATCATTGACGCCTTCAGGAATATAGACCGCATTTAGCTGTGGTAAGCGATGCTCCTCAGCGACAACAAAAGTGATCCCTAGCTGTTCAAGCCCTTCACGCAAAGCGAGGTGCGCATCTTGATGACGCTGCCATGCGTTCTCTAGCCCTTCTTGTTGCAATAGCACTAACGCTTCATGTAAAGCATAAAGACTATTCACAGGGGCGGTATGGTGGTAACTACGCTTACCTTCACCACTCCAGTACCCAAGCACCAAGCTTTGATCAAGAAACCAACTTTGAACAGGGGTCGTACGCGCCTCTATTTTATCGATGGCACGTTGCGAGAATGTCAGTGGTGACAGCCCTGGCACACACGATAAACACTTCTGACTGCCCGAATAAACTGCATCAAGTTGCCACTCATCCACCAGCAGAGGGACGCCACCCAGTGATGTCACGGCATCGACTATGGTTAAGCAATCATGTTGTCGCGCTAATTTAGCAATCGCCTGCGCATCACTCAGTGCGCCTGTCGAGGTTTCAGCATGTACAAACGCAACAATTTTAGCATCTGGATGCTGCCCTAATGTTTGCTCGACCAAATTCGGGTCAACAGGCTCACCCCAGGCGTTATCAACAATAACCGCCTCACCACCACAGCGAATAACGTTCTCACGCATACGATCGCCAAATACGCCATTGCGGCACACAATAACTTTATCACCCGGTTCGACTAAGTTAACAAAACACGCTTCCATGCCTGCACTACCCGGTGCAGAAACTGCAATCGTAAAGCTGTTTTCAGTCTGAAATGCGTACTGCAATAACTGCTTTAACTCATCCATCATCCCGATAAACGTAGGATCTAAGTGACCAACGGTGGGACGACTTAGCGCTTGTAATACTTGTGGGTAAATATCGGAAGGGCCTGGTCCCATGAGGGTACGTTGAGGTGGATAGAAGCTTCCTATTGTCATTGTCATTCTCCTTAGACGGTCTCTGATGCTTATGTTTAGTTATATATCAGAATGAAGTGGGTCGATGTTTATCTTTCACTGAAACACTTATATTAAAGACTGATACCAATTCCATTCATTAACTCGCAACAATGATTTGCTCCTCAATGGAACAGGCTCTAACAAGTTATTTCAATTTTTTTGCATAATCAATCATTGATGTATTGACAACATCATAACAAATCCTATTCAATGGCTATTCAGTTTTTGTTCATCCTGTTGGTATTATCAGCAGGTGAAAACAGAAGAGGAGCGTTACCCAGGTATTTGTTTGGCGGGGCCCCACCCCAATGCCAAACCGAGAGGGGGAGTAACGCCGAGATACGCCCAAGTAGGGGATCGGGCGTATCGGCCTTGAAGGTTGAATCCTTCTGGCTGTCATATTTCACCTTTTGAATGGAATCAAGAAAGGTGCAATATGGGGAGCTTCTGGTTATCGTGATTTCTATCCGCTTACCGTTTGATACTGCTATCTTACCAGCAGCACCTCCCGCTTATTTCATTCGATTCCTATAGTTACGCTGTTTTTAGGAGACATGTTTTGAGCCCGATTTTATCATCAACACCACCTTTAGCACTCACCGTTGCCAAATTTGGTGGTACCAGTGTTGCCGACTACAACGCAATGCAACGTAGTGCCCAGATTGTGGCAAATAGCCCCGCAACACGCTTAGTACTGATCAGTGCCTGCTCTGGAGTCACCAACTTACTGGTAGAGTTATCCCAAGGCATTGCAGATAACGCTCTACGTCAGCTGCGGCTCCAAACCCTGCACGAGACCCACCAATCCGTGCTTGAGCAACTTCAATCTCCTGAAGTCCCTGCCGCTGCTATCCAAGAGCTATTAGACAATATCGCAGTACTTTCAGAGCAAGCCATTGATCAACCCAGTGCAGCAATTACCGATCAACTAGTGGCAAATGGAGAGCTACTTTCGACCCATTTATTTACACAAATCCTTCAAGAGCAAGGTATTGATGCGATTCGATTTGATATTCGTCAAGTCATGCGTACGGATAGTCAATATGGCAAAGCCATTCCCAACCCAACGGCAATTCGTCAACTCAGTAACGATCACCTTCGCAGCCAGTTACAGCATCAGGTTATCGTCAGCCAAGGCTTTATTGGTTCTGATGAAAACAACCACACCACAACCTTAGGCCGTGGTGGCAGTGACTACAGTGCCGCATTAATGGCAGAGGCTATCAAGGCAACCACCTTGGAAATTTGGACCGATGTACCGGGAATGTACACCACAGATCCACGCATTGCCGCCAAAGCGCAACCCATAAAAGAAATCAGCTTTAGCGAAGCCTCTGAAATGGCAAATTTCGGTGCGAAAATTCTTCACCCTTCAACCTTAGTTCCTGCGATACGCCAGCAAATCCCAGTCTTTGTTGGCTCCTCAAAAGCACCAGAGCAAGGGGGGACTTGGATTCGACAAACCGTTAGCGATGCCCCGCTTTTTCGAGCAATAGCACTACGTTGCAACCAAACCATGGTGACGCTTACAAGTCTGAATATGTTCCATGCTTACGGTTTTCTCGCTGAAGTATTTCGCATTTTGGCTGAGCATAAAATTTCGGTCGATTTAATCACCACATCGGAAGTCAGCGTTTCACTAACTCTGGATCAAACCGATACCGCAGGTGGTGCACCGACCCTACCACAAGCGGCGATTGAAGCTCTGAGTGAATGGTGTCGGGTCGAAGTCGAGCAAGGGCTCTGCCTAGTCGCATTGATTGGTAACCAAATGAGCCATACCCAAGGCTTTGTGAGTCAAGTATTCGGCTCTCTCGAACAATATCCGCTTCGTATGGTCTGCTATGGCGCCAGTCCCCACAACCTCTGCTTCTTGATCGATCAAGACAATGCGAAGCCTATCGTGCAACAACTTCACCAGCAATTATTCGAAAGACATTAAGCCTCAGTAATCGATAAAAATAAGAAAGGCACTCCATGAGTGCCTTTCTTGCTTCGTAGGTAGTAGGTAATATCTAAAATTAGAGGTTTGGCCCTAACCATTTCTCCGCTTCTTCAAGCGTCCACCCTTTACGTTGCGCATAATCTTCTACTTGATCTTGCTGAATTTGTGCAACCGCAAAATAACGCGATTCAGGGTGAGAAAAATACCAACCCGATACAGCGGCACCAGGCCACATGGCATAGCTTTCCGTTAATGTCATCCCTGCATTCGCTTCAGGTTCAAGCAGTGACCAAATTGTCCCTTTTTCAGTGTGCTCAGGACAAGCAGGATAACCCGGAGCAGGACGAATACCTTGGTATTTTTCCCGGATCAAATCGTCATTTTCCAGCGCTTCATCGGGGGCGAAACCCCAAAGCTCTTTACGTACTTTTTCATGCAAGCACTCAGCAAACGCTTCTGCCAATCGATCAGCAACAGCTTGGATCATGATGGCATTATAATCGTCACCCGCATCTTTAAATTGCTCTGCAATGTCGTATTCACCAATCCCGCCCGTCACTGCAAAAGCCCCTATCCAATCAGGCTGACCACTCGCTTTAGGCGCAATGTAATCTGACAAACAGTAATTCGCCCCTTTCGTTTTCTGCGTCTGCTGACGTAGACCATGCAAGACAGTTAATACCTTGCTACGGGTGTCATCGGTATACACTTCAATATCATCGCCAATATTATTCGCAGGGAATAAACCACAGACACCATTGGCCTTAATCATACCTTTGGCCTCAATCTCATCCAGCAGTGTATTAGCATCATCAAATAAGCGCTGCGCCTCTTCACCGACAACTTCATGACGTAAAATCGTTGGATATTTACCACTTAACGACCAAGTCATGAAAAATGGCGTCCAATCGATATAGCGACGCAGCTCAGAAATAGGGAAATCTTTAAACACATGCACGCCAGGGTTAACGGGCACTGGCGGCGTATACGTCGTCCAATCAATGTCGACACAATTATCCCGTGCTTGCTCAAGCGTAACAGGCGCGGTACGAGGTTTCTTTCGGCTGTGTTGATCGCGAACTACGTCATATTCTTTATCTAATCGCTCGACAAAAGCAGGTCGCAACTCATCAGACAATAACGCAGAGCAGACACCGACAGCGCGCGAGGCATTCGACACATACACCACTGGCGCATGATAGTTTTGCTCAATTTTAACCGCGGTATGCGCCTTTGAGGTGGTGGCACCGCCAATCAAAAGTGGTAACTCAAAACCCTGTCGCTCCATCTCTTTAGCTACATGTACCATTTCGTCAAGCGATGGGGTGATCAAGCCACTTAAACCGATAATATCGACGTTTTCTTCTTTGGCTACTTTGAGGATTTTGTCACATGGCACCATGACACCGAGATCGATAATTTCATAGTTATTACACTGTAAAACAACCCCGACAATGTTCTTGCCGATATCATGTACATCACCTTTAACGGTCGCAAGTAAGATCTTGCCGTTGGTCTGCCCGGCTTGTTTTTCCGCATTAATATAAGGTTCTAAATGAGCAACGGCCTGTTTCATCACACGCGCAGATTTAACCACCTGTGGTAGAAACATTTTACCTTCACCGAATAAATCACCCACCACATTCATGCCAGACATTAGTGGGCCTTCAATTACTTCAAGTGGCTTACTCGCCTTCGTGCGCGCTTCTTCAGTATCTTCAACTATGAACTCGGTAATGCCTTTAACTAAGGCGTGTTCAAGGCGCTTTTCAACAGGCCAACCTCGCCACTCTTGTGCACTACGGTCTTCTTCCACTTTGCCGCTATCACGGTATTTTCCAGAAATATCGAGTAGTCGCTCAGTACTGTCTGAACGGCGATTTAGTATCACATCCTCAACAGCTTCGCGCAGTTCATCAGGTAGATCATCATAAATAGCCAACTGCCCTGCATTAACGATCCCCATATCCATGCCTTGCTTAAAGCAGTGATAAAGGAAAACAGCGTGAATAGCCTCGCGCACCGCGTTATTGCCACGGAAAGAGAATGATACATTAGAGACACCACCTGAAATCATGGCATAAGGTAGTGTGCGTTTAATATCACCGACCGCCTCAATAAAGTCGACTGCGTAATTATCGTGCTCTTCGATACCCGTCGCGACAGCAAAGATATTGGGGTCAAAAATAATGTCTTCAGGCGGAAAACCGACTTCATCGACTAAAACCCGATATGCATTGGTACAAATTTCAACTTTACGTTCTCGAGTATCCGCCTGACCGACTTCATCGAACGCCATCACAATCACCGCAGACCCATAGCGGCGTAACAGCTTGGCTTGTTCAATAAATTTATCTTTCCCTTCTTTTAAAGAGATCGAGTTAACAATCGGTTTGCCTTGCACGCATTTTAGGCCAGCCTCTATCACCTCCCATTTTGAGGAGTCGACCATAATCGGCACTTTTGAAATTTCAGGCTCGGTCGCACACAAGTTCAAGAAGCGCACCATCGCCGCTTCCGCATCTAGCATCCCCTCATCCATATTAATATCGATGATTTGTGCCCCCGCTTCGACTTGCTGCCGTGCAACTTCTAACGCCTCATCGTACAGCTCTTCTTTGATCAAACGCTTAAAGCGCGCAGAGCCCGTTACGTTGGTTCGCTCACCAACATTAATAAATAAGGTATCAGCATCTATGGTGAGAGGCTCTAGGCCAGATAAGCGACACGCGACGGGAATATCAGGTAATTGGCGAGGCTGAAGATCACGGGTAACTTCATACATTTTACGGATATGCTCTGGTGTCGTACCACAACAGCCGCCAACCAGGTTCAAGAAACCGCTTTGCGCCCACTCTTGAATATGTTCAGCCATATCATCAGGGCTTAAGTCATATTCACCAAAGGCATTGGGTAAACCTGCATTAGGGTGAGCAGAGACGGCACATTCCGAAATACGCGAGAGTTCGTTAACGTACTCGCGTAGTTCATCAGGCCCTAACGCACAGTTAAGGCCAAATGAGATAGGCTTAACGTGGCGCAGTGAATTATAAAAAGCCTCGGTAGTTTGGCCAGAAAGCGTACGACCAGACGCATCCGTGATGGTGCCAGAAATCATGACAGGCAACTGAATACCATCTTCTTCAAATACGGTTTCAACTGCAAAAGTACAAGCTTTCGCGTTTAGGGTATCAAAGATAGTTTCAACCAGAATAATGTCGACACCGCCAGCAATAAGGGCACGCGTCGACTCGGCATAAGCTTCAACTAACTGATCAAAAGTAACATTACGATAGCCGGGATCGTTAACATCGGGGGAAATCGAACAAGTCCGATTGGTCGGGCCTAAAACACCAGCAACAAAGCGCGGCTTATCCGGTGTTTTTGCTGTCCATTCGTCAGCAGCCTGGCGAGCAAGCTTAGCAGCTTCGTAGTTGATCTCTGCGCTCAAACTCGCCATGTCATAATCCGCCATCGCAATCGTGGTGGCGTTAAAGGTATTCGTCTCTAGGATATCTGCGCCAGCATCTAAATAAGCAAGATGAATATCTTTAATCAGCTGTGGTTGCGTTAGGACTAGAAGATCATTATTACCTTTAAGGTCTGAGTGCCAATCACAAAACCGATCTCCTCGGTAATCATCTTCTTCTAATTTATACCCCTGAATCATGGTGCCCATGCCACCATCAATAATGAGGATCTGTTGTGCTAACCTTTGTTCAAGTATTCCTTTGCCCTTAGCCACTATTTACTTCCTTATTTAGTGTTACAGCTAATTCACATCCTATCACAGCAAAAATGGAAATCTAGACGTCTAAAGACAATTGGAATAGAAAAACTAATTCATCAAAAGCCTGATTTTTTTATGGCTATCATGACCCGATGGTTTTATATTTTGTGACAATTTTTAACTTTACACATTCACCAACCCGAGGTTTCGAATGTCCGTATACAGTACCTTATGCTTTCTTGCCGCAGCGGCGATGCTCATCGCTTTTGTTAATAGCAAAATAGGCAAGATGCAAACAACCATAGCCATCACTGCAGGAGCACTGGTTTTATCTATAGGGATCGTTATTGCCGGACAAAATGGTTGGTTTAACCTCCAAGATATCGCCGCAGAACAACTCGGTAAAATTAACTTTGAAAGCTTCCTTCTCAAAGGGATTTTAGGCTTTCTTCTCTTTGCGGGTGGCTTAGGGATCAAACTTCCTAACCTCGAAGACCAAAAGTGGGAAATCACCGTTTTAGCACTCGGTGCCACGCTCTTTTCCACCTTCTTTATCGGTGGTGCATTGTGGGCTGTCTGCCAAGCGATTGGCATCCAATTCGACTTTATATACTGCTTGATCTTTGGCGCATTGATATCGCCAACCGATCCCATTGCCGTTCTTGCTATCGTAAAGAAAATGAATGCCCCTCGTCGCATTTCAACCCAAATTGAAGGCGAGTCACTATTTAATGATGGTTTTGGTCTGGTATTGTTCGTCACCCTATTTACTATCGCCTTTGGTAATGAAGCACCAACAGTATTGGGCGTTGGTCAGCTATTCTTACAAGAAGCGATAGGTGGCATTGCTTACGGTTTTGCACTAGGGCTGTTATTCCATTACCTGATCAGCGCAACAGATGATCACTCTATGGAATTATTATTAACGCTTGGTATTCCAACGGCGGGTTATGTTTTTGCTGATGTACTTCATGTCTCAGGTCCGCTAGCAATGGTTGTAGCGGGTATCATGATTGGTAACTGGACACGCTATATTGGTTTCTCTAAAGAAAGTGAAGATCATCTTGATCACTTCTGGGAGCTGGTGGATGAATTTCTAAACGGTGTCCTTTTCCTACTGATCGGTATGAGTATGCTGCAATTTAGCTTCCATCCTGAAGATTGGATCTTGATGTCGATTGCTGTACCGCTTGTATTGCTTAGCCGTTACTTAAGTGTTCGCCTATCTTATGTTGGCTTTAACCGTTATCGTGATTACAACCCGTACTCTGTTCGCATCCTCACATGGGGTGGATTACGCGGCGGCTTAGCGCTTGCCATGGCCATGGCCATTCCAGCAGGCGTTATCGTTATTCCAGAGAAGAACATAGATGTACGTGAGATCATGCTTGTCATGACTTACGCCGTTGTCGTTTTCTCTATTCTAGTACAAGGCTCAACCATTACCTCTTTGATCCAAAAAGCAAAGAACTGGGAATCACAAAATAGCTAAAACATAGCCCTCTAAAAGAACAAGGCCTGCAATTGCAGGCCTTTTTTGTATTCAGCATATTGAGCACAAATGAAGACTCAAAAAGAGTTAATCATCTTTGGTAAAATTATCTTCTGAAAAATGATCAAGATCGAAAGGTGTTTGCTGATACACACAATAATTGAGCCAATTAGAAAACAATAAATGACCATGACTTCGCCAACTCGCGACAGGGGGCTGAGTTGGATCATCATCAGGGTAGTAATTCAGAGGAATGTTAGGCTCCATACCTTCACTACAATCACGCATATATTCGTTATGTAAGGTAGTGACATCATACTCAGGGTGGCCTGTTACAAAGACATTACGTTTATCTTTCGTCGCGGCTAAATACACGCCAGCTTGCTCTGAGGTCGCCAAAATATCAAGGTCTGTATGCTCAGCTAAATAATCAGGTGAGAAATCAGCATAACGGGAATGAGGCGCTTTAAAGGTTTCATCAAAACCTCGAAGGATTGGATGATGGCAATCATGCGTTTTATGCTGATAAATGCCTGATAACTTCTCTTTACGTGTTTTTTTAGGCAGGTCATATAACAATTTTAAACCCGCTTGTGCCGCCCAACATACAAACAAGGTTGAAGTCACATGATCTTTCGCCCAGTTCATAATCGCTTGGATTTCTTCCCAATATAGAACATCTTCGAACTGTACCAAGCCTAACGGTGCACCAGTCACAATCAAGCCATCGAAGTTGCGTGACTTCACCATCTCAAATTGACGATAAAAAGTATCAAGGTGCTCTTGCGGCGTATTTCTGGTTGGTCGATTATCAATTCTTAGCAGTTCAACATCGACTTGAAGTGGGCTATTAGAAAGCAAACGCAGAAATTGCGTCTCTGTTTCTATTTTCTTTGGCATTAAGTTCAGTAGAAGTACTTTTAGCGGACGTATCCCTTGGCTTGCTGCTCGAGCTTCCGTCATAACAAAGATATTTTCCCCACGCAAAATATCCGTTGCAGGCAAACGATCGGGAATTTTAATTGGCATCTCTCTTGCTCCTTAAGATGTTTAGACGTCCAGATATCTAAATAAAAATATACAATATAAGGGGAATACGCAAGCGAGAAAGGGTGATTGGTCTGAATTCGAATTATTAAACGTCAGAAATGAAAAAACCCAGCCAAAGGCTGGGTTTTAGAATGGGTTTCAGCAATGTCCTACTCTCACATGGGGAGACCCCACACTACCATCGGCGCTACAACGTTTCACTACTGAGTTCGGCATGGGATCAGGTGGTACCATTGTGCTATGGTCGCTGAAAAATTTAATGGTGCTAGTACCCAGATTTGAACTGGGGACCTCACCCTTACCAAGGGTGCGCTCTACCAACTGAGCCATACCAGCACTAAATTCTATTAAAGTTTGTCTCAACAAACTTTTTTGCTTTAAGATTTTTAAATCTGAAAACAAGGAAATTGAAGCCTGGCGATGACCTACTCTCACATGGGGAGACCCCACACTACCATCGGCGCTATTACGTTTCACTACTGAGTTCGGCATGGGATCAGGTGGGTCCATAATGCTATGGTCGCCAAGCAAATTCGGTTTTATTCACCGCCATCAGGCGATAAATACAATCTGGGAAAATCTAACTAGTTACAATATCGTTCTTAACACGCATTCAAGCGTTTATGGAGTCCGTAAAACCCCTTGGGTGTTGTATGGTTA
>NZ_JAKJSO010000061.1:0-604 GCF_050337045.1 Photobacterium kagoshimensis | reverse complement strand
TAGACCTTTAAGGTCTCTAAAGGGTTGTCGAAGACTACGACGTTGATAGGCAGGGTGTGTAAGTGCTGCGAGGCATTGAGCTAACCTGTACTAATTGCCCGTGAGGCTTAACCATACAACACCCAAGGGGTTTTACGGACTCCATAAACGCTTGAATGCGTGTTAAGAACGATATTGTAACTAGTTAGATTTTCCCAGATTGTATTTATCGCCTAATGGCGGTGAATAAAACCGAATTTGCTTGGCGACCATAGCATTATGGACCCACCTGATCCCATGCCGAACTCAGTAGTGAAACGTAATAGCGCCGATGGTAGTGTGGGGTCTCCCCATGTGAGAGTAGGTCATCGCCAGGCTTTAATTTCCTTGTTTTCAGATTTTTAATAAAAATCTTAAAGCAAAAAAGTTTAGATATACGTATTGAACGACGTGTATCGGATAGACAGGTTACTGTTTATCACCGTGTGGAGCGGTAGTTCAGTTGGTTAGAATACCGGCCTGTCACGCCGGGGGTCGCGGGTTCGAGTCCCGTCCGCTCCGCCACTTATACTAAGCCCGAGTCTTACGACTTGGGCTTTTTTACGTTTGTACTTTGGCTAATCAT
>NZ_JAKJSO010000060.1:0-627 GCF_050337045.1 Photobacterium kagoshimensis | reverse complement strand
GGACGGGACTCGAACCCGCGACCCCCGGCGTGACAGGCCGGTATTCTAACCAACTGAACTACCGCTCCACACGGTGATAAACAGTTGCCTGTCTATCCGATATTCACCGTTCAAGAATGAATATCTAAATTTGAAGCCTGGCGATGACCTACTCTCACATGGGGAGACCCCACACTACCATCGGCGCTATTACGTTTCACTACTGAGTTCGGCATGGGATCAGGTGGGTCCATAATGCTATGGTCGCCAAGCAAATTCGGTTTTATTYACCGCCATYAGGCGATAAATACAATCTGGGAAAATCTAACTAGTTACAATATTAAGTTCAAACACGCATTCAAGCGTTTATGGAGTCCGTAAAACCCCTTGGGTGTTGTATGGTTAAGCCTCACGGGCAATTAGTACAGGTTAGCTCAATGCCTCGCAGCACTTACACACCCTGCCTATCAACGTCGTAGTCTTCGACAACCCTTTAGAGACCTTAAAGGTCTAGAGATGACTCATCTTGAGGCTCGCTTCGCGCTTAGATGCTTTCAGCGCTTATCGATTCCGAACGTAGCTACCGGGCAATGCGATTGGCATCACAACCCGAACACCAGCGGTTCGTCCACTCCGGTCCTCTCGTAC
>NZ_JAKJSO010000059.1:0-629 GCF_050337045.1 Photobacterium kagoshimensis | reverse complement strand
AGGAATAGATGGTGCCCCGGGCCGGACTTGAACCGGCACAACGCGAACGTCGAGGGATTTTAAATCCCTTGTGTCTACCAATTCCACCACCAGGGCACGCAAGTCTTTGCGATGCGCCAACTGAAAAGTTAAACACCATCTTTGTCTTACTGCTATAAAGCAATYCGACTTTAATTTGGAGCGACACACGAGGTTCGAACTCGTGACCTCAACCTTGGCAAGGTTGCGCTCTACCAGCTGAGCTAGTGTCGCATAATATGGAGGCGCGTCCCGGAGTCGAACCGAGGTCCACGGATTTGCAATCCGCTGCATAGCCACTCTGCCAACGCGCCATATTTCTTTCTCTACTCAATATCGCCTATGGTAACGATATTAAGGAATAGATGGTGCCCCGGGCCGGACTTGAACCGGCACAACGCGAACGTCGAGGGATTTTAAATCCCTTGTGTCTACCAATTCCACCACCAGGGCACGCAAGTCTTTGCGATGCGCCAACTGAAAAGTTAAACACCATCTTTGTCTTACTGCTATAAAGCAATYCGACTTTAATTTGGAGCGACACACGAGGTTCGAACTCGTGACCTCAACCTTGGCAAGGTTGCGCTCTACCAGCTGAGCTAGTGTCGCAT
>NZ_JAKJSO010000058.1:0-659 GCF_050337045.1 Photobacterium kagoshimensis | reverse complement strand
GGCATCCACCGTGTACGCTTAGTCACTTAACCATACAACCCCAAGAGGTCTGTATGTTCAAACAACCAAGGTTTATGTATCTCCTTCTCTACATAATAGAGCGGGGATACAAATTGGTTTTTCGCCGGACTCTACACAAGACACTTGAATGTGTGTTGTTTTGAGAACTCGTTTCTATCATTAAGATARAAACTATTGTAATTGAATCTRTTGATTCAATTTACTAGTCAGCTTTCCAGATTGTTAAAGAGCTTTGTGTTTATCCGAAGATATCCACTTTCTAATCACACTCAAACGAATGCATTTAGAAAGTGGCGTCCCATAGGGGAGTCGAACCCCTGTTACCGCCGTGAAAGGGCGGTGTCCTAGGCCTCTAGACGAATGGGACCAAGTACTTTCTAGAAAAACCACGCTGTGRTTTTTCACTCTTTTACATTTTAACCAAGCAATCTGTGTGGACACTGCATCAAACAAGCAGTCTATCGTTTAAGGAGGTGATCCAGCCCCAGGTTCCCCTAGGGCTACCTTGTTACGACTTCACCCCAGTCATGAACCACACCGTGGTAAACGCCCTCCCGAAGGTTAAGCTATCTACTTCTGGTGCAGCCCACTCCCATGGTGTGACGGGCGGTGTGTACAAGGCCCGGGAACGTATTCAC
>NZ_JAKJSO010000016.1:0-203269 GCF_050337045.1 Photobacterium kagoshimensis | reverse complement strand
AGCTGCTATTCCCGAAGAGGAAAGGCTGATAATTATGCCTGCGAATGCAAATAAAGACTACACGATTTTTCACAAGAAGATAGTTGATATTTTTAATAAACACAATGTCGACACCCTCCGATTTATTAAAGTGGCAGATTGGGAATACGGCAAGCAGTTTTAATCGCTCATTGAGGCGTCTGGTTTTAGTTTTGATGGTAATGTCGAACGCCATTACCATTAAAGTGGCCTTAGCGCGTTTGTTTAAATTTACAGTGGTGAAAGTTGGACCCCGAAGGTGACAAAATGAATGATTTTGAAAATGAATACTACTTGGTGTTTAAAAAGTTCAATCCACAAACGTTATATTTGAAGGCATTGAAAAAAAGTGCGGATAGGGACTTTGAATTTGAAAAATTACGCTTTGGCGAAGAACCCCTATTTTTTGAAAATGGCTACAAAGAGGAAGATAAGGCAAGAGGGGTAACGCGTTTATATAGTAAAGCGCACGTCAATATATCGACCTTGGTTGTGCGTGATGAAATATATGAAGATATAAAAGGCTTCAATATCCGTCATTTGCAATTGTATCCCTCTGTGATTATCAATGATGATAATAACTACCTTGAAGGTTACTGGACCTTCAATTATTACGACAGAGTTGATTGCGTTGATTTTGAACGCAGTCTTATCGATGAGTATGATCCTAAAGATGCTCGTCATGATGTTGAAAAATTTGTTTTTAAATCTGAGGTGTTAGCTGCTATTCCCGAAGAAGAAAGGCTAATGTTTCAGCCAAAAAAAATAGATAAGGRTTATACGATTTTACATAAAAGGTTGGTAGATATTTTTAATAAACACAATGTMGASACCCTCCGATTTATTAAAGTGGCAGATTGGGAATACGGCAAGCAGTTTTAATACTATTTCATATTGTGAGTAGTATTGGAATCGGTGATCGAGACTACTGATCGCGTTAGCCTAGTCGCACTTTACACTGTAAATAAAAAAACGCTCAGGGGCTGTTAGCCTTGCTGAGCGTTTTGGTTTGTTGCGGATGCTTACGTAGTAAGCGCTAAATTTTAGTCTGTTTGGCTAACTGCAGGTGCTTGGCTCACCTTATCCACTAAATACAATATCGAGCGGTATTCAATGCCACTGTGTTCTGATAAGCCTATCTCACAGGTACGGCTGTTTGAATAGCCTTCATTGCAGTTACTTGGTACTTGGGCTTTCAACGGCGCAAGGGCAGAGGCATTGAGCTCTGGCGTGGTAAAGCCTTTATCACCGGCAAAGCCACAACACAGAATATCTTCTGGAATAATCACTTGTTTGGCACAAGCTTCTGTCACCTTTTGCATTACACCTGCTAAGCCACTACGGCGTGAAGTACAGGTGATATGCAGCATGACGGGTTCATCTTGGGGTGTGATGTCGAGCTTCGGCAGCACAAAATCCGCCACAAACTTAAATGGCTCTAGAATGGTAATGCCTTGGCGCATGGTTTCTTTACTCAGGCTGGCGCATGGGCTGGTGTCCATTAATACTGGCAATTTACCTTGTTCAGATATCTGCCATAAACTGTTTTCTAGCTCTTGCGCTTTATTGGCTGCTGTGTCGACAAAGCCTTTGCTCTTATACGGCATACCACAGCACAAGTTGTCGAGTTTATTCGGTAATATGACCTCGTAACCTGCTTTTTCTAGTAGTGAAATGGTCACTTCCGCTAATGGACGCGCATCGACTGCATTTTTCTCGGTGCCCATGTTACGTGAGGCACAGCTAGGGAAATAGACCACCTTTTCTTTGCCAATCGCAAAGATGGTCGGTGCTTTCATTTTCCCTGCTGAACGTGGCATGTGCTCTGTCCATAATGGCAGCTTTTCACCACTTAATTTATAGGCCGTTTTGCTAATTGCTTTCATGCCTTTGGTGCCAATCACAGCGTGGACACCATTCACCACACCTAGGCTCACCTTGGTTGTTTTGGTAATGGCAGAGAAATGATCGGCAGTCCAACGAGCGATAGACTTAGCCATTGGCGAGTGTTGCTGGCGCAGTTTGCGCATCAGGTCGCCCGTATTGATACCGACAGGGCAGCGGTCGGCACAAAGCCCAGTTGCCGCGCACGTATCGACCCCTTGATATTGGAAGGCTTTTTCCATTTCAGCTAGTCGGGCTGGATCTTCTTCAGTGCGACGTAATCGACTGATTTCACGGAACACGGTATTACGCTGACGTGGCGTCAAAGACAGGTTGCGCGATGGACACACGGGTTCACAAAAACCACATTCAATGCATTTGTCGATCAAGGTATCTGCCGCAGGCATGGCTTTGAGGTCTTTGACGTGGGCTTGGTGATCGTCATTAATGATCACCCCTGGGTTTAAAATACCCGTCACATCGAAAATCTGCTTAATACGCTGCATGAGTGCAAAGCCTGCTTGGCCCCACTCTAACTCGACATAAGGAGCCATGTTACGGCCAGTACCATGCTCGGCTTTTAGCGAGCCTTGGTAATCCACGGCAACTAACTGGGCCACGGCATCCATAAAATCACTGTAACGCTGAATTTCTTCTTGGCTATCGAATGCTTGTGTAAAGACAAAGTGTAAGTTACCCGCTAAAGCATGACCAAAAATAATCGCTTCGTGGTAGTGATAGTGGGTGAACAGTTCTTGCAGTTCACGAACGGCTGGCGCGAGCTGTTCAATGGGGAAGGCGACATCTTCAATGATCACCGTGGTGCCGGTTTCGCGCACGGCACCGACTGCGGGGAATAAGCCTTTACGAATCGCCCAAAGTTGTGCACAAACCGTGGTATCGGTACTGAACGCCACTTGGTGCATTGGGCCAAATTGGTTAATCAGCGCGGTAATCGTAGCATCTTGCTGTGCGAGATCGGCCTTATCTTCTCCGTGGATTTCAACTAATAATGCAGCTGCTTCGGTATTGCCTTCTTGTCCAAGTTGAGCGATGAAATCAGGCATGCCTGGCTCATTGGCCACCGATGCTAATGCGCGACTGTCCATCAGTTCAACAGCCGCTGCGGTGGTTTTGCCAAGTTCGCTGACTGCACGACAGGTGGTTTCAATATCCTTGAATACGTACAGGCCTGATGCCTTGTGAGCGTGATCGATCACAGTGTTGTAGGTGATGTCGGCAATGAAACCGAGTGTACCTTCTGAGCCGATAAAGAGGTGCTGTAAAATATCAATTGGATCGCTGTAATCGGTTAATGAATTCAGGCTATAACCCGTGGTGTTTTTTAAGCGATATTTATGGCGGATTTTATCGGCCAGTTCTTCATCTTGTTGGCAAGCCGTGGCGAGTTCAGCCAAATCGTTAAGTAATTCAGCATGAGAGTGTTGGAATGCATGGCGGCTATCAGCATTGAGGGTATCTAATACCGTACCGTCGGCTAATACCACTGTCATGCCTGCTAAGGTCTTATAACTGTTTTGGGCGGTACCACAACACATGCCTGATGCGTTGTTTGCCGCAATACCACCGATTTTACAGGTATTGATAGAAGCGGGATCGGGGCCGATTTTACGGCCATGTGGCGCGAGTAGCTTATTAGCTTCAGCACCAATGATGCCTGGCTGTAACGTGATTTGGTGGGCGTCTTCACTGATTTTATAGTTACGCCAGTTATTGGTCAGCGTAATTAAGACAGAATCTGATAATGCTTGGCCAGATAAGCTGGTACCCGCTGCGCGAAAAGTGACAGGAATAGTGAGTGCGTAGCAGGCTTTGATTGCGGCAACGACTTCATCGAGCGAGTCTAGCTGCAAAATGATCTTAGGCACTAAGCGATAGAAACTTGCATCAGTACCGTATGCCAAGGTCAAGGTTGGGTCGGTAATTATCCGCTGTGCATCAACGGTATCTTTTAATTGTTCTATGAGTGTTGTGTAGGGATGTTGCATGTTCTATTGCTCCATGGCCTTAGCTGCCTTTAAACATCGTGACAGGAAATGCTGGTGGGTTAATTATAAATAGTTTTGCTTGGCCCTTTTAGGCTTCTTGTTTAGCAAAAGATCGGCTTACTATCAGAATTAACATTTTAATAGCATTTGTTTGGTTGATATACTGCTACCAATACATATGTTTGTTGCAAAAAGTGTACTAATGATGCGAAGCACTGATGATTTCCTGATTTTTTTCCATTTAATTGAGCAAGGCTCGTTTAGCAAAGCGGCGGATCTTGTTGGCCTGACCAAATCGGTAGTGAGTAAACGGATCACTCGATTAGAACAAGAGCTTGGGGTGCAGCTCATTTATCGAACAACTCGAAAGCTGACATTAACCGAAGCGGGAGAGGTTTTTTTTAGCCATGCTAGAGAGGTTTATCATTCGGTACAGAATGCCGAGCAAGCCATGAGTGGTTTAGGCGAAAGCCTAACAGGGACGATTCGGATCAGTGTGCCGACTATTTCAGGGGAGCTGATATTGCCAAAGGCTATTGCTGAGTTTAGTGCTAAGTACCCTGATATTCATATTGATATGGATTTGGATAACCGCTTTGTCGATATTGTGGCTGAAGGGTTTGATTTAGCCATTCGAACGGGGGCGCTGCCTGATTCGAGCTTTATTGCGAGGCGGTTAGTCGATGCCCATTGGGTGATCTGTGGTGCACCTGATTATTTCGCGCGTTGTGGTATTCCTAAAGCGCCTTCAGAGCTCACACAGCATAATTGTTTGGCGTACAGTTTCCAAGAAACAGGTGCTCAAGAATGGTTGTTTAAGGGGGAGGATAAGCCGTGTACCGTTAAGGTGAATGGTAACTTCACTACCAATAATGCATCAGCTTTGCGTCGTGCTGCTTTATTTGGCCAAGGCTTGGTGTATGTGCCTAAAGTACTAGTGGCAGAAGACTTGAAAGCGGGCACTTTGATCGAAGTACTGCAAGAGCAAGTCGCTAAGTACTTAGGAATTTATGCGATTTACCCGTATACCCGCCACCAGCCAATTAAAGTGAAATTGTTTATTGAGCACTTATATCAGTGTTATCAAAATCACCTCGAGAAGTTTTAGCGCGGCGAGTACAGACAATAAAACAGAAAAAGCGAAATGGAGATTCTGATACTGAATCAGACCATTTCGCTTTTTTTTGTGGCGGGGTTTACTGCCTGGTTAAGGTACTTACCTTGTCCGTTAAATCACGGTACTCATAATTGCTGCCACAATACCGTATGCAATCATCGGAATGACGGTACGTTTAATAATATAGCCTTCTTTGTTGGCGATACCCAAAATAGTCGAAACCGCGATAATATTATTAATACACACCATATTCCCCATCGCACCACCAACCGATTGTAGGGCTAAAATAGTGGTCTGAGGTAGACCAACATTCATCGCTATGGTTTGTTGAATCGCACCGAAAGTCAGGTTTGAAACCGTTGCGGATCCCGAGAAGAACGCGCCAAGAGCACCCAAATACGCCCCCACATACTGCCAGCTTGTCCCCATTAAATCAGAGAAGGCTTGACCCGTTGTCATGATTGGCGAGTTTTCACCACCCGTCATCATCAATTTCACCATGATGAGCGCACCAACCAAGGCGATAAATGGCATCTTGATACGGCTGGCGGTTTCAGAAAACATCTGCTTAACGATGTTACCTTGCAGTTTGAACAATGGAATTGAAATTAACACCACTAATAAGAAAGGGATCAACGCGGGTACATAAAGCGTTTTATACGCCCAAGTAACATCAGTGCCTAGGATATGGCTGAGTTTTAGAATTAACGCTTTACTTAAACTGAAATCTCCTAAAGGCCCGAATGATACGGTAAAGAGTTCAGTGCCATCAGTCAGCATGGATTTAATACCGAGTTGCTTAATGCGCGTCACGATAAGAATGGCAATCAGCAGGATCGTCGGTGTCATTGCTTTCAATATTTGGCCTGATGAGACAGGCTGATTGTCTGGCTGATTGTCTGGCTGTGACTGTTTGGTAACACCTGATGTTGCTGATTGTGATGACACGGGTGCCATGTTCATTGATACAGCGTCACCCAGTGCTGCTGCTTCACCGGCGACTGCCGTTTTTGCCACCTGCTGTTCTGCTGTTGCGAGCCCGAGCCCAAAGCGTGCTACTACTACCGACAGGATAAGACCTATCGCACCACCGACTAACGCTGGGAACTCATAATTCCACTGTGCCAATAGGAAATAAGGCACAGTACATGACAAAGTACTGATCAGCACGAACAGGTAGTTCTTACGAATTTCACTCCAGCTAACGATAAAGCGCAGAGCCATTGGTGGAATAATGAAGGCCGCGACAAAGTGAATAAGCGCAGTAATTTTTCCGGTTTCAAGCAGGGTTGCATCATCTAAGCCAAGGTTAGAGAAGCCAAACCAAGTTGGAGTGCCAACCGCGCCAAATGAGACAGGCACCGAGTTCATCACCAGCGCGAGCATAGCGACTTTCAATGGGTTAAAACCTAAGCCAACTAAAATAGGCGCAGCAATCGCGGCTGGTGTACCAAAGCCTGACGCCCCTTCAATCATGAAAGCGAATGCCCAGCCAATGATCATCAACTGTGCTACTTGGTTTTTACTGATCCCTTCCAGCCAACGACGAATAATGTCTTCAGAGCCAGATAGGTAAATCATTCGGTTTAATAAAATCGCGCCAGCAACAATGGAAATTGGGGTGATAGCAGAAAGGATACCAGCAATGATGTTGGCGCTAATTAAGGTGAAATCAGTATTGAAATAAAACAATTGCAACAAGCCAACCATCAAAGCGGTGATAGGCAGGGCAATGTGCGAGGGTAAGCCGTTTTTCTTGGTCATCATCCAGATCAGGATGATAATCGGCATAACGGATAAAAATAGGGACGTCATGTTTTTCCACTCCATGTGCTTGGCCAGTAAATTACCTAGCGGGTTAGATAAATACTTTGGTATTGCGGCCTTATTTATAATTATGTTGTTTGGGTTACAGGCTGTATTTAGAAAAGTAATTTTCTGTTAGCTGTTTTTTGTGGGGAAGACATTCTACGGCCGAAAAAACGTATGGCTATGCCTCTTTTTTGCTGGGTAATTACCTTATGAGCGATAAGGTTTAATGTTAATGAATGTTTTAAAATATGATCACGCTTACGAAGCCATATAAAACAAGGGTGTAACAACTGATTAATCGATATTGTAAGGCGGGGATTATGCGATGGCAGGAAACAGTGATTTTCGATATATCCATTAATAAAGTAAGTGAATTTGATGGTGTGCGGGCCAAAGATGTCTAATCACTTGATAGTACAAAGCTAATTGATTTTATTTTTGGCGTAACTTAACAACTTATTCCGTGGAAATATGATTTAAAGGGTTGTTTTTGTAATTTAATTACAGCTCTTATTAAGGGGTGAATAACGAGTAGAAAGGGTTACTTATGGTTGAAAGAGCGAATAGCGAATGTTGATCACAAATAATTAACATTTATTGAGGGTAGATTGACTTTGAACCTGCGGCTGACTATCTATATGAACAAGAGATAAAACGTGAGTATTAAACGAGCGTTTAACTGCCTCTAAACATAATGATAATCAAGGATGAAGGTATAACGTTATGATGAGTCTTGCTGCTGCCCTACAGCGAAATGCGCAATGTAAACCCAATAAAACAGCCATTATTTGTGGTGATACCCAATTAACCTACGCCCAGTTTGATGCGTTAGCGGGTCAGGTAGCCAGTGGTTTAGTGGCGAAGGGATTGCAAGCGGGTGATCGTGTTGCTTTAAGCTGCCCCAACTTACCGTTCTTTCCTATTGTGTATTACGGCATTCAGAAAGCGGGTGGTGTCGTGGTGCCATTCAACGTGTTATTACGTCAGCGTGAAATTAAGTATCATCTTGAAGATTCGCAAGCGAAATTTTTCTTCTGCTTTGAAGGCACGCCCGATCTGCCTATGGCGCAAGAAGGTATTGCGGCGTTTAATCAAGTGGCGGAGTGTGAGGGTATGGTGGTGATGACGGCTGACCAAAGTCAGCTGATCTATAACGGTATGCCAACACTCAGTCGCTTTATCAGTCAACAACCACCGCTTGCTGATTATGTGCCGCGTTTAGAAGGAGATACTTGCGTTATCCTCTATACCTCGGGTACCACAGGGTTACCAAAAGGGGCGGAGCTAAGCCAAAGCAACATGGTGTGTAATGCTCTCGTGGCGCAAACACTGATGGGGTGCCAAGGGGACGATGTTCAATTGGTAACACTGCCTTTGTTTCATACTTTTGGTCAAACAGTACAAATGAATGCTTCGGTATTGATGGGGGCAACCATGGTACTGGTGCCCCGCTTCGAACCAAGCTTAGTGCTATCACTGATAGCTAAACATAAAGTAACGGCTTTTGCCGGTGTTCCCACTATGTATATTGGCCTAAATCATTGCCACAGTGATGATGATACCTCGACATTACGCATTGCGATTAGTGGTGGTGCATCGTTACCAAAAGAAGTTATCCATACCTTTGAACGTCGGTTTAGTGTGCCTATTTTAGAGGGGTATGGTTTGTCAGAAACCAGCCCTGTTGCTTGTTTTAATCACCTTGATCAACCCCGTATTCCCGGCTCGGTTGGTCAGCCTATCCAAGGGGTAGAGGTACGATTGGTCGATATTACAGGTCAGCCAGTCGCGACAGGTAAAGAAGGTGAAGTCGTGATTCGAGGCCATAACGTGATGAAAGGGTATTTGAACCGCCCTGAAGCAACAGCAGAAGCGATGCGCGATGGGTGGTTTCATACTGGTGACATTGGTCGCTTTGATGACAATGGTAACATGTACATTGTTGACCGAGTGAAAGACTTGATTATCCGTGGCGGTTTTAATGTGTATCCACGTGAAATTGAAGAAGTGTTTATGACCCACCCCGCGGTTGCTATGGTTGCCGTGATAGGTATTCCGAATGCCGAATACGGCGAAGAGATTAAAGCTTACGTGGTATTGAAAGAAGAGGCTGATATAGAAGAAAGCGCCTTGTATGAATGGGGTAAAGAACAGTTTGCTGCGTTTAAATACCCGCGCAGTGTTGAAATACGTCAGCAGTTGCCGATGAGCGCAACGGGTAAAATTCTGAAGAAAGATCTAAAAGCAGAAGTTGTTGAGCAACAACACCGTCAGGAGCAAGCATCAGCCTGATTATTATCAGTAGAATAGATAACAAAAAACGCGGTTCATCTTAGGATGAACCGCGTTTTTAATGGAGCGTTAAAGCAGCTTAAAATGGTTTGTTTGCAAAACCAGTCACTTCTTTAATTTTCATTTCACGACCAATTGCAGTCATAGGGTGAACGACAACTAAACCTTTAACAGATTTCTTTAGTTTACCCATATCCGCTTGCTCTGCTTTTGTCAGTGCGCGGTTAAATGACATTGATTTAATGTCGTTACCTTTGTCGTTTGCTTGACGTGATTGGGCATTCTTGATGCTGTCACGTTGTTTCTCAAGCTTAGCAACTTCATTTTTGAATTGATTCACGATTGGCTGATCGTTACGACTTTTTGCTGCAGCTAGTTTATTGCGGCATTTGTCTAGTCGGTTATTCAAATTTTGAAGTTCTTGCTTTAAATTCATCTTGTTACCTTTAGGTGTACATAGCGATACAGCCCAACAGTTGGTGCGAAGACCATGGCTGTTGCGTGTTATTGCGCAAAGTATAACAGCTAGAACAAACATGCTGCTAAATAAATCACATATTTATAGCGATGTTTGCCGTTGCTCTTGCTTATCTTCAATCATCAAGGGGTTACCGCATAAGCTTGTTTTTGACATGGACAGCTCTAGCGCATGAACTGACTTGGGGTTTCTCCGACATGTTGGCGAAAAAAGCTAATGAAAGCACTGTCACTGGAAAAGTCCAATAGAAAAGCGGTATCTGATACTGGCTTACCTTCAGCTAAGAACTCGATAGCAGCCAATAAACGCCATTGTTGCCGCCACTGTTGATAAGGCATCCCGGTGTCACGACTAAAAATACGGCTGATGGTTTTTTCACTCGCACCTATGCTTTTCGCCATGATGTTTAATGGTGGTGGCGGTGTATGGTCGGCTTCAAGCTGTTGCCACCAAACGCTCAGGCGTGGATCTTTGGGCAGGGGTAAGGAGAGGTGCTCTGGTGGGGCTGATTGGAGTTCTTGCCAAAATAGCGCCAGCAAGGTGGATTGTTCTTGGTTTGGCATATCCCATGACCAAAAAGCCATCCGCTCGATCAATGCACTGAGTAAATTATTTACGCTGAGGATCTGTATCCGATCTAATGCCGCGATCGGGTGAAGATCGGCATAAAGGCTAGGAGAAAAATAGATCGAACGATAAGACACTACATTACGCATCACGGCGCGGTGATTGATCCCAGGCGGGATCCATGCTGCACGTGTTGGCGGCAATACACTTTGCTGCTGTTCCAGAGATATTGTCATACAGCCTTTAGGGGCAAAGAGTAGTTGCGCCATCTGGTGATGGTGGAGCCCTGAATCGTGTTGACCAACATCCGCGGCAATGCCCACAACACTTGCAGCCAATGTATCTGGATTAAAGGGAGTGTCGCCAGTAATGAAGGCCATATAGAGCTGTCCTTATTTTGATGTATTTTGTTCTAATGATTATAACGAGACATTTTGGTGCTAGCTATAATTACGGCCATCAGATGAACAAACGAAACGGTACAAACTAATGACAAGAAAACCTAGCACATGGTTAATGGTGCTATTGATGATGTTTCCTCAAATCATCGAAACTATTTATAGTCCAGTACTACCACATATCGCGACAACATTTTCAGTCGCGCAAACTACAGCGGCACAAACATTATCGGTTTACTTTATTGCGTTTGCCTTGGGAGTACTGTGCTGGGGGATATTGGCGGATGTGATTGGACGTCGTTACGCTATGTTACTCGGCTTGGTTACTTATGGCATTGGTGCCGGTCTTGCCATTATTGCCCCTAACTTTGAGGTGTTGTTAGGGGCCCGTATTGTCTCTGCTTTTGGGGCTGCAGTTGGTTCAGTGGTGGCACAAACCATGTTACGTGATAGCTACCAAGGTTCAGATTTAGCGAAGCTATTTTCCATTATGGGGGCCGGAATTGCGTTAAGTCCTGTGATTGGTTTATTGAGTGGTGGTTGGTTAGCCACTTTGGGGGGCCACGTTTTAGTGTTTAGCTGCTTACTAGCACTTGCGCTTATCTTGCTTACGCTCACGGTAATATATTTGCCAGAAACACAACCTCAGCAAGTTGTTTCGTCGCAGGAGCTGAGTCAGCATCTTAGCTTGCTAAAAGTTGCGAAAATAATGTTAGTAGATCAACGACTTTGGCTAAATTCAGTATTGATTGCGCTGTTTAATATTATGTTATTTAGCTATTACTCATTAGCACCATTTGCTTTTCAGCGTCTTGGTCTTAGCTCTGTTGATTTTGGTTATAGTGGTATCGTGTTGGCTGCCGGCTGTTTTATCGGTAGCATTTTAAATAAACGACTTCATGCTAAAAAAATAGCAGCGGATCAATTAGTTTTTATTGCTTCAGTTGCGGCTTTAGTTGGTGGTTGTGGTGTGTGGTTATTGCAAGACAGCATAGGCTTCTTATTACCGATGATGCTAGTGGTGATCAGCTTTGGTATCGCAATACCTAATATTTTAAGCCAAGCTTTAGTGAACTATAAACAAGTAGCAGGAACCGCTGGGGCACTCTTTGGCTTGAGTTACTATTTGCTATTAGGTTTAGGGCTCGCACTTTCTGGCTGGTGGCAACATCTAGGTAGCGTGCTGTGCTTAGCAAGTGTTATCGCGTGTTGGTTATCTTATCGTTTACGTTGATTTATCTTCTGTTTTGGCTTGTGGCTTATTTTGATGTTTTCCTCCTTCTTTCAGGTACTGGGAAAGCCGCTACACTCAGGTAGAGAAAAATAAACTATTGCTAATACGAAGGAGGTTGTTATGGCGGTTGTTCACGGCTTAGCGATGGATATTGAACGAAAAGACGATCTGTTTTTTATAGAGCTAAAAGCCACAGGCACATTAACCCATGCGGATTATGAAAAAATAGTGCCGATTTTGGATGAAGCGCTTGCTGAGGTAGAGACACCGATTATTGATGCTTATTTCGATGGTACTGAATTTGAAGGCTGGGAGCTACAAGCCGCGTGGGATGACTTACGGCTAGGGCTAAAGCACGGTAAAAAATTCCGTCGTATTGCGATTTATGGTAATCAGCGTTGGCAAGAGATCATGGCAAAAGTCGGGGGGTGGTTTGTGGCAGGCGAAGTGAGATATTTTGATGATCCGCTTGATGCCTTAGCGTGGTTAAGAGGAGGCGTATAGCCGTATAAATAGTCGAATTAACCATCATTCAACGTATGATAGTCCCCTTGGTAAGCGGATGAAGGTACTGAGGAGACTTACAAGGTTTACTCACTCTATTTGGCGCGTATAATGCCTGCTCTTAGCAAAACGACAACTATTATCAATAAGGACTTCAGTTTGAAGCTATTCGTTAAAGATCTTACCGTTATCGATGCCTCGTACCTCTGCGCCACGCGCGGTATGGTAGGGGAAAGCTGGATTCTGGATGTGGTGATGTCTGGTGAGCTAAATGAAATGAGCATGGTGTTAGATTTTAGCCGTGTGAAAAAGCAAATCAAACACTTGGTTGATGAATATGTTGATCACCGCCTGTTAGTGCCAATGCGTGATCCTTCTGTTCACCTTGCGACAACGAAAAATGGGTACTCAACGCTTGATATGTTACGTGGCGAAAAGGGTATTCATTTACATTGTCCAGATGAAGCGTATTGCTTGGTGGATACTGATGCCATCACAGTGGAAACGGTGACAGAGCACGTATACCAAGTGTTAAAAGACGAGCTACCAGCCAATGTACAAGGGCTAGAAATCACCTTACGCCATGAAAATATTGACGGTGCTTTCTATCACTATACTCACGGTTTGAAAAAGCATGACGGCAACTGCCAGCGTATCGCGCATGGCCACCGCTCACCTGTTGAATTATTGGTGAACGGTCAGCGTGATGCTGAGCGTGAACAGCAATGGGCACTGCGTTGGCAAGACATTTACTTAGGTTCAATCGAAGATCAGATCAGTGTTGATGCGCTTGCGCTAAGTCAGCATGCTCAGCTTGTGACGGATGAAACCCACTATGGTTTCCGCTACACAGCTCCACAAGGTGAATTTGAACTGGCGATTGCCCGCAGTGAAACAGAAATCCTTGAAACGGATACGACCGTTGAATTACTTGCAGGCTATATCGCACAGCACGTAAAAGCGACTTTGACAGACGACGACACACTGGATGTCGTGGCTTACGAAGGTGTCGGTAAAGGTGCGATGGCATCATTATAGATTAACGCTTACAGGTGCAAAAATGTAGCAATCCCCATCACGTCAGTGGTGGGGATTTTTTTATAGCATAGCTAAAGAGAAACGTTAACTGGCTGCGAGATGCTTATCGAAAAAATCCATGGTTCTTTGCCATGCGCGTTCTGCGTCAGGTTCAGCGTAGCGCGCGGTAGAATCGTTGTGAAAGCCATGATTCACATTTTGGTATAGGTAGGCATGGTACTGCGCGTTCATTGCCTTAAGATCGGCTTCGTAGTCGGGCCAGGTTGCATTCACGCGCTTATCTAAGCTCGCAAAGTGAAATTGTAGCGGCGCTTTGATTTGCTGACGTAGTGTTTTTTCTGGTGGTGTCCCATAAAAAGGTACACCCGCATTGAGATCCTTGCCTAACGTTGCCGCGAGCATATTGACCACATATCCCCCGAAGCAAAAACCTACCGCCCCTAATTTTCCGTTGCTATTGGCATGCCCTTTGATAAATTGCGCCGCAGCGATAAAGTCTTGTTCAAGTTTGGCTTTATCGAGGCTTTTTTGCATTTCTCTGCCTTTATCATCGTTACCGGGATAGCCGCCTAATGGGTATAACGCATCGGGTGCAAATGCGATAAAGCCCCTCTTAGCTGCTCGTCGAGCAACGTCTTTAATGTAAGGGTTTAACCCTCTGTTTTCATGGATCACTAATACTACAGGTGCATTGGTAGGTAACGGGTTTGGCATAACAAGGTAGCCACGACCTTCACCGTGTCCATTGGGAGAAGCAAAAGTTTGATAGCTGGCGATAATGTCTGGGTCATTAAACGATATTTGTTCTGCATGGGCATAATTAGGCAGGAGGGCATTGGTCAGTAAAGAGAGATTCATCCCCACAAGGGCCAGCCCCGATAGCCGTGCCAAGAATTCTCGTCGATCGATCAGGCCATGAGCATATTCATCGTACCAATCGAACGCTTCCTGTGGGATGGGCTGAAGCGGCTCAGAGGCGGCATCTTGTTTGATGTGTTTGCGTTGTTCACTCATATAGTACTCACTTCGCTAACCCTGATTGGTATAAAGCATAGCTATTAATTGAAGTGTGCGTAGCAAACGCATTGTTGGGTTGAGGTAAGAATGAATAAAAGTTGAATTGCAGGTGTGTAGGCTTGGGTGTAAACAATTGATATAAAAGAAGTAATTGTGTGTACTTGTAAATAACAGGCATAAAAAATGCCGGCCTAGGCCAGCATTTTAATAATCTTGGAAGTATTAAAACTTCTAAATTATAGCTTAACTACGTTAGCAGCTTGAAGACCTTTTTGGCCTTGCTCAGTTTCGAAAGAAACTTTTTGACCTTCAGCAAGAGTTTTGAAACCCTCTGAAGCGATAGCACGGAAGTGAACGAATACGTCAGCGCCGCCGTTGTCTTGAGTGATGAAACCGAAACCTTTCTCTTCGTTAAACCATTTTACGATGCCAGTAGACATGAGTGTATCCTTTTAATATAAAAAACTCGCAATATGCGATTAGGGTAGCCAAGTAAAAAATTACATATTTATGTAAAATTTATGACAGGGAAGACTTCATGACATTAACTGGTATAGCAGATGCAGCGAAGATTTCTTAAAGCATAATATTTATTACATTGAATAGGTCTGATTACAGGCCGAGAAGAATCATACCAAGATATAGAGGGTTGTCTAGCGTTATTTGGAAGGAATTTTACTTTTTAAATCACATTATGATTAATTATTAACTTCTTCTGCTGTACGGAGAATCCT
Organism: Photobacterium kagoshimensis; assembly: GCF_050337045.1. NCBI lineage: Bacteria > Pseudomonadati > Pseudomonadota > Gammaproteobacteria > Vibrionales > Vibrionaceae > Photobacterium > Photobacterium kagoshimensis. Next base: position 188,167 of record NZ_JAKJSO010000016.1, on the reverse strand, counting down.
CAGCCTGTTTTGCAGTATAAAAAATCAGCGTGATGGGTGCTTATTGAATCACTATTTAGTCTGTTATCAACGAGAGTGATGTTTGCTCACGAACAGAAAATTTTGGCTGTCAGAATTTGATGGCGGCCAGCTCATCAGCGAGAGTGTCTGGTGGGGGGCTGTACCAGTTGAAAAGACTTTTCTCTAATGGCCATTATCGAGCATAGATGGGATCGGTGAATAATAAGCGGGAAAAGTATGCTGCAGTATTTATTGAGTGTGTGCTTAGTATGATTTGGTTGCAAAGCCATAAATGAACCTATCCATGGCGCTGACTAGGCAGACAAAAAATAGATTAGTGACGCTGTAACTTTCAGGGGTGTTCAGCTGATGCTAATTTGGGGTGTTCAGCTGATGCTAATTTGGGGTGTTAGCGCGTAGCAAGAGCATGCCCAATGATACTAATCTAACGACTCTGCCTGAGCTTAAGCTGGGGTCTCTGTATGGCTTTATGATGTCAGAGGTGAAGAGTGTAGGCGTAAAGAATGGGTACTTTGCTAAAAATACTATGTTGAACATGACTAAAGATGGATCCGATGCTTGATTACAAGCGAACAATTTTCTAATGCAATTGATAGTAGATGTGGTGAAGTTGCAGTAACAAGGTGCCTGCTTGAGGGATTGTGTATTTTATAATGAGGGCATCTATTTAAATTAGATATATACGGGAGCTGATTGTGATATGACTGAGATGTACTTTACTGGCTTGAAATAAACTTTACCACTCCACTTTATGGATCACTATAAAGGGAATGATATGTTATTCAATAGCCAGAATATCGACTAATTATTATATTAACTGTGAGTAGTTATATAGACTGTAAGTCAGTCAATATATTGTATAACGAGCAATATTAATAATTAAAGTTTGCGCATTACACTATTTATAATCCTAGGCGAAGAAGGATTAAGGTGTTGATAGATATTAGAAATAAGTAGAAAAGTTACCAACAAGTTGATTGTCTTTGTTGATGATATTACCTTTACCTGTTTCTTCACAATATGAAAGTTTCAGGTCTATTGTGCCTACATTGCCTTTCATTAAAATATGACGCAATAAAATGTCACTATTTAATTGGTGTATTAATGCACTCCAAGAGATATTGCCATTAAAAATATTAAAGTTTACTGTCATTTATTTACCTTTACTGTATTTGTTTGTGTGATTTCTTTACGACATTGCTGAAACCAAAAGCGTTTACGACCGATTGAACGAGACATAAATATCCTTTATTTTTTATAAATAATAGATTAAAAAGATGTATAGCGAATGTATCTGCAGCGTTTTTACTTAAAAACTGAAAGGGAATATAACGAAGAGACGAAAGCGTGTCGCGATATATAGAAGCAGATAATTGAGTATTTCGATTAACGGAGCAAGTGTTTCTGAGGATGAAGCTTTCAAATGACGTAAATGGCAATAAAACCATTTACGTCAATTTGCTTAATGGCTAGAAAAAGCCATTACGTTATTCACTAAATTATAGTGCAACAACGTTTGCAGCTTGAAGACCTTTTTGGCCTTGCTCTACTTCAAAAGACACTTTTTGGCCTTCAGCAAGAGTTTTGAAACCTTCAGAAGCGATTGCACGGAAGTGAACGAATACGTCAGCACCGCCGTTGTCTTGAGTAATGAAACCAAAACCTTTCTCTTCGTTAAACCATTTTACTAGACCAGTAGATTTAGCAGACATGTTATGCCCCTTATATAAAATTCATGAGATAATCGCAAAAAATTTGCGTGCACTGAAAGCTTGAATTATTGAATATGACGATGAAGCTAAGGAAACACTGAGGATAACAACAATAACGAAGAAATTCTGAGGTTTTACTTTTACTTAATGTTTATTAATAACTCTGTGTAACAGAGCGAGATAGATAATACCTTAGCTTTGGATATTGTAAAGGTTTATTTTGAATTTTTTTCTGTGAACCGATGATTTTTTGCTTAGCCTCGTTCTACTGCTAGTCAGGAGGCACTGTTAGCCTAAACCAATTACTGGACATAATTGCGGATTAAAATAATAGATAACTGCGTAATCGGTAGCGAAGTTAGCATAATTACCCTTTGTTTTTATAAGGTTTATGGCTGTTTTTCTTATTGAATTGACGGTAAAAGCAGCAACTAAGCTCGTTTCCTTTGTATTAAGCCGTTAACCGTAAGCTAAGTCACTAAAATTCAATAATTTTATGTCTACACTGAATCCATGGAAGCTTACAGAGGGATATGCTTATGCCAATTCAACCTCTAGGCAGTGAAAAACTGTATCGTGGTTCGGCACTCAACGGACTGAACGAGGAATGTAAATCGACGAAAAATCTGACGCCACTGGATGAAATTGTGGGTCAAGAACGCGCGCAAAAAGCGGTCGAGTTCGCGATGTCGATAAAAGAAAAAGGCTATAACATTTATGCGATTGGGCGTAATGGGTTAGGTAAGCGTACCATGGTATTGCGTTACTTAAATCGTCATGAACCGAATGGCAATGCTATGCCTTTGTATGATTGGTGCTATGTTGCCAATTTTGATGACACTCGTATTCCTAGCGTGCTGAAGTTACCAGCAGGAACAGGGATAACATTTAAAAAAGAAATAGAAAAACTGATGACACGTCTGGTTAAAGCATTGCCGTTGGCATTCGATAACGAGATGTATTATTCCCGCGCTGAAACGCTAAAATCGCAGCTGGCGAAGAAGCAAGAAGGTGCCTTGCTGACGTTAACAAGTAAAGCGAAAACCCAAAGTATTAGTTTAAGTTTAACACCGCAAGGTGAATATCAACTGGTTGCTTTGAACGGTGAAGAGCCGCATACCGAAGAAAGCTTTGCAACGCTCTCTGAAGCTGAACAGCAGCAGTTTGAGCAAGCGATTGATAGTTTGGAAGTCGAATTGCGCGGCATTGTTCGTAAGTTGACGGAATGGGAAGAAACGTATTCAGATAAGCTGCAAAAGCTCGATGAAGAGATTGCATTAGAAGTGATCGCACACGTGATCACCGCCTTAAAAGACAAGTACAAACATTTACCAGAGATAAAACAGTATTTGTCGGCTATGCAGGCCGATATGCTAGATAACCTAGATATTTTCCTTGGTGAAAGTGAAGAGCAGGTCGCACTGGCTTACGCGGCGCTTGAAAAGAAAATGCCGCGTCGTTATCAAGTGAATGTGCTGGTGAATCAAGACGATCATAAATTTCCTGTCGTAGTAGAAGAAAGTCCGAGTTATCACAGCATTTTTGGTTACGTGGAAAACGCCACTTATAAAGGCACAGTGTTCACTGATTTCTCGCTGATCCGCTCTGGTAGTCTTCACCGTGCAAACGGTGGTGTACTGATGATGGATGCGGTAAAAGTGCTTGAACGCCCTTATGTATGGGATGGTTTGAAGCGTGCATTGCGTGCGAAAACCTTAAACTTGAGTTCATTAGAGCGTGAAGTGACCTTATCGGGTGCGGTTTCGCTTGATCCTGAGCCGATCCCACTCGATGTGAAAATCATTTTGTTTGGTGATTACGAAACTTATCGTTTGCTACAACACTATGATCCTGAATTTAGCGAGCTGTTCCGCGTTACTGCAGATTTTGAAGATGAAATGGCGCGTACCGATGAATCGGAAGAACAGTATGCTCGTTTTATTTCGAGTATTGTTAACGACAATAATATGCTGCATTGCGATCGTAAAGCCATAGCGCGCATTATCGAATACAGTTCACGCCAAGCAGACGATCAGAATAAGTTATCACTGCATTCAGCAGATATCGCCAATTTGCTGCGTGAAACGAATTACGTTGCGAAAGCCTCGAATGCCACCATGATCCGTGCCACACACGTAGAACAAGCACTGCAAAATCAAGAGATGCGCGTGAGTCGCTTGAAAGATCATGTGATGCAAAGCTTTGTTAATGGCACCACGCTAATGACCACACAGGGTGATAAAGTCGGTCAAATCAATGCCTTGTCGGTGATATCAACGTCTGACTATCAATTTGGCGCGCCAAATCGTATTACAGCGACAACCGCCTACGGTGAAGGGCAAGTTTTTGATATTGAGCGTAGCGTTGAACTTGGCGGCAACATTCACTCGAAAGGGGTGATGATCCTATCGGCTTATTTAGCCTCTGTGTTTGGTAAAACGGCGAAAATACCGCTTACTACTCACCTTACGTTCGAGCAATCTTACGGTGGTGTCGATGGTGATAGTGCCTCCATGGCCGAGCTATGCGCCATAGTGTCGGCATTTTCCCAGCAGCCATTACGGCAAGATATTGCGATCACAGGCTCAATGAACCAATTTGGTGAAGCGCAGCCCATTGGTGGCGTGAACGAAAAAATCGAAGGGTTTTATGATGTTTGTGTTATTCAAGGACGCGCAACGGGTCAAGGGGTGATCATCCCGCAATCTAATGCACATAACCTGATGTTACGAAAAGACATTGTTGAAGCGGTCGAAAAAGGTGAATTTAATATTTGGGCTATCAGCCATGTTACTGAGGCGCTAGAGCTGCTAACGGGTAAGCCAGCTGATGAACAAGATGGCGACAACGGCTATTCAAGCCACAGCCTGTTTGGTTTGGCCCAAGCGAAGTTGAATGCGCTGCGGCGTTAACAGTCGGCCTTAGTATCGCGTGCCAATGTGCGCTTTACTTGAGGTGAAAAGTGAGACAAAAGAAGAGGCAGCCGAGTGCTTACTGGGCTGCCTCTTTTATATTGTATTGCGGTTCTTTCTTCTAATTTTGACTCTTGCTACTAAACCGGCTGGCTCTTACTGCTAAACATGAGCACAGCTGCCAAGGCGAGAAAGGCTGTCATCATCAAGAACACATCGTTGTAGGCCATGATGGCCGCATCGCGCTGCATGGTGGCAGCTAACGATGCTTGGGCTTGTAGCATTGCCGTGGCACTGTCACTGCCTGTGTGCATGAATGCGCTTGCTTGTTGTTGTAACTGATACCAAGCATCGGTGCTTACAGCAGGTAAGCTGGTTTTGATGTGTGCTAAATGCTCACGCGTTTTATTATCCAGTAAGGTCGCAATAATCGCGATACTGAATGCCCCACCTAAATTTCGCATCACATTGGTGAGGGTTGACGCATCAGGTGTTTGTTCTTTGCTGATCCCCTGCATGGCAACCAGTGATAATGGCACCATAATAAATGGGCTACCAATCGCACGTAGCAGCATAGAGAAGATCAGCTGCTGGCCGCCATAGTCCACTGTCATGTGGGTATTTACAAAACAGCTTAGGCCGAACATGACAAAACCAAATGTTACTAGGTATTTAGGCTTAATAATGGCAGTCAGCTTAGGGACCAAGGGAAATATCAGTAACTGCGGGAACCCCATCCACATTAGTACACTGCCTATTTCCATCGCGTTGTAACGCTGTATTTGCGTTAGGTAGAGCGGTAAGACATAAATCGAACCCAGTAACGCCATACCTAAAATTAAATAGGCAATACACGACATCGCAAAGTGGCGATTAGACAGTAAGCGTAAATTTACCAGTGGCTTTTTGTGTTGGAGTTCGTTGATCACGAAATACACTAGACTCACCCCAGAGATAATCGCCAAGGTAATAATGAATGGCGAGCTAAACCACTCTTCGCGATTGCCCTCTTCTAACACGACTTCCAAACAGCCAAGCCCTAATGCCATGGTGATGATGCCAAGCCAGTCCGCTTTAAGTAAACGACCTAGATCGAGTGGTTCATCATCAAGGCCATAGCGCACCATAAAAATCATGAAAATCGCGGGCGGAATATTGATGTAGAAGATGTAATGCCACGAAAAGTTTTCAGTTAGCCAGCCACCCAGTGTTGGACCAATCGAAGGGGCAAAGGTGGCGGTGACACCGAACATTGCCATACCTATAGCGCGCTTTTGGATAGGGAGCAGTTGTACCACTAATGAAAAGGCTAATGGAATTAATGCTCCACCACTAAACCCTTGCAGTGCGCGAAAGACAATCATTGAACTCATGTTCCATGAAATCGAACACAACAACGATGACAGGGTGAAAATCACAGTGGTCCAGGTTAAGTAACGGCGTTTGCCCAGTGCCATAGACAGCCAGCCACTTAGCGGAATTGCTATCATTTCAGCGACAAGGTAAGAGGTCGATATCCATGAGCTTTCATCAAGTGTGGCGGATAGCGCACCTTGAATATCTTTCAACGATGAGTTGGTGATCTGAATATCTAAGATCGCCATAAAAGCACCTAATAGACCGCCAAATAAGGCGATCCAATGGCGGCGTGGTACTTCGCTACTTGTAGGTGACGGTATAGGTGCGGATACCGAGTCGGAGACCATACTCATGATTTAGCCTCGGGTATCGACAGTGGCAATAACAGATAAACCTGGAATTAACGCACGGGTTAATTTCTCTGGCTGTGGGATCACAATTTTAACCGGTACGCGTTGTACGATTTTGGTGAAGTTACCTGTTGCATTCTCGGGTGGTAACAGCGCAAATTTAGCGCCTGTTGCGGGAGAAAAACTGTCAATGACGCCTTCAAAATGTTGGTCTGGGTATGCATCTAATGCAATATCCACTTTTTGACCTTGGTGCATTTTGCTGAGCTGTGTTTCTTTGAAGTTGGCTTCAACCCAAACTTGTTCCGTAGGGACTAGGCTCAATAGTGGCATGCCAGGTTGCACGAGTAAGCCAACACGGACACTGCGTTTGCCGACGATGCCGTCAACTGGAGCAAAAATATGGGTGTAGCTGATATTGAGTTGGGCTTGTTCTAGTTGGGCTTCCGCTTCTGATAATGCTGCGGTTGCTTGGGCAATTTGGCTATCGATAACGCTACGTTGATCCTGTGCGGCTTGGTGGTTTGCTTGTGCTTCAGACAGTTGTGCTCGGGTGACTTTTAGGTGTGACTGCATATCATCGAGCTCATCTTGTGATGAGTAGTTACGCTTTAGCAGGCTACGGGTACGGGTTACTTGTTGCTGAGCACGTTCATATTCTGCTTGCGCCGATTCAATTTTGCTGCTGGATTGGCGGATCAATGTTTGTTGTAATTCACGCTGGGCTTTCAGGTTCGTGATAGCTGCTTGGCTAACGGCAAGGTTCGCTTCAGCTTGGGCAGCAGCCACTTGGTAATCGCGATCGTCAATAGTCGCAATTAAATCACCCGCTTTAACCACTTGGTTGTCGGTTACGAAAGACTGGGTGATATAGCCAGAAACTTTGGGACTGATGGTGGTGATCTCACCTTGTAAATAAGCGTTGTCAGTTGATTCGAAATGGCGACCATAGCCATACCAGTAGCTGCCACCTGCGATACCGAGCGAAAGCATAATGACAGTGGCGATGAGCGGGGCTTTATTTTTTTTAGTTAGTGTCATTCGGTGTTCTTCTCACGTTTTGTATGGCTAATTATTTGTAACCAAGTGTAAATGAGAATGATTGGTTGATTAGATAGGAAAAAAGGGAAACACTGTTGCGAAAATCTAACCAATAGGGTGAGTGATGGATCTCAATAGTGCCGCCATGTTTGCACAAGTTGTTGAATGTGGAAGTTTTACTCAAGCAGCAGAAGCGCTTGATATGACGAAGTCGACGGTCAGTCGTAAAGTTGCCGAGCTAGAAAAGCATTTAGGTGTGCGGCTGATCACGCGCTCAACCCGTCAGTTAACGTTAACACAAGAAGGTGAGCGCTTTTATCAATCGTGCACGCAAATGTTGGAAATTATGTCGCAAGCTGAGCTTGAAGTGACAGCAAGCCAAGATTTAATTCGTGGTCGGTTGAACATTGCGATGCCTGTCGAGCTGGGTCAAAAAGTGATGGGGAAATACATCAATGCGTTTTTGAAAGAGTACCCAAACGTTACCATACACCTTGAATTGACTAACCGTGATGTTGATTTAATTGCCGAAGGGATCGACTTGTATGCCCAAGTTGGAACGGTGAATGAATCCAGTATGGTCGCGCGCCCTTTTCATCTCTCTCATCGGATTATTGTCGCCAGCCCTGAATACTTGGCGCAGCATGACGGCATAGAGCATCCGAACGATCTCGTATCCCCTCATCATCAAGTGAAAGTGTCTAACGTTGTGAAGTTGCCTTATTGGGAATTAACACAAGATGATCAACAAGAGATTGTAAACCTGCCTTATCGTTTGCGGGTGAATACCATTACCTCGGCGCTAATGGCGGTTGTTGATGGCTTAGGGATAGCAGTGTTGCCTGAGTTTATTTGTCGCCAGCATTTGAAAGAAGGTCAGCTCGTGCAGATTTTACCTGACTGGCAACTGCCTGCCGTTCCAGTCAGTTTTGTTTACCCTCAGCGCCAGTTGATCCCAAAACGTCTTCGCGTATTTATCGACTTTATGATTGAGCATTTTAATCGTTGAATTTATGTCATGTTAATTTGATGTCGTAGTTAAATTTCTTTTTTTATTTGTGACTGGCTCACAAATTTAGGGGGGAATGCTTGAAAAGTTAGGAAAATACAGGGCTTTTCATCAGTGATATCTCTGGGTTGAAGGATATTTGTGCTAGCATTGTTTAATAGCGAACATTAACGATGAGAGTATGTGTAGTACAGTGATGACAAATGTTGAATGGCAGTATGAGTTGATAGCAAACGAACAGACGTTATCCGCTAAGCTTCAAGCTTGTTTTGCTTTGTTACAAGACATATCTTCTGATATTTCTCGGCTCGGGGTTGTGATTTATGATCCTGAAACGGAGTTGCTGCGCACTCTGCATAAGTTTGAGCAAGGGTGTCAGGCTCCTGAGCTTGATTCTTATCAGCTTAAACTCTGCTATTCCCAAACGCTTACGCAATTAAGTAAAGGGCACTCGCCACGTGTAGTTAACGATTTACAAAAGATCTATGATGACAATAGTCACCATGGGCGTGTGCTGAAATCGGCAGGATACAGGAGCAGCTACACGCTGCCTATTCAGATTGAAGGGCAGTTTTGGGGGTTTGTTTTTGTGAATGGCTCTAAGACCGATGTATTTAAAGATGCCGTATTGAAATCTGTTATGCACTTGAGCTTCTTTATTTCACAATTAGTCTATAGCGAAATTAAACACAATTTAACGTTTCGTTCTGCGATTCAAACTGTGTTGCGAATGGGTCACATTAAAGACCCAGAAACGCAAGGTCATCTTAAGCGCATGTCGTTATACAGTGAGTTAATTGCGAATGAGTTGGCTCAAAAGTACCATCGTCCCGCTTATTTCGCGTTGCAGGTTAAAATGTATGCACCATTGCATGATATTGGCAAATACCGCGTACCTGAAGTTATCTTATTTAGTGATAAGCGTTTTACTGATGTAGAGCGATATGAAATGAATAAGCACCCTCAATATGGCCTTGAACTGATCGAAGATATGCAACGTGAGTTTGGTTTTTCTGATAGTGACGATATGAATATTCTAAAAAATATTATTATTTATCATCACGAGCGGGTTGATGGCATGGGATACCCAACCAAACTGCATGGCGATGAAATTCCATTGGAAGCGCGTATTGTCGCGGTATCTGATGTGTTCGATGCATTAATGAGTGAACGACCGTATAAAAAGCCGTGGTCGTTGTCTGACGTTTTAGCTTTTCTTAACGAGAATAAGGGTAAAATGTTCGATCATGAATGCATTCAGGCTTTAATTAATAATATTGATCAGGTTAAGTACATCCATCAAACCTATCACGATAGCGGTGATTTCTCACAAAGAGCATGCGCTTAATTATTTTTCGGTAGAAATGACAAAGCCTGCATTAAGAATGCAGGCTTTGTTCTAGTTAATCTTAGCTACGTAACCAATCGAATACGAATCCAAATAGCGATCAGCCTTCCCAACGCTTAAAGATCAGTGAAGTATTGATACCACCGAAAGCAAAGTTGTTGCTCATTAGATACTGACAATCGATTTCACGGCCTTCACCTGTGATGTAATCGAGTTTGCCACATTGCTCGTCAAGGTTATTGAGGTTCAATGTTGGGCTGAACCAGCCGCTGTTCATCATCTCAAGACTTAACCAAGCTTCAATCGCACCACAAGCACCAAGAGTATGACCAAAGTAACTTTTTAGTGAACTGATTGGCGCATTATCACCAAAGATATTCGCTGTCGCATTACTCTCGGCAATATCACCTTTTTCGGTTGCGGTACCGTGGGCAGAGACGTACCCGATCACATCCGGTGATAGGTTGGCATCTTTCAGCGCCATTTCCATACAAAGTTGCATGGTTTCTTTTTGCGGTTGGGTGACGTGGGCTGCATCGCAGTTACTGGCAAAGCCAACCAGCTCGGCATAAATGGTCGCGCCGCGGGCGACTGCGTGTTCGTATTCTTCTAATACCAACGTGCCTGCGCCTTCACCAATCACTAAGCCATCGCGATCTGTATCGTATGGGCTCGGGGTTTTCTTCGGTGAGTCGTTTTTGAGGCTAGTCGCAAACAAGGTATCGAAAACCGCCGATTCTGTTGGGCAAAGTTCTTCTGCGCCACCTGCTACCATTACCGTTTGGTAACCGTGTTTAATCGCTTCATAAGCGTAACCAATGGCTTGGCTGCCTGAAGTACATGCACTGCTGGTAGGAATAACACGACCACGTAAACCAAAGAATAAGCCTACGTTCACTGCCGTGGTGTGTGGCATCATTTGAACATAGGTAGTCGCAGTAATAGCTTTGGTTGATTTCTCATTTAGCATCACACCAAAAGCACCAATGGCTGGCGTACTGCCCGTTGATGAACCGTAAGCAATACCCGTTTCACCGTTAGTCAGTACCTCATTACCGATGAGGCCACTTTGAGTAAGGGCATTTTCAGTCGCAACTGTAGACAGCTTCGATACTCGGCCCATGCCACGAACTTGCTTGCGGCTATAGTGTTTTGGCAGCGTAAAGTCATCAATTGGTGCTGCGAGCTTAGTATTCAAACCGTCATACTGCTCATAGCTTGGCATATACTGAGTGGCGTTTTCACAAGCACGTAATTTAGGCTCGATGGTTTGCCAGTCGTTACCAAAAGCAGTAACACCTGACATACCTGTTACAACAACACGACGACTCATATTAGGCCTCCATTTACTGAAATTACTTGGCGGGTGACATAGCCAGCAATATCTGACATCAGGTAGCTAACCAGACCTGCGACTTCTTCTGGTTCTCCCATGCGGCGAAGCGGGACTTGTGGTAAAGCGTGTTCTTTTACGTGCTCATCAACCATGCCCGTATCAATTAGGCCAGGTGCTACGCAGTTAACCGTGATTTTACGTTTTGCTAGCTCTAGCGCTAGTGATTTAGTTGCACCAATAACACCTGCTTTTGCAGCACTGTAGTTGGTTTGGCCACGGTTACCCATGATGCCAGATACGGACGCAAGTGTGACGATACGACCGCCTTTGCGTTTTTGAACCATAGGCATAACGCAAGGGTGAAGTACGTTGTAGAAGCTATCAAGATTGGTGTGGATCACGCCATCCCATTCTTCTTCTGTCATCGCAGGAAAAGCGGTATCGCGGGTAATACCTGCGTTACTCACCACGCCGTAATACGCGCCATGCTCAGCAATATCCGCTTCTAGTACTTCACGGCATTGCTGACGGTTACTAATATCAAATTGAAGAATACGACCCGCACCACCAGCAGCTGTGATGTCGGCAAGGGTGGCTTCTGCTCCAGCTTTATCGCTCATGTAGTGTACTACAAGGGTGAAGCCGTCTTTTGCTAGCTGAGTCGCAACAGCGCGGCCAATGCCTTTACTTGCGCCTGTGACTAAAACATGTCGGGTCATTAATGGTTCCTATTTTGCATTTGATCTAGTTGTTGTTCTGTGGGTACGAACGCATTGAGCTGGCTCTTTGCTATGACAGTGCCTTGGTGCTCGATGCGACAGCTGAAGGCTGCCATACCATTATTTTCCATTACTTTTTCAGCAAAAATATCGAAGACGTTATTTTCTTCAAATTGCGGGTAATCGCTGTCATAACGTCGGCTACCCAGTAAAAAGCCGATCGGTGCACTTTGGTTGTTACGCCAAGCTTGATAGCCCGACCATCCTGCTACGGATTGCGCCATAAATTCGATGCCGACATAGCCTGGAATGCTACGTGTTTGTTGATCGAAAAAAAGGTTGTTGTCACTGATGGTGACTCGGCAATGGATATGTTCATCGCCAACATCGATCATGTCATCAATCAGCACCATAGGGCTACCGTGGGGTAATAATTGATGTAAGTGGGGAATTTTAGTCATACACATATCCAAAAATAAGGCTGATATTGTTGCCACCAAAGGCAAATGAATTACTCAAAATGGCTTTATTGTTGAGTGCGGTATGTTGTTCAGCAAGTAGAATTGGCGCCAAGCTGTCTGCGCGTTCACCATCGTTAATTTGCTGAGGTATTGAAAGATTATACCGTAAAACATGCCAGCATATTGCAGCTTCTACTGCACTTGCCGCGCCAAGAGTATGGCCAGTGAGTGGTTTGGTCGAACTGACGGGCACCTTGTCACCGAAAACGCGATGAATGGCTTTGGCTTCCATTTCATCATTCAGTGGTGTTGCTGTGCCATGGGCATTGATATAGCCAATATCGCTTGGGGTTAAGTGGGCGTTGGTTAAGGCTTTGCGCATCGCGTTTTCGGCACCATTACCTTCAGGGTGTGGCGCTGAAATATGGTGTGCATCAGAGCTATCACCTGCACCTAATAGTGCAATGGCTGGCTGGTTGTTATCTGTTCTTTTATCCGAGCGGGTATCAGAACTTGTATCAAAGTCTTCAGCGTTCGCAGCGGGTTTATCTTGGCTAAGCAACATAAAGGCAGCAGCTTCACCAATATTGATCCCTTTACGGTTGGCACTAAAAGGATTGCAGCGCTCGTTTGATAACGCCTCTAAACCATGGAAGCCGTTTAAAGTGAGCTTACACAGTGAATCAGCACCGCCCACAATAACGGCATCAGCTAAGCCTGACTGTAAAAGTCGCTGTGCTGATAAGAAGACGCGGCCGCTGGATGAGCAAGCGGTTGATACCGTATACGTAGGGCCTTGTAGCTGAAAATAGTCGGCGATGAATTCACTCAAGTTACCCAGTTCTTGCTGGTGGTAGTGAAATTCAGCGGGGAATTTACCATCAAGGGCTTGGGCTTTTAACGCGGTTTCGCCGTCAGCAATGCCTGATGTACTACTGCCAACGATCACCGCAATACGATCGCGTCCGTACTGGGCAATGGCCTGTGCAACGCTGGGCGCAATTTGGACTAAGGCGGATTGTACTAATCGATTATTGTGAGTATCGAATGCTTTTAACGCGATAGGTAGAGAGGCTAAATCAGCGCTCACTTTGCCTATCACGGTTGATGTGCCATCGTTCAGCATATTGTCACAAACTTGCATATCTGGACTGTGCCCTTGAGCAAGTCGAGTATGGATATCGTGATGGTCTAAGCCTAGCGCAGAGTGAAAACCACAACTGTGAATATATAGTGGTGTGGCTGCTGGGGCTGACTCTGTTTGATTCATCGTGTTGCACCGTGCTGTTGTTGTTCATTATACCGAGCGGTTAGGCAAGGTCTTTATTACTCTTCTCGCAAGCTGCGGGCTAAAGCGCTTGTTGAGTATGGCTTAGGGTTTTGATGGTGATCGTGTAACCCAGCTGATGGTTACTAAAAGTGATTGGGCCATCTAAATAAGCACTTGTTGTATTTTGTTCGGCCAGAGCTGAGCTCGTATTGTCAGTGGTGGTTTGGTAGTGAATATCGGCCACCAAGTCACCGTTATTATCGAACAATTGACGTTGCTGGTTAGACTCGGTGAGTTGCCAGCCAATTTTTGCTAAATGCGGTTGCCAGCTATCAACAGGCCATAAAGTGATCATCAGATTAAACAAAACTTGTTCGGGTTTCGGTAGGCTTGTTTCTAACCCTGTCAGCACGCTCGCTTCAATCAGCTGATTTTGGTATGACAGCGTTAGAATACGCGCCCCCCATGATGAAAATCCCGCAAGTGCGACTTTATTTGGGTCGACTTCAAGTTGAACTGGGAGCTGCTGCTGTTGCTTTTGTTCATCAGGCGCTCCCCACTGTGCACCAATGAGTTGGCTCGCGGTTAACCGATATCCCAGATCTTCTGGCGTGGGAATGGTTACCGACACATTGGGGGCAATTTCAATTAAGTTAGTTTGTTGCTGCATAGGCTGTGAACTACAGCCTGATAACGCACTTAGGATCAGACCAGCGCAAAGCGCAGACGAGAAAGGCTTGATAGCCTTAGAGAAAATCATGCGTTGTGCTCCTTGGTCGAAGAGGAATGCGCGGAACGAGACATTGATAATGGCGCGAGTAACCACGCCACCATAATACCTGTTAGTACTGTGATGCCAAAGCTGTGAATCGCTTGGGTTTGGCTTAATGCCAATAAACCAAACGATAATAAGGTCGTCATGGCAGAGAGAGTGATCGAAAGTAAAGTGGTATCCGCTTGGTGCTGCTCTGCAAAGAACAAGGTGTAGTCGATACCAATCCCTAGAATCAGAATTAATGCCAGCAAGTTAAACAAGTTGAGTGGCACGCCAGTTAAGCTTGTTACGCCGATCCCCACTATTCCCGCGATTACTGGCGGTAACATAAGGCGCACGGCACGAGTGAAATCATAACGCCACCAAAGTACGGCCATGATCACTAAACTTGCTGCAATCAAGAGTTCGGTCACCCGTACTCGGTATTCACCAAATAGCGCGGAGACTTCATCGGCTTTATTGAGATAGCTAACGGCCTTTGAGTGCTCAGCGAAATCAACAATCGGTGTGATGTCGGCGACATCACTTAGCATAATAATGGCGGCTTGTTGTTGATTCGCTAATGTACCCAGCCATAAGAAACGGAGCGGTTCAGACACGGGTGAGTCGATAAACTGTTTGATGGTTAATGGGCTAAAGTCATGCTCAAGTTTGGCTTGTCCTGCAGTCGGCAGTGATTGTGCTAAGGCAGCCCCTTGCTGTTGGTAAAGTTGCTGGATCAGATTATAGTTTTGCTGCTGAGTTTTTTCCGACGGCAGGTATTGGCTAATACTCTGAAATCCTTTTAAAACACCTTGTTGCTGAAATTGGGTGAGCGTATCTGAAACCGACTCTAGGTTTTGTAATAGCTGCTGCTGATCATTTGCCGTCACGACCAACATTTGCTGGCTGCTACTGAGTCCTGTGATGGCTTTAATGGTGTCTTCTTGTTGTTTTAAATCGTGTGGCAGTGCTTGTAGCTGGCGAATGTCATCGTTGTATTCAACATGGTAGAGGCCAACTAGAGCCAGGCTGAGTAATATCGCGGGCAGCCCTTTTCTAAATAGTGGTTGTTGCCACAGGGCCAACCAAGCGTGCATGGTGTGAGTGAGTGGTAGCGGCCGAGATAGACTCGGTTTAGCGGCCAAAACAGGGTACCAACATACTACCGTTGCATAGGCGGCAACGAGGCCAATGGCTGAGAAAAGGGATAGTTGTTGTAACCCAGGGAAGGGGGCGATCAACATGCCGAGGTAGCCAATTAGACTGGTGATGAGTCCTAGTGTAATGGCGGTAAAGATCTGTTTTAAACCTTTATTGGCATTCCAATGTTTCCCTGCGGCAAGGCGGTCGGTTAAAAAGTGGAACGCGTAGTCGATGGAAACGCCGATCAAGCTCGCACCAAAGACCAGGCTAAACAGGTGCACCTTGCCAAAAATGGCAACGGTGCCGACAAACGCGGCCAGTAAGCCACAGCCAATGGATAGCAGTGCTAAGGCTAATGGCAGTGGGCTGCGATATACCAGTAATAGCAATAAAATCACCCCCACTAGCGAGCCAAGTCCAATGGTGCTGATCTCACTTTTTGCGCTTTCAGTGCCGTGCTCAGCGTAGAAAACCACACCTGTATGCAGTAACTCAACATCGAATGCATCACGTATGCCTTGTTCAATATTTCGTAGTTCAGGCAATTGTTGTTGTAAGCGATAGCTGTACGGTGAATCGGCTAAGTCCGCACTGATCAGCACATACTGTTTGCCTTGATATTGAGTCGTCAGGTAACCCTTGTTTAACGCAAACTTGCCAGTTTGTTGGGTGAGCTGGGTTAAATAATCACGAAATAACAAGAAGGGGTCGCTGGCGAGTTCACGGCCAGTGACACCTGAAAATGGATTATAGAGCGATTGAATGACATATTGTGTTTGTTGTTCTGGGTGCTGTGTCAACCGCGCTTTTTGGTTTGTGGTAAGTAGTTGAAAGCGTTTAGGGAAATATAACTCGCCCCATGCTTTCTGAGTATCAATAGGCACCTTGGCGGTGATTTTGGTAAATAACGGTGAGGTGTGTAAGGCGTTATCAAACGCATCTGCCGCGGCTAACATTTGGCCTGCATCATCACTACCAACCAAAAAGATGACTTTGTTACTCATGCTGTTGGCAACATGATCAAAGGCTTGTTGGGCGACAGGGTCTTGGCGATTTTCGGGCAGTAACGCCAGTATGTTGGTCTCGATAGGGTTGCTACGCTGGAAAAAAAGCTGTTGCCCTAATGCAACAGCTAATAGCAGCATGACACACAGCCACGCGAGCGCCAGTTTAGAGTTGGAAAGCACGTTGTTCTTCTGCACTTAATGCCGCCGGCGTTGTTCGTTGATGAGAAAAATCGATCTGGGTGTTATCACCACGCACTTCATTGAGGCGAAGTTGATTGATGTGTTGATCGCCATTAATGGTGATGTCGCGAAAAACCGCGTTGAGCGGGGCAGACTTGGGCACTAAGACTAATTGCCATCCACTCTCTTGCTCGCTCAATGCCAGGTCAAACTGCTCCATCAATTGGCTGGTATCGCCTTTGAACAGTGATAAGAAAACGTGGCTAAAGTAAAACACCATAGGGTTATCACTAGCCGACATAACCTGCGCGGGTTGATCGCCAAACTGCTGACTGAGTTTATCCTGCGTCAGGGTTAAATTGACGGGGAAAGGCAGCGTTTGTTGCCATACGAGTCCTTGCTGTTGGGTTAGCAGAAAATGGCCTTGTGAAACCAAAGGTTGACTGAACATTTCCATGGTACGAGTCTGAGTAAAGTCACCACGCACAATGCTGTGTTTCGCTAACCGTTGTTGCAGTTCAGGCAGTGTGATTGTTTGCGCAGTTACCTGTGCATGCGTTACCTGTACATCAGTTGTGTGGGCGTCTGATGCTTGGACATTGGCGCAAAGGCTGAGCGAGCCTGCTAAGCCCAGCAAGTAAAGCGGCGCCTGCCAACGCTTATTAAATGGTTTCATTTTCTTACTCAGTTTTACCAGCATGGTAAGCCTCAACTTTGTCGGTAAACACCGTTGGCGAGACATAACACATCTCGCCGTTGTCTATGTGTACCGCCACTTGCATTGTATGTGCCTTGGTTAAACGCTTACCGCTATCAAGGTCGAAAATAACGTAATCGACCCGTAAGCGATTTTCCCACTCGGTCATGGTTGCACTAACGCGAATCGCATGATTGAAGGGTAACGGTTTTACGTATTTAACGCGCGTATCGATGATCGGCCAGACATAGCCCGAAGCCTGCATCTCGCGGTAGCTATAGCCAATTTTTTCCATCAGCGCATGGCGTGCTTCTTCAAAATAGCGAAAGTAATTACCGTGGTAAATTACGCCCATTGGGTCTGCGTCTTGAAAGGAGGTGACAATGGTCACCTCTGCAGTCAAGGGCTGTGCAATCTTGGTCATCGACAGCGTCCTTTTAATTAATACAGCGACCAGTGTTGTTGCTGGATCATGCTAATAAACTTACGTAGGTCAGCTTCTAGCGGGCGATCTTCAACCACAGGTTCGAAATCACTCAGTACTGCGGTTGTCATTGCTTTGAGCGCAGGGCTGAAGTGATTATCGTCTAACTCATTGTGTTTTTTGCGCAGTTCTAGTGCTTGAGTGGCTGCTAACAATGACGCAGCGGCGACTTGTTCGGTCAGTTGAAGTACGCGTAGACAGTCGCGCGAGGCAATTGTTCCCATGCTGACTTTGTCTTGGTTGTGACACTCGGTTGAACGAGAGAACACGCTCGCAGGCATGGTGTGTTTCAAGGCTTCGGCTGTCCAGGCTGAAATACCAATTTGTACTGCTTTAAAGCCGTGGTTAATCGGTTTACGTTCGCCCTCAGCACCCGTTAGGTTAAACGGTAAGCCATTGTTAAATTTGTAATCCATCAGCTGTGCCATTTGGCGGTCAAGTAGATCGGCAAGGTTAGCAACGGCTGTTTTAAGGGTATCCATCGCCATTGCAATGTGACCACCGTAGAAGTGTCCACCGTGCAGAACGCGCTCATTGTCACCATCAATGATTGGGTTATCGTTGGCACTGTTCAGTTCGTTTTCGATCATCTGGCGTAACCAAGGCAGGCTGTCTTGCAGTACGCCAATAACGTGCGGAGCACAACGCAGTGAGTAACGATCTTGTAGACGGTCACTGTTACGTGGTGGACGCTCTGATTGGAGATCTGAACGTAACCATGAGGCGATTTGCTGCTGGCCCGGGTGAGGTTTCACCGCAAATAAGGCTTCATCAAAGTGGAAGTCATTACCGTGCATACCAACTGATACCATCGCGGTAATACGCGTCGACAGCTGTGCTAGGTATTCCGCACGCTTGTAAGCAATACAGGCTAGCGCTGTCATTACTGAGGTGCCGTTCATCAATGCTAAACCTTCTTTAGGTTTTAGCTTGATCGGGTCGATACCTAATTCTTTGAACACTTCGGCAGTTGGGCGAATTTCACCTTTGTATAACACTTCACGTTCGCCGATAAGTGCAGCGGCAAGGTAAGACAGTGGCGTCAAATCACCGCTGGCGCCAACAGAGCCTTCTTGTGGAATACGTGGTGCGATGTCTTTGTTAATCAAGGTCACAATTTGATTAAGCAGATCATGGCTAACACCTGATACGCCTTGTGAAAGAGAACATAGACGGGTCGCTAGGACGGCACGCGCTTGTTGCGGGTCTAAATCTTCACCTAAGCCACAGCCGTGAAAGCGCGTTAAGTGTAACGGTAACTCATCGACTAAATCGGTTGGGATAGCAACGGTACAGGAATCACCGTAACCCGTGGTTACACCGTAGATCACGCCTTCTTCTTTGAGTAAGCGTTCAAGAAAAGCGACACCACGGTCAATTTTGTCATTAAAAGCGGCAGAGTTATTAAGTTCTGCATTCGCGCCATTAGAGATTGCAACGACGTCTTCAATCGTTAAACGCTCAGCGCCAAAAGTAATTGTCTTATTCATATAATTTAGTCTTTTTTATCACTTAACTGCCAGAAGTTGAAAAAGTTGTACCACTGAAGCGGTGCTTTCATCGTGTAGTGCTCCAATCGTTCCGCATAGCGGTCAACTGCAGCTTGTAATGCTTCGGTACGGTGTTTTCGCGGCAGCGTCAGCTGTTTAGAAAATGGTTCAAAGTACACGTCGAAATGGGGTGTTGCTTGCTGTTCGTCTCGTAAGCCAAACAGAAGATAAACAGGTGCTTTTAACACGCTTGCCAGCATGAATGGCCCTTGCGGAAATGGCGCTGGTTTTCCTAAGAAATTAGACCAGATAGAGCGTTGTTCTTTGGTGGTCGAGGTACGATCGCCAACAATCACTACCCATTCACCTTGTTCGATTTTTTGTTGTAATAAAATCGCGGTATCTGGCCCTAAAGCACTCACTTGAATCAAGTTCAGATCTGAATCTGGGTTTACGGCTTTCATTACAGAGTTAAAGCGCTCGGCGTGCTCGGTAAATACAAGTGCATTAATTTTAATGCTTTTATAGTCACGACTGAGCGCACGGCATAACTCAAGGTTACCCAAATGCGATCCTAAAATGACAATACCTTGTTTACTTTCAGTCAGCTCATCGAGGTGTTCACTGCCGTGCAGGGTAATATTTTGGGTGCTTAAATCGCCGCGCCACCCTGCCAGTTTATCTAGCATGGTATGGCCAAACGATAACAGGTGTTGGTAGCTATTAAAGGGGGTTGGTAGAGAAATCCCTTTTTCAGCAGCATATTGGTTAACTTGCGCTAAAAAGTCTTCAGACTCTTTACGTGCACGAGCTCCCGTTAAGTAGTAGTAACCAATGACTAACTTGAGCAAGGCGGCAAAGACACGGCGGCCAAATAGCGAATACACCGACATCAGCAACTTAATGCCAACCACAGTGCCACGTTCTTTTTGCTTCGACCAATGGATATTTGCGGCTGAATTTTGATCTTGTTGTGATGATTGCTGCTGTTGGCGACGTTTTAGAAGTCGTGGAATACGTGGCAACATACCGAAAAATAATCGAGTATGCATTGCACTGATTTTTATGTTGTCCCACAGAACATCGAAGTGAGATACGCCGTCTTCAGGGTAAATAACCTTGGTATCGATAAAGCGAATATCGCAGCCATCCCAATACATACGAACTAAGATTTCGGTATCAAAATCCATACGCTGACCAATTGTATTGCGTGACAATACTTTGATGGTCGGCCCGATAGGGTACGCGCGAAAGCCACACATGCTGTCTTTAATCGCCATCGATAGGGTTTCAATCCAAACCCATACATGGGTGACATAACGACCATATAAGCGTGATTTCGGCACCGATTCATCGTAAACCGGGCAACCTGAAATAACCGACGTTGGATATGAGTCGGCTTCATCAATGAGCTTAGGTAAGGCATCCAGATCGTGCTGACCATCAGCATCTATTTGAATCGCGTGGCTAAAGCTTTGGCGAAATGCTTCTTCAAAACCAGCAATAACGGCCCCGCCTTTCCCTTTATTTGTCGCAAGCGTTACCACGGTAACGTGAGCACGAAGGGCTTGCTCGGCTAAAATAGCTTTCGTTTCGAGGTTACTGCCATCATCAACAATAATGACGGGGTAATCATACTCAGCCAAGGCATCAATAACCGCAGGAACGGTTGTACCGTGGTTGTAGCAAGGGATCAAAAAGCAAGGGTGGAACGTTGTCATACTTTAATTACCTAGCTTAATACGACCTGATGAGTGCGTACCTGCATCAGAGAGGTAGCTGAAGTATAACTTTTGCTTATCTTCAACCCATTCAAGTTTTAGGGTAACAACCATGTCAGGTGTGATCGGTTCTTGAAACTTGATAACTTCCATTCCACCGAATTTCGGTGCAGCATTTAATAGTTGCTGACCGTAGTAGGTTGCCCAATCGATTTGACTTACACCCGGAAGAAGAGGGAATTGCGCAAAGTGGCCGGTAAAGTCGAGAATATCCGCATCAACACGCAGCGTTAGTGTCGCATGATGATCGGTGATTTGTTGATCGAGTATGGTTGGCTTTCTTTTGGTCATTGATATTTATTCTGCTTTATTAAGTGGTTGCTTATTGAGTGTAGCGGGTAGAAGCAACCACTTGTTGAAATAAGCACACGGCTACCGATTAGTCTGAAAATAGCGTGACAAGCGCTTGGAACTGGCGTTTACCTTGGCTATTTAATGGAATTTCTTCCACTGCACGAAAGCGACGAGGAACGCCTACGGGCTCTAACCATTGGCGTAGTTGCTGACGGATCGCTAACCACAATTTACCTTTACCGAGGTTTTCAAGTGCTTGTTTACCTTCTGGCGTTAACGTAATGACTGCCCCCAGCACTAGACGGTGGCCTTCATCGAGTGGTAACACTGCGGCTTCTTCCACCCAATCGAGTTGGTTCAGGCGCAATTCGACATCGACTAAAGAAATACGTTTTTCTTCGATTTTTACGATGCGATCAGCACGACCTTTTAGCTGAAATTGGTTATCTGCAAGTAGCTCACATTGATCGCTGGTTTGGTACCAAGCTGTTGCATCAATAAACGGCGATTGTAAGCGTAAGCATTGCTCGGCATTTAGCATGACTTGATGGCAAGGGAATAGCTGCCATGGTGTCGTTGCTTCATGCTGTTGGCGATAACCAATCCCTCCTGTTTCGGTACTGCCAAAGACCTCGACAGGTAAATGACCAAATAGCGCTTGGCTTTGTTGCGCTGCAGGGTAGGGTAAGGGGCCGCCAGATGAAAATATTTGGCGGTAAGGACGTGTTGTAGCCATATCTGCAAGACGCTTTAACAGCGCTGGGCTACTGATCAAGCTGGTATCGGAACAGGCCTGTGCCATGACTTGTTCAGGGTAAATGAGATCCTGACGAGCAAAAGTACGACCGCTGCAAAGTGGCCACAAGACGCGAAACAGTAATCCATAAATATGCTGGTGGGAGACAGTACTGGTGATTCTTGAACCTTGTAACTGCTCGCCCCAAATAGATTCAAGTACATCGATTTCTGTCGCAATGCCAGCTAACGATTTTTCGATGGCTTTTGGTGTACCGCTCGAACCTGAAGTAAACAGCGTGAGTTTAACAACATCAAGCTCTAATGCTGCCAGTTCAGAGAGCGTGAATTCGGCATTGCCATTACTGCTCAATGGCAGTGTCAGCGACGGCGTATTGGCAATAGCGGCAACGTCGTCATCGTGCAGTAAGATTTCAAATTGTTCAGCAAGTTCTGCTAAAGCTGCGGGCTGGTGGTTGCCCGGTAAAATAATATGTTTGTTGCTGTGTGCCAACGCCATGAAGGCAACAGCGAAGTAGTAACTGTCTGCAAAGCATAATGCCCAGCGCATTTGGGGCTGAGTATTGAGGTAAGCCGTTAACTCACACACATCATGTTGAAATTGCTGCCACTGGATATCATCTTGAAAAGCGACCAGCGAATCGGCTGGACGCTTTGCGAGCATGACATTTGCCAGTGAGGTATAGGAAATGGTCTGTGTCATGGCTGTCTCTTTACCCGTTTTTCTTGTCGTCTTGCTGCTGGTTGTTTTGTGGCTCGACCTCTTCTCGTACAAAGAAGCGAACAATGAACTCAGCGATAAATAAAGTACCAGCTGCTAAATAGCTAATCAGGCCATTATAAAGTGTCCATACCGCTAATGGCTGGAAACAGGTATATAGCGCAATTGAGCCATTGACGACAAAAAATGCACACCAAACCTTGGTGACCTTACGCGTGTATCGCACACCACTGGCGGGCAAATTGGGTTCTTGCAGGCGGGCTAAACGCTCAACTAAGGTTTCTTTTTGCCACAGGCTCATGCCGAATAAGCCAAGCATGAGTGTATTGACCACAACGGGGTAAAAAGTAAACCAGCCCTCTTGCTGAAAGACAGTACCCAGTAGCGTGAGTACAATACCTGTTGCGCCGCTTAGCCAAGCAACGTATTTAAGTTCTCGTAATCGAGTTTGGTTTCCAGCGATAATGCGTAGCAAAAATAAAAACGCTAGCAGCCCAGCTACAACCCCAAGTCCCCATTGGCTTAGGCCATAGTAAACTGCTAGCGGATAAGCCAATAAAGCAATCGCTGACAGAATAGTCAGCGCGCGCATTAGCTTTCCTTCAATAGTTCAATTACAGCATCAACCACATCATTCACGCTGCGTACTGATTTAAACTCTTCAGGTTTGATTTTTTTGCCTGTTAGATTTTGTAGGTGCACTACAAGATCCACAGCATCGATGCTGTCTAGGTCAAGCTCTTGATAAAGTTGCGCTTCTGGTGTGATGTCAGCAGCATCAATTTCAAATAATTCAACCAGCGCATCACGCACTTGCTCGAATACTTCGTTACGGTTTACGTCTGTCATAATGGATTACGCTTTGTTTGCTGCAATGTAGTTAGCTAGGTTTGCTACTGAGGCAAAGTGTTCACGAGTTTTCGTGTCATCGGCATCGATAACGATGTTGTATTTTTTCTTGATCGCAAGACCAAGTTCAAGTGCATCGATAGAATCTAAACCAAGGCCATCACCAAACAGTGGCGCATCGGTTTCAATGTCGTCGACAGCGATATCTTCTAAGTTTAGCGCTTCAATGATTAAAGCTTTTAATTCTGTCTGTAATTGTTCCATTAGAGCCTACTTGTTATGTCTATAGTCTTAATTAAGCCGAAGGCGGAAAGAGTACTTCCGCAAGGTGGCTATTCAAATGACGAGCAGCTGTTGTTACCGAATCTGCATCGTCAATAAAACGAGCGGTATGTATTTTATCTTTTACTTCAACGCGAAAAAAAGGTTTATTTTTTGGTACGTTATACCACTTACTTTCTTTGGTCAGAAAGGATGGCGATACCGTAATGTGAATTAATCTTATATCACTTCGAGTGCGTATCGCAATCTGCGCTGCCCCGCGTTGAAGTTTAGATTCTTGCTTAGGGGTTGTGCGCGTGCCTTCCGGAAATATCAGTAAAACATTGCCATCATTGAGGCGCTCTGAGCAGTCACTAATCAAGTTATCTGGATCGCGATTAGGAATATAGCCTGCTGCTTTCACTATGCCTTTTATAAAAGGGTTCTTCCAGAGGGCTGCTTTTACTAAGCAGTCACATTGTGGCATTCGAGACGCAATGAGAACGTAATCAATCAAACTTGGGTGATTAGCAATAACCAAGCAGTTACGATCTTGGCGTAGGATCTCTTCACCAATAAATTCATAATCAATAGCACCCGTAAATTTCATGGTGCGGCAGAAAAAAGCAAACGTACGCTGAATAATGGCTTGAACGCGCATTTCGCGTTGCTGTTGATTACGCGCTGACAAGGTCATTATTGGAAAGACAATGAAGGTTAACGCCAGAGCGCCTACGCCAAAAAGCGAGAAGCAAAAGCCCGTCGCAAAAATACGCCAATAGCGATTAAGGTTCACCTTCATGGATTTCATCTAGTTTGACTCTCTGCCAGTAACTCGCCAAATCCACTGGTTGCGCTGTGATTCAACTGACCACTGGGTACTGTTTCGATGGAAGTGTGAGACAAAATCGAGTGCATGCGGCAGCGGGTATTGCACTTGTGCATCACTACGTGCAGTCCAACTTAATTGATAGTTATCCCCTTGCGTTAATAGCATGGCGACAGCGTATCCCTCAAAATTTTCGTTAGTAAACTGGTGGTAAACATCAGGCACGGGTTGGTCAAAATCGACCACTAAAACTTGGTGTGAAGGGTTTTGTGCTAAATAGCTACTGGCCTCGATAAGGGCAGAAGGAAAAGTGTTTTCACCTGCGCTTAATGAAGAAACAGGAATCGCCTGCTTAGTCAATATGGTGTATAAGCCAGCCGCCGTATTATGAACGGATTGGGAAAAAGCAGTAGGTGAGGCGTCTTCGCCTGCAAGAATGTCTTGTAAAAGTTGAACAGTGCGAGTCAGCTCACCATGACGACTGGAAAAAATAATATAATCAATTTCTTGTTCTAAGCTGATGGCGATAGCAGATTGCACTGCTATTTTGCTGAGTGTACTCATGCGTCGACGTGCCATTGGCGGGATCAGATCGTGCGCGACAGCCGCCGATGGTGTAAGCCATTTATGATCGTTTTCCGCCCAACACAGCCAATCCGCATCAGAAGCTAAGCCAGCAGATAACGGCATCAGCTTTTTTATGTTGAAAGATATATTATTCATTTTCAATAGCTTACTTCTTCTTAGAAACGGAGTTTATTAAGATGAATGATAAAATCACTAGCGATTTTTCACTCAGGATATATGATTGCTAGCTAATAAATCAATGTTCTATTACAACTAAGTCGATTAAGGAACTCTCATGAAATTCATTAAAGGGCTTATTATTGCCGCTGTGTTAACCAGTGTTGTTGGCTGTAGTCGTACACATCCAGTTCTTAATGTTGAAAACGCACCTGTATCATATAATGTTAAAGTTGATCAGGTACGAAGCGCAATATTGCAATCAGGCGCTGATCGTGGTTGGATCATGCAAGAAACTAAGCCAGGTACGATTCGTGGTGAAATTACCAAGCGTACACACAAAGCAGTAATTGACGTTGAGTATAATGCAAAAACATATTCAATTCATTATGTTAGCTCTGAAAATTTACAGTACGAAAATGGTGAGATCCACCGTAACTATAATCGTTGGGTAAATAACTTAGATGTCGATATTAAGAAAAAGCTAGCAACGCTTGCGCTATAATTTAATTATACAGGTCGTCATTTTATATAATAGGCCAGTGCATTGTGCATATTGGCCTATTGCTACAAATAAAAAAGAGTATAGATAACAACCTATACTCTTTAATATTCTTAGAACGAATATAGCGACAAATTTAATAACGTTTTCTCATCTATATAAATAATTAGGTTTTTTGTGACTCAATATCAACAAGACCCGTTTACTGCTTTAGAAGCAAAAACGGAAGCTCAGAAATTGGCTTTTGCGCCTATCGTTTTTCACACCGCACGCACTCTTCGTGATCTTGGTATTTTAGAAGCACTCGATTCAGCAGGCAGCGAAGGCCTAAATGCCGATCAAATTGCAGCTAAAACGGGAGTGTCTGAATACGGTGTGAAGGTATTGCTCGATATGGCGCTGAGCGCATATATTGTGACATGGCAAAAACCTAACTATGTGTTAGCTAAACTAGGCTACTTCCTACAGCACGATGGAATGACTCGTGCGAATATGGATTTCACTGCGGATGTTTGTTACGCGGCAATGATGCACTTAACTGAAGCGATCACAGAAGGCACGCCAGCGGGTTTGAAAGAACTTGGTGATTGGCCGACGATTTATGAAGGTTTGTCACAGCTTCCTGAAAAAGCGAAAGAAAGCTGGTTCAACTTTGATCACTTCTATTCAGATCGTTCATTCCCTATTTTATTAGAGCGCGTGTTTGCAGCGAAGCCAAAGCGTGTGTTTGATATTGGTGGTAACACAGGCAAGTGGGCACTACAGTGCTGTAACCATGACGCCGATGTTGAAGTAACAATTATTGATTTGCCACAGCAGATCGAGATGGCGATGAAAAACGCTAAAGAGCAAGGTTTTGCTGAGCGTGTTAATGGTTTCCCTGCCAACATGCTTGATAAAAGCCAAACCCTACCAAGCGGTGCTGATGTTTGGTGGATGAGCCAGTTCCTTGACTGTTTCTCTCCGATGGAAATTTTAAGCATTCTTCGCCGCGTACGCGAAGCGATGGATGAAGATGCGACTGTGTATATTCTTGAACTATTTTGGGATGCACAGCGTTATGATGCCGCTTCATTTAGCTTGAATGCGACGTCGCTTTACTTCACCTGTTTAGCGAATGGTAATAGCCGTTTCTACCGCAGTGAAGACTTCCTTGAACTGGTTGAAGAAGCGGGCTTTGAAGTGGCAACCCGTACTGATGATATTGGTCTAGGTCATACGCTACTCGAATTGAAAGCGAAATAGCGTCCAGCCAATACATTCGCTAATCAACGGCGAATGCAGTGTCATTGCTATTGCTTCGTTTACAGTGATGGCACTGTTTGATTGTTCGCTAAGACCGTACTTGGTTCTTCACCATTCGGTGATAGATCTGGTGCGGTTTGTTGTAACCAGCCCACTAAGCGCTGCTGATATTCAGGGTGCTGAGTGGTTAATGCACGAGCATGCTTACACCCTGCTAAACGCCAAAATTCTTTTTCCCCTTGTAGCTGATCATAAATTCCCTCACCAAACTCGATAGGAACGACACTATCTTGCTCACAATGCAGTACCAATGATGGCGCGACAGGTAGGCTTTCAGCCACTTGGTTTGCGGCATAATCATCACGCATGATCAGGTGTACAACCCACGAGAATAACTCGCCAAATGCACCTTGCTCCACCACATGTTCTGCCGTGTCGATGTAGCTAGTAAAGGATGAATCTATGATCACGCCATCAATGGCAATGGGGTGATCGGCCCATGCACGAAGGAAAATATTTCCCCCTGTTGAGGTTGCTACTGTGTAGACAGGTTGGATGGTCGACGCTTTCACTTGCTCAATGTATTTGAGCACAGTTATGGCATCTAAGTAAGCGGCTTCGTCGCTAACAACCCCTGAAGAATGACCAAAACCTGAGTAATCAAACACCATTACATCGTAGCCATGCAGAGTGAGCCAATCGACTTTCTCTTGGGTTTCTTCCATGTGGCCGCTGTTACCGTGGAAATGAATCACAGCCCCTTGTGGCACTGGGTGTTCGGTTGGCAACCATAGGTATGCGATGTCGTTACCTGATTGCGATGTCAGCCAGCGAACTTCTGGGTTCAATGTGGCGCTTTTAGAGGGTGAGAAGAAGGTGCTGTTGGCGCAGCCTTGTAAATATAGTATTGCTAGAAAAAGCACAATCGATCTCAGCATAGTTACCTCTCACATTGCCTTTTGCTAGCAGCCTCGCTTTTACTAGCTTGAGTAAGTAATACGCACTTTGATGCGTTTTGGATCTGAGAGTTTAGAAAATAAGGCTTCCAAGCCAAGGGACTGAGAGTTAATAGACTGAGTATAAAAGGAATAAATCTTTATTTTTTTTGTATGAAAAGTCGGTGTTTCAAGATATTAACTGTAATGATGAGAGGTTAAAGGCAGAACTGTGCTTGTAAGTCGAGGGGATGAGTGTTAGTTATGTACGCTGTTCATAATAAATGAAATCATTGTCATTCACAAAACAGATGAGTATCAAGGAAAGGTCTTATGCCAACAACCTCGATTAAGTACCTCTGCGCATTCGTTGCAGCATGCTCAGCGTCTATGACTTACGCTAATACCGCCCCGCTTTGGCTGAAAAATACCGCTTTATCGCCCGACGGTAGTCATATCGCTTTTACTTATCAAAGTCGGATTTATATCGCCCCGAGTCAAGGTGGTGATGCGCGTGCGCTGACGAGCGGTGAGTTTTATCCGCATGCATTGACCTGGTCATCGGATAACGCCACTTTGGCCTTTGCGGCTAATCCCTTTGGTAACGATGATGTTTTTACTTTGTCGTTAGACAGTTTGGCAATGAAGCGCCTGACTTATCACTCAGGCAGTGATGTACCTACGGCATTCACCCCGAATGGACAACAGATATTGTTTTCCACCACGCGTGCCACGGCTGCAGATCAAGATTTTTATAGCCAAGCCAGTCCGTGGTCATTTGGTACACCAGGTAACCAGCTGTATGCTGTTAGCCTTACTAACAGCGCCATGCAAAGTGTATTTGCTATTCCTGCTCGCCACGCGATGTGGAATCCTCAGCAAGATAAATTGTTGTATAACACGCCTCATAAAGATCAGCGTTACCGTAAGCACCAATCTTCGTTTGCTGTTCCGACTATTTGGCTCTTTGATGCAAAAACGAAGCAACACCGTCAATTAACGCCAGACCGTGTCGCGGCACAATCGCCAATCTGGGATCACACCCGTGCAGGCTTTTACTACCTGAGTGAGCAAAGTGGTGATTTTAATGTTTGGTATTACGATTTAGCGACTAAAAATACATCGCAGCTTACTCGGTTTAGCAAGCACCCTGTGCGAGACTTAACCGTTGCCGACAATGGGGATATTGCCTTTTCTTACCGTGGTGAGTTATATCGCTTGGCAAAAGGGAGCGATAAACCTCAGAAAATTGCGCTAAACATTGCTCAATTTTCACCAAGTAAAGATCGTTATTTTACTGCCAGTCATGCCTCGGCATTTATGCCTGCAACCCCAGATGCTGATACCGATTCTAACGAAATGCTACTGGCGAGTTACGGTGATATTTTTGCTTTAGATACAGAGAAAGACAAAGTGCAGCGTTTGACTACTTCAGCGGCTGCCGAGCAACAAATGGTCTATACCCCCGATGGATATGGTGTGCTTTATGCGGCATTAAGAAATGGCAATTGGGGTTTATATGTTACCCGATCATTAGGCGATGAAGAGTCGTTATCGGTAGCACCTGTAGTGGATGAAGCGCCTTTCTTACAAGTAGACGGAGTAGACATTACGCAGCCTCAATATTCCCCTGATGCGACTAAGCTCGCGTTTGTTGTTGGTGGCCGCTCGCTCCATGTTATTGAGCTTGAAGATTACGATCCCAATAAAGCGCTACCTGCTAAATTAATTAGCACCTTGAAAGGCACTCAAAAACTGGCATTGGGGAATGAGCTTATTTCACCAGAAAATGTGAGTGAACGAGGAAGCCTACAATTTACCTGGTCGCCAGATTCGAGCCAGCTTGCAGTGCACGTTAACCCATCACCATACAATAACGACATTTTGGTGGTTGATGCTGAAGGTAAAAAGCCTGCAGTGAATGTGTCACAAAATGGCTTTTATAACACTTTGCCGAAGTGGAGCGATGATAGTCGTATTCTTAGTTGGTTATCGACCGAGGGCGGGCTGAAAAGTACTGATGGTGAAGATGCAAACTATGTCATCAAAGGGGTGTTTACCAATGGGCAGGCTAAGGCAGACTACCAAAACGAAGTAGAATTAGAAGAGGATGAAATACCGTCTTATCCTTTCTCGGCGCGTAACCTTGAATACCGCCAAGCCTTTGAGTTTCCATTCTCGGGTAATATCCTCGATTTTGCCTTGGCTGGCGATCAGCTGTATGTGGTGGATGCTAAGCAGACCCCAGACGGCGATGAGTTGACTCGTAGCTTTGTGTACGATATTCGTAAGCAGCAAACCGAGCCATTGTTCAATGATTTACCGCTCGCAATGGCAAGTGTGATACGTCCGCAACAAGGGGTAATGTATTTACAGTTAGACACCGATGTGGTGAAAGTTGATTTGGACACCGCAGAACAAACCTATATTCCGATTAATTTGCCGATTGATTATCGCCATGAACCGCGCAAAGTGGCGGCTTATCAGCAAATGTTGAAGCAAACCGAGCAGCTTTATTATCGTCAGGATATGGGCAAGGTCGATTGGCAATACTACAGTCAGTTCTACCAGCAGTTTTTACCGCATATTAATAATGATAAAGATTTTGGGGTGTTGATCAGTGAGCTGTATGGCGAACTGAATGCTTCTCATACCGGTGGATACGGTGAGCCTCGCGATGCCTATACCGAAGATGCTACCGCAGCGCTTGGTTTAGTGTTTACCAGCCAACAAGCCGTTAGCTCGGCGAAAACACCGAGAGAAGGGTTGGTGATTGATAGCATTTTGCCGGGCGGCCCTGCCGATCTTGGTGACGTAACGCTGCGGGCGGGGGATAAGCTGGTGGCGGTCAATGGTCAGCCTGTCGCGACCTTGCCTGAGTTGGCAAAAGCGCTCAACCACAAAGCTGATCAACAAGTAGAATTGACCCTAACCAAAAGTAATAAGCTGATAAATAATAAAGAGTGGCATGTTAGGATCACTCCAACAGACAGTGAAAGCCTATCAGCATTGACTGCCAAGCGCTGGGAGATAGAACGCCGTAATTATGTGACCAAGCAAACTCAAGGCAAAGTCGCCTACGTTTACTTACCAGACATGAGCAATGCATCGTTCCAACACTTACGCTCTGAAGCACTAGGGCGTTTCCGCTCTGCTGAAGCCTTGATCCTTGATGTACGCTTTAATGGCGGCGGTTTTTTAGCCGATACACTGATTGAGTTTCTCACTGCGCGTAAAGTTGCCGATGTGGTGCCGCACGCAGGGCGAGCCGCTTCAGATGCGAGTCGTCGTAATTGGTTGAAACCCTCGTTAGTGATTGCGAACTCGGCATCATATTCTGAAGCTTCTGCGTTTAGTCAGTATTTCCAAGATCTGAAGGTCGGTCCTATCATAGGTGAACCTGTACCTGGTACGGGGACTGCAGTCACTGGGTTTCAATCTGACGTATATGACGGAATCCGCTATCGTTTCCCGTATCTGCCCCTTAAAAATATGAAAGGGCAATATTACGAGAACTTAGAGCTTCAGCCTGATGTTTTGATGCTTAATACCCCAGAGCAAGTGTCAAAAGGTAAAGATGCACAGCTAGATGCAGCGATCAGCGAAGCGATGAAACGGCTAGCACCTTAGTACGCGACGAGTACTTTAGTTAACAGATCACAGCCTCATGATGAATGAGGCTGTTTTTATATATCCTGTGTTTTTGGTGGAAAAGCCTGTTGGCTGACTATCCCATGATCACATGCGGAATATAGCGTGACATATCTTGGGTGACCAGCGAGCTGTCCTCGCGAATGGAGATGCCAGCAGCTTCATCATTGACCAGCCAACTGCCGATTAACGTGTAGTTATCACCAAATTTAGGCAGTGGATGAAAAGCCTGGTAAATGACCCCTTCCTCGCCGTACGGGCCGTCGACCCGTAAAGTTTGTTGCCCATTTTGTACCACGGTAATATTGGCACCTTCACGCGCAAATAGCGGCTTTACGACATAGTCTTTTAGCGTCGATAATTCACGATCATCGGCGAAAAAGGCTGGAAGTAAATTGGGGTGCCCCTTAAATTCTTTCCATAATAAAGGCAGTAAGGCTTTGTTACTCAGCACAGATTTCCACATCGGCTCTAGCCAGTTCACTTTAGCTTGATCTAAATATTGTGCGTAGTCTTCACGGAACATGTCTTCCCACGGATAGAGCTTGAACATCCAGCGGATAGGGGTGTCTTTGAGATCGGTAAATTCGTTGTTTCCATTGATACCAATGTCTTCAACGTGAACGAACGCCGTCGATAAACCCGCTTCTTTGGCGCAATCTTCGATGTATTGCACTGTGCCGCGATCTTCAACTGTGTCTTTACAGCACGAAAAGTGAATGGTTTGCCCAGGCTGCATACTGGATAGCTCTTTGAATCGTTTGATCAACAGTTCTTGTAGCAAATTGCATTGATCAGCATCGCGACGCAGTTGGCCATTATCGACCAAATCTTCAAGCCACAACCATTGCCAAAAACCCGTTTCATAGAGTGAGGTTGGGGTATCGGCATTATTCTCATATAACTTCGCAAAGCCTTTACCATCGTAGGCAAAATCGAGTCGAGAATAGAGTGAGGGCTCTTGACGTTTCCACGAATCCAGCACGTTTTGCCACATGTTTTCTGGAATTTGAAAGCGCTGTAACCAGTATTCGTCTTTAACCACTTTATCGACCATGGCTAAACACATTTGGTGGATCTCTTCGGTGGGTGCTTCGAGATCTTGTTCGATCTGTTTTAAAGTAAATTGGTAGTAAGCCGTTTCGTCCCAATAAGGATCGTCGTACATAGAATGAAAACCGAAGCCATATTCTTTCGCTAATGCACGCCAGTGCGGTCTTTCCTGCGCATTGATCCGAAGCATGGGTGTCCTACCTTAGTTTTTATTATCGTGCTGATACGCAAGCGAATATGCCACTTACCTCGTGATGATAGCAAGCGATCTTGCTGTGATTTTTAGCCTATTTCGCACATTCACTCAATCATCCTCCTAAATGTCATTGCGCTTTACCTG
Organism: Photobacterium kagoshimensis; assembly: GCF_050337045.1. NCBI lineage: Bacteria > Pseudomonadati > Pseudomonadota > Gammaproteobacteria > Vibrionales > Vibrionaceae > Photobacterium > Photobacterium kagoshimensis. The sequence continues at coordinate 154,910 of NZ_JAKJSO010000016.1, read as the reverse complement.
GTTATACGAACTGTATATGATTTATATATAGCAAGTGTATTTAATATTAAGGGGTTACGATGGGAATCGTTAAAATTTCAGAAGAGCTGCATGAAGAAATTCGTAAAGCCAGTGGCGCAATGTCGCGCTCTATCAATTCTCAAGCTGAGTTTTGGATCAAAATGGGCATGATGGCTGAGCTCAATCCCACGCTGTCTTACAACGAATTAGTGCGTAAATTATTGCAGAGCGAGTCTTTAACTTTACAAGGACTGATCAATGATTAATGTTGTAATTAAAACACCTGAGCAAATAGCGCTGATGCGTGAATCAGGTCGCATGCTAGCCGATGTATTCACTATGCTTGATAGCTTTGTTGTTGCGGGCGTAACCACGATGGAAATCAATGATCGTGTTGATGACTACATAGTAAATACACTAAATGCCCGCCCCGCCAGTAAAGGGCAGTATGACTACCCTTATGTCCTGAATGCGTCGATTAATGACGTGATTTGCCATGGCATGCCGCAAGCGCACCGAGCATTGAAAAATGGCGACATTATCAATCTCGATATTACGTTAGAGAAAAATGGCTACATTGCTGATTCCAGTAAAATGTACATGATTGGCGAAGTGTCACCGCAAGCGCGTGAGTTGGTAAAACAAACGTATAATGCGCTTTGGAAAGGGATTGAGCAGGTAAAGCCGGGCGCGCGTTTAGGTGATATCGCACATGCGGTACAGCAACATGCGGAAAAGCATGGCTATAGTGTTGTGCGCGAGTATTGTGGCCATGGTATTGGTCAGGAAATGCATGAAGATCCACAGGTATTGCATGTGGGTCGCGCAGGTACGGGGATGGTGCTCAAAGAAGGCATGACTTTCACGATTGAACCTATGATCAACCAAGGCACCTATCGGACCAAAACAAAAAAAGATGGCTGGACGGTTGTCACCCGTGATAAGAAATTGTCGGCACAGTGGGAGCACACTGTTGCGGTCACCCGTGATGGCGTTGAAGTATTAACCCTGCGCCCGAACGAACGCGAGTAATGGGCTCTACTGGTCGTCATGTTATTTTGATTGCAAGGTTTGAACAACACTGGCCAAACGATCGCGAATAGCAAGTTCAATATCCGATAGCACTTTGTTCTTTGGCCAAATAATATCGTATTGAGCGCTATGTTGTGTGGCAGAAAAACTAGGCTTGAAGGTGACGATCCCCTCAGGTAACGGTGCCGATTGATCAACCGCCAGAAATGCCCAGCCAATATTCGCTTGTAAGGCAGCCAGTAAGGCATCGTAGCCTTCGCAATACCAGCGCTGCGATGACATTGCCACCGTTTGAATCAGTTGGCTGTCTAACATTGAGCTAGCAACAAGTTGCGTTGCTGTTGCTAAATCATCATTGCTAATTTGTCGCTTATGACGAAATGGGTGCTGTTTGCCACAAGCAAATATGTAGCTAATATGCCCAACGGCGGTGAATTCATAAAAGCTGGAATTGCTTTCTAAACTTGGCGTCAGTGCCAAGTCGATTTGGTTGCTTTTAACTAGCTCGAAAATTTGAGTACTCGCTTTACGCACTAATTTTAATTGCATTATCGGATACTGTTTATGGATGTGCTGTAGCCATGCCATGAAAGGTGCTAAGGGTAAATCTTCATCAAACGCAATCGTCAACGAGACGGGTGAGCCTGCCGAAATTAATGCCGCACTATTTTCAAACCGTTCAGCACTATCAAGTGCAAGCTTGGCGCTGTCATACAAAGCCAACCCCGCCTCCGTTACCTGCGGGTATTTTCCTTTTCTATCGAACAACACCACATTTAATTCATCTTCAAGTTTAGCAATGTTGCTGCTGATGGTGCTTTGCTGGCGGCCAAGCTGGCGTGCTGCGGCGCTGAATGAACCGGTGTCAGCAGCTGCGATAAAACTTTTGAGCAATTCTGAATTGATCATATTGATAATAGATTCGAGAAGTTAGGTATCAAGTATAGATGGTATCGATGGAAACCAGTTCAAACTATTTCTAATTTGCTGTGATTATGTCGTCAAGCCAAGGCAAACCGCCTTAATGCATTTTGCTTTAATGTCATAAAGAAGAGTATTAATGATGAAATTATCAAAAGTTGCTGCACTTGTTGTTCTTGCTAGTATTTTCTCGACGGGTACCGCTATGGCTTCCGACACGCCAGAGTCTAAGTTTTATGAAGGTTACAGTATTTCTGAAATTCCGATGGATGCATTCCAGCAATGGCCTTACTACACCTATGCCAGCATGCACATTAAAGACTTTGTGCGTTACGGTGTGTTTGAACTACCTGCTAGCACAACGCCTGCGCCTATCAAGTACGACATTCAAGACAATATTATTACGCCAGCGCTGCGTGCTGATTTGATCAGCAATAATGTGAAAGGTTTTATGGTCATGAAAGACAGCGCTGTACTCGCAGAACACTACGATAATGGCTTTAAGCGCGGCATGCTCAATAACCTACAATCAGCCTCTAAAACTTATGTCGGCGTATTACTAGGTAAAGCTGTCGATGCGGGACTCATTGATTTAAATGCGCAAGCGAAAACCTATTTACCTGAACTTGAAGGTTCGATTGTGGGTGATGCGTTAATTGGCAACATTGCTCGCATGGATAGTGGTATCGAAGCGCTTGGTAACTATCATACGCCGGGTTCAAATGGTTACGAGTGGGAAAAAGAAATCGGCCTGCAAAACGCTGGTGAACCTATTGGTCATTTGAATGCCATTAAAAATGCCAAGGCGAGTAAATATAAGCCTGGTACTCATTGGGATTACTCGGACCAAAACACTGATGCGCTTGCGCTTATCTTAGCGAAAGTAAATGGTAAACCATTCGAACAGCTGCTCAGTGAACTTCACCAAGCGATCGGTGGTCATGACCCTATCGAGATTGCTAAAACATCTGATGGCACTACATCGCCATCGTATGGGATTAATACCAGCCTGCTCGATTTTACGTTATTTGGTCAATACATCGCCCAAGGCAAAGTCGGCAAAGCATTTTATGCTGAGTTAGACGATACAAGTGATGATGTACTATTCAAAACCCCAGGGGCTGGTGAGTTTCTTTCTGCTGGTGGAGATGTATCGTATGACATGCAATCGTATTACATCAAAGATAAGAAGATCATCTATTCGCACGGCTCTTTTGGTCAATCGACCTTTAGTGATTTAGAGACAGGTATAACGGTTGCGTTCTTGCAAGACTGGTCAACGAATACAGACCCAGACAAGCTCGTAGTGATGCTTGAACGAGCGACCGAAGTAATTGAAAAGTTACGTAAATAATCAACTTTAGCTAGCGCTGAACACGCTCGGTTGTTGCAGCTAACACCACTCGTTTAACGACGAGTGGTGTTTTTGGTAGCGGAAAGCCATGGGCACCGTTTTTATTTGATCGCATGTTATGACGGTTTAAGTATAAAATAGCCGCATCAGTTAAAAAGGTTATTAAACAATGCAACAAGATCATTTTGTCGAGCTAGTAAAAGAACTAAGCCAAAAAGAAAACTTACCACAAGTATTAGAAGCGCTAAAAGCGGTTGAAGATCAAGAAGTCGCAGAAGCTGCCGTTTCTCTTACGGGCCAATTTAGTCTTGCTGAAATTGAAGGCGAGAAGCGTATTTACCACGTATTCACGGAAGCGAACGACGACGGTGAAGAGCAAGAATACGCAGAGTGGGTGATGAACGAAGACGATGACGTGATGGTTTTCATTGCTTGGTTCTTCTACGCAATGTTCGAAATGAAGCAAAAAGACACTTACCAAGCGGCAGGTCGTACTTACCAGCAGCCAAAGCGTCGTTAATTGTATGATTACCAATCTCACCTTGATTGGTATATTGCCTCCTAGTGACGGCTTAATAATGTCAGAGTTGACGCTTATTAAGCGAATGCTTTACTAGGAGGTTATTTCCTCTGTTAGCCTTTCTCATTTTCTGACTAACTCTTCTGATTTTCTCGCTTTTTTTGATCTCGATGTACTTTCTTGTTATCGAATAATGCAGCATTCATTTTTCCCTATTACTATGATATTTCTCAGCATAGTGCGATGACATGAGTTATCAGCCAGCTAGGAGTGGGCTAGGCTAGGTCAACGGAGATCTGGTTTAATCTGAGTGATTATAGGAGAAATGGATGTCGAGCTATAAACAGCGCCAGCAATTGCAGCTTTTTTATCGTGAATCTGAGCGCGTACGCCTGCTAGATATTGATCAACTGCCAGCGATGAATAATCACGAAATGGCTGATTTTCATTTGTGGTTAGAGAATAAGCGTGATTTTTCAATTGCTGATACTGAGTGTCGTTACTGGATAAAAACCTGTTCGGCAGGTCATGTGACAGAATTACAGTTTTTTCCTGACGGGACCTTGGATGAGTTTACGCTGTTTCGTCGTGAGCATGCGAAAGGTATTTGGCATCTGGAAGATGGCGTGATCCATGTTGAGCTTAATACCGCCCATAATAACTACCGCTACAGTATTTATGCTAACCGTTTAGCAAACATTCATTCAGCGGTTGAGTACAAAAATGGTGCTTTACATGCGTATTTAAAATTGGCACAAGTACGTGGTTAATCAGAAAAAATAACGCGTTTTAGCATAGATGATAATAACGAAGGGGAGCCCCTATGTTTGCAAAAAAAGTGGATGACGAACTAGAACTGGTACTGGTTCATCCTGCTCTAGCAATGAAATATGCCACTGTAGTAGAAGCTAATCGTGAATATTTATCACAATGGATGGCATGGGCACCCTATGTGAAAACTGAAGATGATTTTAAAGCCTTTGTGAAAAATTCTTTACTGGATTACGCCAACGGCAAAAGCATGGTGTGCGCGATTGAGTATCAAGGGATCTTAGTCGGCAATATCGCGTTTAATACCATCAAACCAGAATTGAAAATGGTTGAAATTGGCTATTGGCTTGATGCCCGTTATCAAGGTCGCGGCATCATGACCCGTTGTTGTCAGGCAATGATCGATATTGCGTTTAACCACTTCAAATTGGAAAAAGTGCAGATTTCAGCGGCGAAAGATAATTATGCGAGTCGCGGTGTGTGTGAGCGCTTAGGGATGACGCTTGAAGGCGTGATCACCAATAAAGAAGTCGTCAGCGGTCGTATTCTGGATCATGCCGTGTATGGCCTGCATAAACCTCAATAAGCCAGACAGCACTATGACGATCTTTGTATAGTGCTTCGGCATTAATTCAACATGCTGGCTTTCACTTAGTAACGCGCTACATTAAGTTGCATCTGAAGTCTAACTTATCAGAATCTACCCCTTGAGCTAACGGAGCTATTTATATTAGCATTACAGCAACACAGGTGATGGCGTTAACCGCCAGAGGGATAAAAAATGACAAAAGCAAAAATCGGTATTGTAACGGTAAGTGATCGTGCAAGTGCGGGCGTGTATGAAGACATTTCAGGCCAAGCGATTATCGATACACTAAACGACTACCTCACGTCAGAGTGGGAACCGGTTTATCAAGTGATCCCTGATGAGCAAGATGTGATTGAAGCAACATTGATCAAAATGGCAGACGAAGACAACTGTAGTCTTATCGTCACAACGGGTGGTACAGGCCCTGCGAAACGCGACGTAACACCTGAAGCAACAGAAGCTGTGTGTGATCGCATGATGCCAGGCTTTGGTGAGCTAATGCGCGCAGAGTCACTTAAGTTTGTACCAACGGCAATTTTATCGCGCCAAACTGCAGGTCTACGTGGTGATAGTCTAATCGTAAACTTGCCAGGTAAACCTAAATCAATCCGTGAGTGTCTGGATGCGGTTTTCCCTGCAATCCCATACTGTATTGATTTGATGGAAGGTCCATTCCTTGAATGTGACGAAGCGGTAATTAAGCCATTCCGTCCAAAACAAAAGTAATAAAAGACTTACCTTTCTGCTCATAAACATAAAATGAGCCGTAAATTGAGTAAATAAGCGCTTCTCGTTATTCGAGGGGCGCTTTTTTGTTTAATACAGCGTGCAATTTTATCAAGACAAATCAAAATATGATCTTGCTCTAAACTATTAAAAAACAAGGTTTTTTAAACTTGGCTTTTCGACGGAACAGTGAAGCGGTTCATTGAGAATTTAGTCACTTTTACGTTATAACAATCGAGGACATTATCAATATTGCCGAACGTCATTAATTCGGTACTGCATTCAAGGATTTACTCAATGGACATCAAAAAAAGCTGGGGATTCATTTCATTACTTATCGGTATGGCTTCGCTATTGTGGGGCGGTGTTTCACTCGGTGACATGATGGGTCAACATCAAGTTGTCAGTGACATAGGTGGTTTTTTTACTGCTGGTGGCCATGAGTTTTTTGATGTAAATAGTGCCGCACAAATTGCCGCACAAGCAAAACAAAAAAATATGATTATCTTTATCACTGGGGTTGGACTTTCAGTGATAGGTGCTCTTCTTATGCGTGGCCAATGGCGTAATTTATAGTTGCTACGAGTAAGTCCCCGACGTTTATCCTAATCTTTCATGATAGTCATATGCTGTGCGTTTGCTATACATGTGGGCTGCAGCAATTCGTGATGCTTAACACTTGGATAAGTTGTTGGTGGGTCAATGAATTCGTCATGGCTGATGCTGAATAATATGATCAATATTAAAGGGGGGATTTGGTCGAGGAGAGGCAACTTTTCAATTTTATGAATACCGTCAATTTTGTGCTACGAGGTGATTTTGTATGATTTTTGACACATTGAACAAATGATGAGTTTTGTTCAAAATTTAGCGTGGTTCTATGTGGAGCTAAATATACATAAACTTAAATATTAAAATTAACATTCGATGTAAATTTAACCTATATTAAAACTGCGGTTATATTTATAAAATCAGATAAAGATAATTTTATTTTTATCGTCAAAATTCCAACGTTAAACGACATTATTTTGTCTTTAAATGTCGGCGGTAACACATTACTCAATGCGCCATTATGACTTGTTGGGAATTATTTAAAGCGTGATTTCTCTATGGATTGTGCAAGGCTTTTACTGATCACCACCCTATAATCAAGGTTAAGATGTTGAAGTATAAGGGTTTATTTTATTGCTCTTAAATAGTGGATCGCTGTGATCGCCTTATTTGTGACTTTATTGTTTTTTATTAAACAATCTTTAAATATGCCATACGGAAATAATATTGAAGTTACTATGGTGATACTTTAAAAACACGTTAATACCTATTACTATTACCACTTCCCTCCTTGAAATAAATTCATATCACACACACTTAATCGCTATAAATGTTCGCCATTGAATCTATGTTTTTATTAGGTGGTTAGACCAGATATTAATTGATATTAATGTCAAATCTGTGATTCTTGTTCCACTTCCTTGTGGCTATTTTGCGATAAAAATCATGGTATTTGCTTCGATAAACGTAACATTGTTATGCGGTTTTACTATGCTTATTGCTCTATGTGCCTTGTTGGCAGCTAAGGCTTCGAGAGAGAAAAAAAAGCGTTCGTTTACTCAATTACGTTTAGAGCGAGAACAAAAAAAACAAAAATTAAAAAGTCTTTTTTGTGAAGAAAGCCAGTTACCTAATATTAATTATATTCAAAAAAAAATATTGAGTAACAGTGAAGTCAATAGTAACGCTCATCACATCATGCATGTGATATGTGTTGGGCGCTCTTCTGATTATTATCGTTTCTTTGATTCAAAAACAAGTCGAGAAATAAAAACACAGCTTCACAACCGTTTAAATAATGCTCTTTCTCCAAGTGTGATTGGTTTATTTGAAGATAGATATATTGTGGTTGTTTTTGCGAAAAACTCGTCATGGACGAAAGAACATATTATTGAGCAGCAACAAAGAGTGCAGCGAACTCTCCCACATGAACAATTGGTGGATGGTAAGTATCTTCCGTTTGATTACTCTGTTGCGAGTATGTCTTTTTCTAAGAAAGATATTGCTAAGGGGAAGAGTTTTCTTTTTAAAAAAATGGCTTTCTGTGTCAATGAATCCGTTAAATCTATCGATGGTTTATATATTTATAGCCATAGTGACTATAAACGTAGTCTTCGCCAACACCAGATTATTCAATATTTAAGTCAAGATATACGACAGGGCGGTGACCAGTTTGAACTTTGCTATCAGCCTATATTTCATAGTACAGATACATCTAAAGTTAATATCTGGGAAATTTTACTAAGGTGGAAGCGAACAGAGTATGGTGGTCCTGGTGAATTTATGCCTTTGGTTGCGACAAAACCGCATTTGCATTATTCATTGACTATGATGATTTTAAATAAAGTTATTGAGTATGCACTATTGAGTGAAGAAGTGCTGCCCAATGTCAGTATTAATGTAAGCAATTCTGATCTCATGATGGTGGATTTTTTCGATGATGTCATGATAGCAACAGAGAGATTCCCAGAATTAAGGTCTAAAATAATTTTTGAGGTGGTTGAATATAGTGAAATGCTATCAAAAAAGCATGTGAAAGATAATATAACTAACCTGAAAAAACTGGATTTAGATTTGCCATTGATGACTTTGGTTGTGGCTATTCGAACCTTCAGCTGTTAACAGAGAAGCATTTTGATTTTATTAAAGTTGATAAATCCATAATTGGAATGTGCGAACAAGATACCGTTGCTTACGAAACGTTGAAATTTATACTTAAACTTTCAAAGAGTATTAATGCAGGCTTAGTGATTGAGGGGGTTGAAACGGCTCAACACCTAGCATTCGTACCTGAAAACCCCAATGTTTTTATACAAGGATTTTTGCTGTCGAAACCCATTAAGTTAACGTCGACGTTGAGCATGATCCCTAAAGAATAATAATACACCAATAATAATTTACTTTCAGACAGCGATAAAACTAACAGCATTGTGTTAGTTAATATACTAATAAAATTCACTTGAATGTGAATATTAAAGGAAATACAGAGATGTTTTTGAATAACTTAACGATAGGCAAAAAAATTGCCGTTTCATTTTTTATTATTACAATAATCAATGCGATTTTTGCCGTCATTTCTAATTCTGGTTTAACGAATATTAAATCTAATATTATTAACTATACTGACGACACATTACCCGCGTATGAAAAATTGAACAGTATTTACGATGATGTTGCTACATTACGTCGTAATCAGATGGCAACTTTATTGAGTGATAAAACGATTAGTAATGTTTCGACATTAATTAATGCTATCGATAAAGAGCTAGCTTCTTACGGTGAAACAGTGTGGCCAGGTGAGGAAAAAGATTCTTTTGACCGTTTGATGAGCGCTTGGGGTGAGTACACTAATAGCATTAGGGTTTTTAACAAACAAATTGCAGTAAATAATAAAGTAGGAGCATCTCAAACGCTTCTTACTGACTCGTACTCTTCATTCAAAGAAATAGATCTAGAAGTTAAAAACTTAAGCCGACTATTAAAATTGGCAATGGACAATAATCGAACTCAAATTCTTGATTCGGTCAGTAATTTATCGAACTCATCAATATTGAGTAATATTGCAATTTTAGTGCTAATGGTATCGATGACGTTAATTTTAACAAAGCTGATTTGTAACCCACTGCACCTGATTGTTAAGCAAGCGAATGCCATTGCAGAAGGTGATTTATCGACTCATGTCGATCGTCGATCTATTGGTAATGATGAACTAGGTGAGCTCGCGGATGCTTCTGCATTGATGCAAAGTAATCTGCGCCAGTTAATTGAAGAAATCATTTCTGCTGTTACCCAGTTAAGTAGTGCCATTGAAGAGATGAATCAAATTTCTGAGCTGTCCACCAAAGGCATGCACGACCAACAATCTAAAATTGCCCAAATTGCGACTGCCATGACAGAGATGAAATCATCGGTATCGGATGTTGCGCAAAATACGGAAAAATCAGCGCTTCAAGCAAGTAATGCTAATCAGCAAGCCAAAGAGGGCGCACAGAGTAATCAAGCCATGGTGGACTCTATTCAAGAGATCTCGCAAGTAATTGGTGAAGCGGGCAATACGGTATTAGAGCTAGAAGAGCAGTCTCACCAAGTTAACATTATTGTCGATGTCATCAGAAGCATTGCTGATCAAACTAACCTTCTTGCCCTGAATGCCGCGATTGAAGCCGCGCGAGCGGGTGAATCGGGTCGAGGCTTTGCCGTGGTTGCTGATGAAGTGCGAACGCTGGCGGCCCGCACTCAAGATTCAACGGGTGAAATCACTTCTGTTATCGAGAAGCTCCAAGTATTTGCTAAACAGGCAAAAGATGCGACTGAAAAATCATGTACCTACATTGAAAACTATTCAGGGCAAGGTATTCAATCACTGAAGTTGATGAGCTCAATCGAAGACACAGTGTCAGATATTTCAGATATGGGTACCGAAATCGCGAGTGCTTGTAGTCAGCAAGACGCGGTTGCAGGTGAGCTAAGTTGTCATATCGAGACGATAAATGTGGCTTCACAGGAAGTCGCGGAAGGGGCGCAGCAAACTGCCGTAGCATGTAACGAACTTAGCCAATTATCTTCGTCACTACATGATGCAATGAAGCGCTTCAAACTTAATTAAACGTCGTCATTTCAGCCGTTAGTTCCCCAAATCACATACGATTTGGGGATTTTTTTATCTTACGTTTCGCCTTTAGGCTTTGAGTGACCAAGGTGTATTAGAATCCAATCAAGCGCTATTTAGTGCTTATCACTGGGGGTTATATGAATGGATATCAGAAATCAGCACAACCACAGACGCAAACATTGCTTAGTGACACCCTGCGCCTCCCTCCGCCACCATCTCGCTTTTCCACCCAAGTTGCTGACGAGAACATTGAGCTATCTCAGCAATTCGCAAATTGGAAACACTTTGCGACGGCTCTATCGAAAAAACTGGATAATAACCAAGATCAACCTGATAGCGATGAATCTGAACCAAGATCAAGCCAAGATCAGCATGCAGACATTGAAAGCGCCCTGTTACAAGAAGACGAACGCTTTTTACAAGAAGTACTGCGCTCATTGCGAAAACTTAATGGTAAAGTACAGATCCGTTAACCTTCGTACTGCTTAGTTCAGGCCTATTACTCAAATATCTCGCAAGTGTTCTTTGAAGTATTCCACCAACAGCTTGGTGCGTTTGGGTAAGTGCTCACGCTTAGGATAAAGAATATACAAAGGCAATATTGGGTCTGTTTGCCATTGTGGCAGGAGTTGCACTAGGTTATTGCGTTGTGCTGTTGAGAGTTTTGACAGTGCAAATTCGTCCAACATAGCAACACCACTGCCACACATCATGGCATCGACCATAGCCCCAACCAGATTCACACTAAATGCACTTTGCAGCTTAACCTTTACTGTTTCTTGGGTGTTTGCGTTGGTAAAGCTCCACTTATCTAAGGTGAACTCGGTATTGCGATACAGTATATGGCGGTATTTACCGAGCTCTGCAGGGTGGGTGATTAACCCGTGTTCTTCGATATAATCCTTATGGGCAAACGGCTTACAATATCGAGCGCGGAGGAAATGGCCCACATACCCTTCGGGCGGTGTCTCTGTGAGGTAAAATGCCACGTCAAAGCCTGATTCAATTAAGTCGAGCGGCTTTTCCGTAAAAATCACCTCAATGTTTAATTTAGGATAGCGGCGACTCAATTTAGCCAAAGGTTCGGTCAGGATTAAAGAGCCAAAGGAGGCAGAGGCCGCCACGCGCAACTTTCCTGCAATTTGATCGGCATCGATCAATGAATCATTAATGTTTTCCGCTTTTTCAAACAGTGCTTTAACTTGTTTGTAGAAGCTAAGACCATCCTGGGTCAGGTTAAATTGGCGCGTCGTTCGTTGGATCAGTTGCACCGATAAAATCTCTTCAAGCTGTCTTAACTGACGGCTGGCATGTGCATTTGAGCACCCAAGCCTGTTTGCTGCTCCCGCAATGCTTTTCTCTTCACATAGCGCAATATAAGTCGGGATGTAAGGTAGCCACTTTATTTCCATATGGTAATTCTGTGTATCTAAATGAGCTCTACTGGAAATAATAGGGGTTATCTAGACTCTCGACAATCTTATTTATCGCGAGGGTTTTTAAATGGACGTATTTAATAGTTGGCTAGCAGGTCAGAACTTAAAACAGCAGGTTAACCACCCGAATATTGAAGTGGGTGAACACAGTTATTACTCGGGCTTTTATCACGGAAAGTCGTTTGAAGAGCAGGCAGTACGCTATCTCTTGGGTGATAAGTCTACGCAGTCTGCTTGGCAAAGCGGCGTGTTTGGCGACGTTGATAAACTCCGTATCGGTAAGTTTTGCTCTATTGCTTCAGGAGCCACTTTTATGATGGCAGGCAACCAAGGCCATCGAATTGATTGGATTTCCACGTTCCCTTTTTCTACTGAAGTCTTTGGCGAGGGAGTGAAAAACGGTTTCCAACGTGCGGGAGATACGGTGATTGGTAATGATGTGTGGATTGGCAGCGAGGCCATGATCATGCCAGGGGTGAAAATTGGTGATGGTGCTGTGATTGGGGCGCGTTCGGTGATCACCAAAGATGTTGCACCTTATTCGGTGGTGGTCGGTAGTAACGTGGTAGTGAAGAAGCGCTTTACTGAGCAAGCCATTCAAACCTTATTGCGTATTCAGTGGTGGAATTGGCCGTTACCACAGCTTAAAGAGGCGATGCCTTTATTATGTAGTGGTGATATTGACAAGCTGGATGCTTACTTCGTCGCGCAGTTTGCGTTAAACGATAAGGATGATCTTGATTTGTTATTGGGCTAAAAGATTTTAAAAAAATGTGCATCCTTTTGGTACCTGCTACGTGTTATTAGCAAACCGTAATTAGGACGTACAAACATGTTGGAGATCTTCACTCAGTTAGCGGATTGGCTGACTTACACTGTGTTCAAGCTCTCACCTGATACCTCTGTTGGGATTGGGTTTCATTTCTTTGTCGAAGACACCAGTAAGATTTTGGTATTACTGGTGTCTCTTATCTATGTTATTTCTTTTATTCGTGCCAGCCTGAGTGTTGAGAAGGTGCGTGATTACTTACAAGGTAAGCATAAAGGAATTGGCTATTTTCTTGGTTCTACCTTTGGGGCGATCACCCCATTTTGTTCTTGTAGTTCTATTCCACTGTTTATGGGCTTTGTGTCTGCACAGATCCCCATTGGCGTCACGATTGCGTTTTTAATTACCTCACCTTTGGTCAATGAAGTGGTCGTCATCATGCTGGGCAGCTTGCTTGGTATCAAGTTTACCGTGATGTACGTCGCAATAGGGATGTTACTGGGCATGATGGGTGGTGTGATATTAGATAAATGCCAAGCACATCGCTGGTTACAACCTTTCCTTGCCAAAGCCTATCAACAAGTCGGGCAGGCGCAATCACAACAACAGACCCAAGAGCCGACACCTCAAAGGATGACCATGAAGGATCGTCATGCCATCGCTGCTGGCGAAACGAAGACGATTTTTGGGCGGGTGTGGAAATGGGTGATTATCGGGGTTGGACTAGGTGCTTTTATACACGGTTTTGTGCCTGCCGAATGGTTCGAACAAAACCTTGCCAGCGGACAATGGTGGACAGTGCCTGTTGCGACCCTGAGTGCCATACCTATTTATGCTAATGCATCGGGTGTGGTGCCTATTATGGGATCGCTACTAGATAAAGGCATGCCAATTGGCACCACATTGGCATTTTGCATGGGGGCGGTCGCCGTGAGTTTGCCTGAATTTATCATGCTGAAACAAGTGATGCGTTATCGCTTATTAGTGGCTATTGCAGGGTATTTATTGATTGCTATTTCGATAACAGGTTGGCTGTTTAATGCCTTCTATTGATGCTTTTTACCAATGCTTTTACCAAAAGGAATACACAATGAAAACAATTCAAGTTTATGGTTCAGGTTGTAAAAATTGTACCGTTACCGCAGATCGTATCACTGCTGTTGCGGCTGATCTGGGTCTTCATATTCAGGTTGAGAAAGTCACCAGTCTAGAAGCCATCATGTTAGCTGGCGTGATGAGTACCCCGAGTGTAGGCATTGATGGGGTAATAAAACATACGGGTTCTGTGCCATCTCTTGAGCGAGTGCACGAATTGCTAACGGAAGATGTTGTAGCCTAATATTTGTCACGTACTGGAGCGTATTCGCGTTCTATAACGGGCGCAATTATTAATGAAGTCGCTTTGTCCAAAACCGCTTTCGGTGAGGGTACAGCGGCTTTTGTGTTTTCTTTTTGGGTTCTTCTGATATGGGAATGGCGATGAAGTGTCTGATGAAAGCGTGGGGCGAAGCTGAGCCGCAGCTTTATAGTTGGCTGCTAAAACAGACGCAAAGCCAACATGAAACAGAAGACATCATGCAAGATGTGTTTCTCAAGGGAATGCGTAATAGCGAGCGTTTTTGCGATTTACAAGATGGTAAGTCGTGGCTGTTCAAAATCACTAAAAATCATTTTATCGACAATGTTCGCCGTAAAGTTTATGCCGTCGAAATTGATGAACTGAAAGCAAATACCACTATCCCACCTGTGATGACACAGCTGCAAACCTGCTTACCACGTATTTTGCCATTACTAACTGAAGAAGAACGTAATATCATTGAACAGTGCGATCTCAATGGGATGACGCAACTTGAATATGCCAAATGCCATCAACTCAGTTTGGCGGCCACCAAAGCCCGCCTTCGCCGAGCGCGTATGACCTTAAAAAGCAAATTAGTGACCGAATGTCGGGTCGAACAAGATCACAGCGGTGTGTGCTGTTTTAAGCGCTTGGATATTGCCCCTGAGGAGTGATTTTTTAGCGGCGAAGATGATTAGAGTCAAACTCTAATCATCTTCAAAGTCGGGTTTACCTCGCTGGGAACACGGCGCCTTAGTGCAGTTGCTTACAGGCGGGTATTATTTTGCTTCAGTAGCTCCGCTAAGGTAAATATGTATTCCATGTCGGAAAATAAGGACTCAATTGTTTGCTGATAATTTAACGGCTCGTTCATAGGAAGAGTTGCTGAGAAAAAGTCTCTTTTAGTTGGTATTTTTATGGTCAGAAGTTTATCTTTAAAGCAGGCTTCGACCTTACCGCCAAAGTGTTCATTTAGCTCAGATAATGTCTCCATCATATTTGGCGTTAATAAGTAACGAGCTTCAACCTGATCTGAACCATATACTTCAAACTCTTTTTCAAATCTTGGGTCTTCTAACTTAACGCGAGATAAGTCATTATGCTTTGACGATTGTCGCCATCCTTTATCTTGTACAACACAAACAGTGCTTGAAAATCGTTTCTTTTGTTGGATTTGTATTAGAGCACCTTTGAATAAAATTTTGGGGACATTGTTTTGGTCTGATGAGGTTTTTAGTGATAGTTCATAAAAATTAAAGTTATTCCCTTTCCAACAGCCTTCAAGATGATCGGATATTTCCATAGAACTATATTCAGGGAAAATACCGTGCTGCTTTAAATCGCCGAGTTTACTTCTTGTCTTTTCTTCATTATGTGGGTTTAGTTTGAATTTTTTACCAAAATACTTAAGAACAAGTGGGAAAATAAGACGATGAGTTTCGTTCGTAAAGTCAGCCTGCTCCCCGTTAATCCAAGAACTGAAGGCAAGTTTTATTATTAGTGAAACACTGGCTACAGCAAATGCATATATAGGATATGGCTCTGAAGAGAAGTGATTAGCATTAATGATAAAAAAGATAAAAGCTAAAAGGCTAGCGAAAAGCACTAGTGCACTTAATAAATAGAAAGGGCCGCCAATGATACGGCGACGCATCAAACGGTCCTGTACATCCAAGCGCTGCTGTTCTAACTTTTGGCACTTAGGAAATATTTTCTGTTGATAGTACTGTGTAAATGCTTTTCTTTGGTAATTAGGTATCCTAAAAAAAGGGACTTCCATTTTTTCTAATCCATTGATGGTAAGTTATTAAACCACCAACAATGCCATTGTCTTTTAATCGCTTCTATACTGTAGGTAAATCGATTTGTGAAATGTTGGAACTAGATATCATTTTTATCTTTATGCTCGAATGAAAATACGCGAGATTTATGCTTTTATGTGCCGATGATTTCAATTTGGACGATAAGATGGACTTAATGAGTTTTAGCATAATAGCTGTTGTTGGTGTGTTGTATTTTTTGTATGTAAGAGTAATAAAACGACGTAATACAGCTCTTGAAGCATTATCGGGCATTGATGTGCAATTAACAAAACGTCATAACCTTATGCCTAATATCTTAAAAATAGCGCAGCGGTTAATGACGCATGAAAAAACATTACTACTAAAAATAACAGAGCTCCGAACTAGTCTAAATAATGAATATAATAAGCAAGATACCAATGCGATTAAAAAGCATATAGATGACGCAGTAGCGTTGGATTCTTCGCTTTCGCAACTTATGGTTTCTGTTGAAAATTACCCTAAAATTAAATCAGATAAAGCCATGGTTGAAGCGATGGCGACATACAATGAAGTTGAAGCTCATATCAGTGCTGCTCGACGCTTTTACAATGCAGCGGTGTCTGATCTAAATTCTTCCGTTCAAATTTTTCCTAGTTCGCTCATTGCGAAAATCATTTCTGTAAAAGCCATGCCTTTCTACCGTGCGGATGATGCTCATCATGTACCTGTAGATGTTTCTGATTATTTGAAATGATATCGCCTTAACAATTAAGTTTGCCGCTTCCTGTTGGCGAGCCTATATGTGTACGAGTAGTGATATCTCCAGCTTAATTTCAATAATGAATAAAAAAATCCCCCGACAAGGTCGAGGGATTTGGTTCACACTGTCTACGCTATAAAGCTTTAACTTTATTCGCCGTAAGTCAGTGAGTTAACTGCAAGCGGCCCATTCTTTGGTTTATCTAGATTTAGTTCGGCTAACTTATCTATTCCTTGGCGACTAATACCACCATCGTACACCTTGCGGCCATCAGGATTGGTCATCGAGGTTTCGCCCACATTCCAAGTGGTAAAGAAATCACTTAGATCGTAGCCAGACACGTAAGAGCTACATACCATCATCAAGTCACCACCAGATAAGCCAGTTTCTTGCGGACTACAGTAGTTTGTGCCGTTACGCCCTTGCAGCGTATCGCCTTGTACGTCACCTCGAGCCTTGCGGTGCATTAGCTTGATCATATTCCAGCCTGCATCTTTGCCGTAAATCGCTGGTTTGTGATCGTCATTTGCGTACCAGTTATCTAACGAGAAGTGACTCTTCGCCCAGATCTTCAACTGACCAAACATCACCAAACGCATACCTGCATCACCATTAGCCCAAGCGTGATCACCGTTAGCATTTAGCCACATTGGCGCTTTTTGAATATCGGTAGCAATACGATCCATTTGCGGATTGTCATTACGGCCTTCAAGCTCTTGCATGTACAACGCCAGCAAGTTGTTGGTTACTTCGGTACTGCCTTCAGCCACAAAAGGTGCTGATGCCAAGTTATGGCCTACTTCGTGCCAAATTAGCCAATCATCTACAGCATTGGTTGGCACTGTGTTTCTATTGGCATTAAAGCCCGTGTTCATCACAGGGTAACCTGAGTGCGCGGCACCAATTGAGATTTGCACATCATTCACAAAGCGATGGCGGAATCCGTCTAGTGTGGAGTAAGTAAAGCGACGGTGTTGACCATCGGCAACAACTTCGTCACGGCCATAGAAATCACTCGCCGCGTCTGCGAAACGGTTCATGTCAGTAGCGAACTTATTAAGGTCAGCTGAGTTACTGTTTCGTACGTTATTGATTGGCGTAGTGTAAATGAATGAACCTGTATCCAGCTCTGCAATTGGTGCAGCGGCTGAACTAGGATCGTTTACCCAATTGCCATCTTTCCACCAAGCTGCTGTTTCAACATTACTAAAGTTGAAGGTAGCAGTGCCTTGATCTTTTACTTTTGGCTGAACGTAGATCAAACCACCGTAAGGGGCTTTAAAGCTCAGGCTAGTACCGTCGTAATGGTAGCTAGTTTGCATGCGTGGTGGACGCTTCAAGCTCACTTCGTGGTTAGGTTTACCTGTTAGGTCATCTGCCATCATTACAGTGATCCTTGCTTCAACCCCACCGCTAACTGTTACTTCTTGTAACTGAGGTGCCCATAAACCTGTCGATTGATTATTACCCGCAGAGTAGGAAACAGCCTTGCCATTGGTTTGGATTGTTGCTGTACCACTTGAGCCTGCACCAGCCGTACGGCCTGGATACATTGTGGTGTCTACCGTGATCTCGTGATCCCAGTAAGAGCGACCAAGCATAATTCGTGTTAGTGGTTTTTCCATGTAGTTCAGTGGGTAGCTTGGGTTTAGCTGGCCACTAAGTTCACCTTCACCATGGATCATTCCGTTAGCCACGAGTGATGCTTTTAGATCAACTGGGCAATTGGCTTCACCAGCGTTAACTTGATGCTGACCGTCGGTATAACAGTTCAAGAACTGCACCGCTTGTTTGAAGCCAAGCTCGTCTTGTACGCCAGTTTGGTAGCGGTACGGGTTGTCGTTCCACATCCACACCGAAAGGTTATCGTAAGTTTGGTTTAATTCGGCTTTAGATAGGCGAATACCTTGCGTACCTTTGCTGCGGTAGTAGATTTCATGGTTGTACAGCGCAGTGAAGTTAGATCCCAAGTTCGCGGCTTTCACCATGCTTTCAATCACATCTTTGCTGATAGGGTAACGATCAAAGTCAGCACGGTAGTAACTACCACGGACGGTAACGCCATCACCCGCACGCGTTTCAATACAGTTGAATTCGTATTCGTACGGGTTTTGACAAACCGGTGTACCTTCGAATGCTTTTTGTAGTTCTGCGATAGCGGCTTCACGCTGCTCTGCTGTGTCCACAAAAATACGCGCCTGTTTGGTGACCATTACTGGCGCACTGTTTGCGTCAAGCTCTGGTGTACCGTCGGCATTGAGTTTTGGCATCTCGTAAGTTGGGATCTCAAACTTGATCTTGGTTTCGTCTTTAATCCACTCAACTGTACCATCTTGATGAACTGTAAATGGCTGCTCACCTTGGTTGTCTTGGAAGCGCTCCAGTACCACCATGTCTTTTTGGCTCTTCACATGCAGGTTAGGATACGGCGCCTGACAGTAGTAAGAACTGCCACAGAATGCTTGATTGGTTGGCGTAACGTTTTGACCACCCAAAGAGACCCCCGCGGCATCACCCAAACGACCAATAGGCTCAGGGTTGGTGGCTTGAATAGCGTCCATAAACAACACGTTACCGCCGTCATTGATGTATTTGATCAGCGCTGTGATGTCGTCTTGGCTTAGATTCGGGTTTTCCAAATCAGCAACGAAGAGGTTAGTCATCCCATCTTGAATTAGTCTTGGCGGGTAGGCCTGAAGGAGCAAGATAGGTGTTTCCGTCGCAGAGAGGCCACTAAAGCCACCTTTAGAGAGTTTTTCTACGGCACTAAAACCGTATTTTGGGCTAACAAAGAAGTCGTACTGTCTGCCTAGTGTCGAGTGGTGGTATGCCGCGTAAGCGGAATCAATGTTGGTTGCAACCTTGATGCCTGCTGTTGGCGTACCGTTATTAAACCATTGGAACAGGTTGGCGAAGAAACGCTTCATGCTGCCGTGATCATCGTGTAACGGGTTTTCAACCGTCTTCACGGTACAGGTTTGGTTTGCACTATCTATGTGTAATGCACGGTTAGCCCAATAGTTGTCAGGACATGACAATATGCTTGGGTACATGCCATTCCCCATAAATACAACTTTACCCGTACCTATGCTACCAGCGGTAACAAACGGGAATCCGTAAGTGGCATTGTCTTTCGATACCAATGGGATAGGCTGCATCTGAATACCTGGGTATTCAGCAATGTAAGGCTTGCCTTCACGAGTCCAAGCTTGTTGTTTACCGAAAGGGATTTCGTGGTTTTTATCTGTACGAGGCATCATGATAGGGAAAGCTTCGTTCGAGATATTTAGCGCACGCATACCACGGGTATAGCCCGTTGCACCGTAGAAGCTGCCGTTATCGTTAAAGACATGGAAGCTATCAACGCCCGTGAATATTTTAGTCAGTGATTCGGTGACGTATTTACCGCCGTTATCAACCGAAAGTGCGTTAGGTAAGCTGATCGCGCGGTAAGAGATAGGATTTTGATTTAGCTCACCATCAATGATCGCCGTTAGCCCTTCGCTAAATTGTGCTTCAAACTCATTCGGCACTTCATAGTTAGAATCACCAAGTTTGCCACCGCTAGGTAGCGCAAGATTAATCAGCTCATTGATGACATTTGGATACTGGGCAAATGTTTCATGAATTTCTGGTGTGATCGTAAATGCATTGCCAGTACTTACAGCATAACGTTCAATCAGTGCTTGAATATTTGCTTTAGTCACCGCATTGTCTGTGACATCTGTCAGTTTGTAATCAACCTGATTACCTAATACTTTACCAAACTCAAAGGTGTCGATACCAAAGGTAAGGGTGTCGCCCCACAGATATTCAAATTCGCCGTTTTCGTCCGTCACCCCTGTTGAATGCGCCGAGAAGAAGCTCACGCCAGCAATCGGCTTACTATTCTTGCCACTATTATCAGTTAGCTTGCTGCGAGTAAGTACTTGTGCGTCGGCGCTCGGTTTATAGGTGTAGCTTGCTTCGGCATTTGCTGATACAAAATCCGCATTGAGGTTACTATCAGCATCTGGATCTACGGTAGGAACGATCGTGTTATCTACGTGTGAGCTTGGCGCTTTACCGACTTCGTCTGTGGCTTTTTCTTCAAGAGACTCAAAGTAAGCTTCTACCACTTTTTCATTATCAACCTGTTGGTAGACTTCTTCGATACCAAAAGAGTCATATTCTTTAAGGCAGATCGCCTCGTCTGCTTCACAGCTATCGATAGATTTCAGCACAGTGGCTGCGTTTTCACCATGTTGTCTTGTTAGCTCAAACGAGGTTTCAACCGTATTGTTTGCAGCAGTGGTCAGTGACTTACTTTGTGATGTTGGTGGAAATGGCGCGGTAAAATCACCCAGAATGACGGATCCTAAGGTGCAGCTAAATGGTGTACCTTGGGACACTTCAAACGTGCCATCGGTTAAGCGAACGCCATTACAATCGACATCACCTTTAATCATTTTGCCAGATGCTAACAGTGAGCCCACGTAGGTCGTTGTTGGAATAACTTCTGTCGGTGGAATCGTTTCTATTGGTGGCAGAATGTCAGTCGGCGGAATGGTCTCTGTCGGTGGAATCGTTTCTATTGGTGGCAGAATGTCAGTCGGCGGAATGGTCTCTGTCGGTGGTTTAATATCTTCAGGAATGATTGTATTTCCTGTGGTAGTGTCATCATTACAACCACTTAGAAAAGTCGAGGCTATAGCAAGAGCGAGTATATTTTTATTTATTGAGCTAAGGCTGATCATAAATAGGTTCTTAAAAGAAAATGATTAAATTAGGCAAAGCTTCATCGATGAACCAATAGCATTGATAAAAAACTATTCAATCATGTATGAAACTAGCGACAATTATCCCTATAAAGCGGCATTTAATGCAAATGCTGAATGATTTCTTGGTGTTTGATTGTAAAAAGACATATTTAGTCTTCTAAATAAATGACATGATGGATTTTATTTTCATACGTGAACTAATATCTCACTTCAATTGCTCATCCTTTATGGGTTTACAATTGGAAATATAATTCACATGATTTATAAATAATTAAGAGGAGTTATTTATAAATAATCACGCACAAACGATGGCAGTAAACCGGCTTATTCCATGTGTGTTTCTTTGAATTCAAATAAACGGTTAATACTGACTGGTTGTTATTGCGTCAATTTATAAATTTCACTTCTGGCTTACTTGCTTGTATGTTGAGTTTTACCGAGGATTTTCTAGTCTAAATTGTGGGGTAAAAGAAAAGTAGGCACGGATGAAAAGGTCAGCTGCTGCGCTGACCTTAATGATAAGTAGGCGTGAGTAGATTCAAACTATAGCTATAGCACGTTATAACAATTCAAATTACCATCAAATTGCATGCCTGCTTTTACTGGGTTCTTACCATCGAACACACGGCTAAAGAAATGTTTAATGGTTGGGTTTTCTAATGCGGGTTTGTGCCATAAGCGATGGCTGTCATTAGCGCCAGCCGCGTCGGTGAAGTTGTAATAGGTCGCATATTTGGCATTCATATTAGCGGCGGTATTACCGATACGATCTGGATTGATAAAGTCAGAGAAATCGAGCACATCATCGGTTTCATTGACGGTCACCAGCACACGGCTGCTTTGCCCAAGCGTATCAAGCCACGATGCATGGCCTGGGTTATCAGCATCGGCTTGATGAAGAAGAATGTTCTTAAACATAGCGGCTTGGTGATCATAGTCTGGTACCTGCACCATAGACTGCATTAAGTAGTTGCCCAAGCTATGAATCGCAAGGGTCTGGATTTGTCCTTGCTTGCGGGTTTTATTTCGGTTGGTTTCAACAAAGCCGTTTAACTTATCGAGCAAGCGTTCAAACGCCATCGCAGAACGACGAGCATTCTTACGGGCGCGTTTGTATTCGCTGATCTTACGTAAGATAAAATTAGGCCCCGGATTCGACGGCCAAGAAAAGGCGATCACATTCACGCCATACGCTTCTATTTCTCGGCATTTTTTGAGGTTTTTCTCAACACTTTGATTAAACCCATGAACAAACAACACGCATGGGCTATCAGCATTGTCACATTGTTCAAATACAGCCTCTAAAGGTGTTTGCACTTCATCGGCAATGTCGCCTTTATGCATGATTGGCGCTTCATCCATCAGCGCCAGTGAGAAGTTCCCTTCATTGTCTTGCACTGCTTTCGCCACCCGCAAAACTTCGGCACCTTGCGCATTAAAGTTATCGCCAAAGAGTAGCGGATCATCGGTGATGTTTCGGTTTGAGACAAAATAAATCATGGTGTTTTCCTTAACTATTCAGTGAATAGCATCTGAATCCATACATACCTGTTGGTCTGCTATTGCTAGCCTGAAATCATATGAATCTACACCGAGGAAATACGCTACACCCTATACCTGTCAATGCCCGAAATGCGGGGCTTGGAGATACGTCATAAGGAAGAAATCAGGGCTTTCCTAGAACTGTCAGGCTGTTGTGACCAACGCCTTTTCTGCTGACAGCGTCATAGGAGTGAACGAAGCAGAAAATTGAATCGCATTAAGTATAGTAAAGGGAATTCAATATGCAAGATGTTGCGATGGTCCAAGATATCCCCACAACCAATAGTGATATATCTCACACTAACTTAATCCAGATTAAGGATTTTCCTCGTTTTTCGCGTCAGTATGGCGGCCATTCATTGCACTCGGTGTTAGCACTCGCTTTTAAAATAACATAGCTAATACAAGGTAGATGACTCCCTACACACGATTTGAGAGGACTGGACTTGAGCATTTTGTTTTCACAAGGCCGTATTGGCAACATGACCCTAAAGAACCGCTTTGTACGCAGCGCGACATGGGAAAATATGGCAACAGAAGATGGCCACATGACGGATAAGCTGTACGCCATCTACGAAGAACTTGCGCAAGGAGAGGTCGGTTTAATCGTGACTGGCTACGCGAACATTGTTGAAGAAGAAAAGCCCAATGCAGGCATGATGGGCATGTATAACGATTCTTTCATCGATGAATACAAAAAGCTGACTGAGTTAGTACACACCAACGACTCTAAAATCGTGATGCAATTGGCGTACGGTGGCACAAAAACGACCTATAACGTCGGTGAGCGAATTATTTTTGCCCCAAGTGATGTGCCTGAAATGGGTACGAAAACGCAGGGTAAAGCCATGACCAAAGACGAGATTGATTATATCGTTGAGGCATTTGCTCAAGCCAGCCGTCGTGCACAAGAATCAGGTTTTGATGGGGTAGAAATTCATGCTGCGCACACTTACCTAATCAACCAGTTCTTAAGCCCTTATTACAACCGTCGTGAAGACCAATACGGCGGTAGCCTAGAGAACCGCATGCGTTTTCTGGTCGAGATCTACACGGCGATCCGCAAACTGGTAGGGAATGATTACCCTATTCTGGTGAAGCTAACCGCAACCGAATTTTTCGACGGCGGTTTAACTTTCGATGAAACGCGCATTATCTGTAAGCAACTTGAAGCGATTGGCGTCGATGCGATCATCATCTCGGGCAACATTCACGGTAAAGCCAATGACATGATCGGCCAGCAGTTTGATGGCTATACCTTGCAAGAAGAAGGCTATTTCCATCAATATGGCGATGTGATCAGTCAGGATGTCAGCGTGCCTGTGATCACTGTGGGTGGTTTGAGCGATATCGACGCGATTGAAGCTATTGCAGAGAACACCAATATTCAGTATTTCGCATTATCACGTCCATTACTGGCAGAGCCGCATTTGATCAAACGTTGGCTTAGCGGTGATAAAGTCGAAGTTGATTGCGAACGCTGCTCTAAATGCCGTACCCGTCGCGGTAACTTCTGCGTAGTGTATAAAAAACGCAAAAAAGTAGCGTAAAGCTAGGAATAAAACAAAGCCGCTGTAGTTACAGCGGCTTTGTTGTTTCTATATGACCTTAATGATGCAACTGCTGATCAACCGCCACAGCTAACGCAACGGTTGCACCTACCATAGGGTTATTTCCCATGCCGATGAAACCCATCATAGCTACGTGGGCAGGTACGGATGAACTCCCAGCAAATTGGGCATCGGCGTGCATGCGGCCCATGGTGTCAGTCAGGCCGTAAGAAGCAGGGCCCGCTGCGACGTTATCTGGGTGTAAGGTACGGCCTGTACCACCGCCTGATGCGACAGAGAAATACGGTTTTTGCTGGGCATTGCGTTCTGATTTGTAGATCCCCGCCACAGGGTGTTGGAAACGGGTTGGGTTGGTTGAGTTACCCGTAATGCTGACATCCACTTGTTCGCGATGCATGATAGCCACCCCTTCGCGGACATCATCGGCGCCATAACAAAGAATGTTACCGCGTAATTCATTAGAGAAACGACGGCGGCTCACTTCGATTAACTCCCCCGTATCGTAATTAAATTCAGTGCGCACATAGGTAAAGCCATTAATGCGTGAGATCAGGTAAGCGGCATCTTTACCTAAACCGTTTAGGATCACTTTCAGTGGTGTTGTTCTTGCGCGGTTAGCGTTCATTGCAATTTTTATCGCCCCTTCCGCCGCAGCGAAAGACTCATGACCCGCCAAAAAAGCAAAACATTGAGTGTCTTCATTTAATAAACGTGCCGCAAGAGCGCCATGGCCTAAACCGACTTTTCGTTGTTCAGCCACGCTACCCGATTTACAAAAGGCTTGTAGCCCTTCACCTATGATATTAGCGGCGGTTTCTGCGTTAGCGGCTTGGCGATATAGCGCTAATGCGGTGCCCAATGTATAAGCATCGCAGGCATTATCAAAAGCGATAGGTTGGGTGTCTAATACAATATCTTGTGGCGCAATCCCAAACGATAGGCAGTATTGTTTTGCCTCTTCTAACGACGACATGTTCATTTCTTGTAGGTATTGGTTTACTTGTGTGTTCATGATGCAGCCCTCGTTATGCTTGGCGTGGATTGATGGTAGTAACAGCTTCGCTAAAGCGGCCATAAACGCCTGTTGCATCGACCATGGCCTCTTCGGCAGGTACGCCTTTTTCAACACTTGCCATCATTTTTCCGAGGTTGAGGTATTGGTAACCAATTACTTCGTTGTTGTCGTCGAGTGCCAGTTTCGTTACGTAGCCTTCGGCGAGTTCCATATAACGCACCCCTTTAGCAGATGTGGCGTAACTGGTGCCGACTTGGCTGCGTTGGGTTTTCCCTAAGTCTTCCAGTGCAGCGCCAATTTCTAAGCCGTCTTCAGAGAAGGCAGATTGGCTGCGGCCATAAACAAGCTGTAAGAAGATTTCACGCATGGCGACATTGATAGCATCGCAGACCAGGTCGGTATTGAGCGCTTCAAGCAGGGTTTTCCCCGTCAGAATTTCTGCCGCCATTGAAGCGGAATGGGTCATGCCCGAACAGCCAATAGTCTCGATAAGCGCTTCTTCGATAATGCCCTTTTTGATATTAAGGGTGAGTTTGGCAGCGCCTTGTTGTGGTGCGCACGTTCCCACGCCATGGCTTAAACCCGAGATGGCAATAACGTCTGTTGGACGGATCATTCGGCCTTCAACAGGGATAGGCGCAGAGGGGTGTAAATCGCCACGTTGAACGGGACACATAGATTGAATTTCAGAAGAGTATTGCATGGCGTTTTCCTTAAAATGTCAGGAAAACAAGTGGGGTTGGCGTGTTATGTCCCTACAGAAAATACTACCAATTTGAACAAGTCGCGGATCGAATACTAACGGTCACGTGTTTGTTCAGATTGATATGAGCCACATCCGTCGCTCACCAACAGTTACACCTGTTTTCTTTTCTGTAGGAGTCATCAGCCACATGGCGGTTGTTACCAATCCCATCAATTATCAAATCATTTTTACTGAGTTAATTAACGGTATTGGTATGGTAGGTGGAACCCCATCACCTTTGCTAAATATGCTACTGCTAAACTCTGTTGCGCTGCAATCGACTTTTTAGACGCGTTTTCTCTATAAAATGGCTTCTTTAGTATGAAATGAGCATAAAAACGTGATGAGTATCACGCGGTTAGTTAGGGCGAAGGGGGGGATGAATAATCACCATTGTTCGTTTTGTTATGTTACTAAACCATGGGTAAAGTAAGGTTATTATTGGTTATAAGACACAAGACAGGATTGGGCTTGCTAGTTTGATTATTAAATACGGGGAAATATAAGCCCCGATTAAAAAATAATAATCATGTTGGCTAGAGGGTAGTATTGATGAATACTCCTAAACTGATCACGATGGCTGTCGTACTGACATCTGTCGTGGCTTGTGATGACGCTGTAGAAGAAGAAAGTACCAACCCAGTTGTTTCCGTGATAACTGAAGATACGAATGTGTCGGCTGAACAGCCGCCTGAAACACCATCAGAAGATGATTCCGATGGTGGTGGGGATGACGGTGTTACGCCACCTCCCGCTGGGGGCGGTGATGATCCAACGCCGCCAGATGATGGTTCAGGTGACGGCAGTGGTGGTAGTTCGGGAGGGGGCGATAATTCTCCAGAACCAGAACCAGAACCAGAACCAGAACCAGAACCAGAACCTAAAGTGGATATCGATGGCTTACCTTTACCTGATTTAAGTCAGTCGGGTGATTTCGAAGCCTATGTCGATGGCCAACCGCAATACTATACCCGTATCTCAGCCAGCTTTGGCAATGTGGCTGGCCAAGACAACACCCCGTTTGATAATCGAATAAAAAATGCAGGCGCCAACCTAGGCCGTGTACTTTTTTATGATAAGCGGCTCTCATTAAGCAACACCGTTGCCTGTGCGTCTTGTCATCAGCAAGAACATGGCTTTTCAGATCCGAACGTTTTTAGTGATGGTTTCGATGGCGGGAAAACAGGCCGTCATTCCATGAGCTTATCCAATGCGGCTTACTATTCGCCAAAAAGTTTTTTTTGGGATGAAAGGGCTGACACACTGGAAGATCAAGTCTTGATGCCGATCCAAGACGGTGTCGAAATGGGGATGAACTTACTCGATCTTGAAGTGAAGTTAGGACTAACCAGCTTTTATGGCCCCCTATTTAATGCCGCGTTTGGCGATGAAGCAATCACCAGTGATCGTATATCAAAAGCATTAGCGCAATTTATTCGCGCTATGGTGAGTTACCAATCTAAGTATGATCAGGCCTTTACCGTGGGTACCTGGAATGATCCTAATTTTGAGGAGGTATTCACTGAGCAAGAAATGCTGGGGCTGCGTTTATTCTCTGGTGTACCTGGTGATCGTAATGGCTCGCTAGGGTGTGATACTTGCCATCATACTTCAGCGCATACCGCGGATCAGGCACATAATAATGGTATTGATGGGGATAATGCTCCCGACCAAGGGGCTGGTAATGGCTTCTTTAAAGTGCCGTCGCTACGTAATATTGCGGCTAGCCCACCTTATATGCACGATGGTCGTTTTTCGACCTTGATGGATGTGGTGGAATTTTATAATAGCGGCGTCCAAGCACATCGTAATTTAGCGCCAGCATTACGCCGTAATGGCAGCCAATCGGGCCCACCAGTGCGGTTTAATCTCAGTCAAGAAGAGAAAGATGCCTTAGTAGCCTTTATGAAAACCTTAACCGACGACACCTTGCTAACGTTACCGATGTTTAGCGATCCGTTTGAGGAATAATCTTACTCATCCTGCTGGCAATAAAAACAGTTTCCCTGCTTGCCGAGTCGATTACCGACTCGGCTTTTTTTCCTAATCAGCAATAAGCAATCAGCATGGCACAACTGTTTGCGGGTAACGTCAGTGTCTGCTCATCAGGGTTAAAGCAGACCCCTTGTTGCGCTAATATTTCTTGGCTCATCTTTGTTGGCACATTAATTTGGGTGCTATGCATGCCTTTATTGATTGCCACTAAGCCTTCACTATGACCGCGTGAAAAGACCAAGAGATCTGGTGTTTGATGAAGCACTGTCATTGGCTTGCTATGCATGCGGTTATGAAAGTGGATCATTTGCTGCAATGTTGGGTTTTTCCAGCAATCGAACCAACGTGGTTTACCGGACTTATTGTTAATACCGCTGGTATCAAGATCTGAATAAATTAGTGGCACACCGCCATCTCGGCCAAGAATGTAGCAATACGCCAAGCATTCAAGGTGTTCTGGCATGACTTGATCTAAGAAAACATCGTTGTTCGGGATGTCATGGGTAATCGCAAAGGTAATGGCACGATCGTGTGCTAAAGCTGACCCAAGCGAATAAGGGTTTATCAAGCTAGCCATGGTGCTATCAGGTTCTGATAACGTATTTTTAAGGGTATGAAATAACGGGAAGTCGTACGCCCCCAAATATGTATTGGCCAGATAGGGCTGCAAGAATAACTCGTACTCTTCTTTTGTTGCACCACCATCAGTAATGATTTCGCCAAATACGTGGGTCTCACTGCTGATTTCATCGTCCCATACTTGGTGAAGATGCTCGAGTGTCATGTGTTTAGCCGCATCAATACGGAAACCTTTTACGCCTAATTGTTTTAGCGCTTTTAGGTATTGCTTTTGCGCTTCAACTACTTTTTCGGTGTACTTGAGGGTCGGCAAGCCAGGGTCGCGATCGCCACTACTGATACGGCCGTGCTGGACTTCCCATGGATCGGTCCAGTCTTTGATCGGAAAAGCTAAAACAAAATCTTTGTCGGTGAATAAGGGCTGAGTTAAGTCGCCGAACAGGGTGAGCTCTTGGTAGTGCGCTGGGTACTGTTGGTAGTCAGCCAGCACCTCGGTATTGGGGTAGATTAGCGCTTCGTTGATTTCTTCTTCGTTGGCCATGTGATTAAAAACAACATCAACGTAAACGTGGATATTCTCTGCCGACAGGGCATGAATCATGGCTTTAAAATCAAGTGTATTACCGAGTTGGTTGTCGATAACACGATAGTCTTGTGGCTGATAGCGTTGCCACCACTGGGTTCCTTGTTCCGATTTAAGAGACTTCATCGGAGGAGAAATTAAGACGGCTTTAAAACCAGCCTCAGCAATTGCCGATGCTTGTTCATTAATACGGCAATAAGGCCAGTCAAACGCATGCAAGATAACGTTTGTTGCCTGCGAGTCAATGGCGTTGATTGGGTTTGAAATTGCTTTCATCGTAAAACAACCTTTTTAAATATTGGTTGAATAGTAATGCGACTTTACTACGAAAACCTCCTCTCTTTATTGAAATCAGAGGGTAGGAGTCGCAGGGATGAGACGCGATGAGTCAGATAACCCAAGGTGGATAGCTCTTTATTACATCAGATGTTTACTGAAAATTATGCAACTGGATATGCGGTATAAGGCGGGTTTTGCATCGTAATGCGGACATTTAAGAATGGAAATATGCTAGCTAGATAACATAACTGTCAATTATATCGATAAATATAGCTGAGGTGGATGTTTTCAGGTGTATCTAAATACTACTCTGGTAAAGTGCATCGTAATGAAGCGCCCATAATAAAGCCGCAAACATTGTGAACTAAGTTCAAAAAAATGAATGGAGAACGAGAAGTAACCATGTATTTTAACGCTGATTCCAACATTCAGCCATCACACTCATCAATGACAATTGGCGTGGTCGTTCCTTTACTTAGTGGTTTTTATTTAGGTGAAATCACCTCTAGTTTGCGTTTGATCGCTCAACAAAAAGGGGTGAATTTAATTCTTATTCGAAGTGGTGGTTTTGAAGATTACAGCCATCCTTTAGCGTTCGATCATCTCGATGGTCTTTTTACTATCTTAGATTCAGCCTCTCCTCAATTACTTCAACTCGCCATAGAGAAAGGCATAAAAGTCATGTCCCTTGGTTACACTTACTCAGGGCTTGAAGTGGAAACAATCCGCAGTGACCAAAGGCAAGGTATTGAAGCGGCCTTTAATCATCTTGTAAAACTTGGCCATAGAAAGATTGGTTTTTGTGGCAATTTGGCTGTGGAAGATATTCTAATTCGTTTCAAAGCTTATCAAGAGCGATGTGAATATTGGGCTATTACTGCCCAACCGGATTGGATCTTTGCTGTTGAAGAGGCGACCTTACCGGGTGGGCGTGATGCGGGTCGTCAGTTTGTTGCGCGTAATTCCGATTGCACCGCAATTATCTGTGCGACGGATTACAATGCGGTAGGGCTGATAGAGCAATTAAAAACGGCCAATATTTCAGCCCCTGAGCAGCTAGCGGTTGTGAGTGTTGATAATACATTACTTGGCGCACGTTTCGACCCGGCTTTGACCACGATTAATCAACAGCTAGAGCATCTTGTCGAGCGGGCGTTAAGCCGTTTGATTGAGCGTATAAAAGGGGAGGCTTATCAGGCCAATGAAATCGTCATCCCCCAGCAGTTGATAGTGCGTGACTCGTGTGGTTCACCACCGAATGAAAAGTGCTCTAATGACAATATCAGCAATGTACGTCAACAGCTGTTAGATGATTTAGCTAATCGACCAGAAGCAGTGCATGAATCCTTCTTCAATCTTGCTCAGCATGGTTTTCATTCTTTGTTAAATTTACCGAGCGTTTATGAGGTATCGCTAAAGTGGGCATCGTTTGCATTGAACTACCGCGCTGATGGGCAAGATAATTTATATGTAACGCAGGGATGTGCGATGGGTGAAGAAGCGTTGCACGGTAAAGATATCGCCCAACATGCATTCTCATTAGCACAATATCCCCCGAATAAACTTCATAACTACACTTTACCTGACCCCTACCTTATTACTTTACTTCCTATACCCGAAGAGTCGAATGGCTTATGTGGTGTCGTTGCTGTGGTTGATGATTTGCATTCTTCTTCTAGTGCAAGTGGATACAGCATGTTTAATAACTATTTAGATATGTTATCGCTATTTATCGAGCGTGATGCCTTGGTTGAATCGGTGAGGTTGCGTGAGAAGAAATCCAAGGATATGGCGACTAAAATTCGACATTTGGCGTATTACGATACGTTGACTGGCATTCCTAACCGTATCATGGTGAAAGAACAGCTCGAACGTCATATTCAACAGCGCCCTCGCGTTCCTCATGCTGTGATGCTAATGGATCTTGATCGGTTTAAGTTCGTTAATGATACCTACGGTCATGATGTGGGTGATGCGCTTCTTCAGCATGTCTCTGCGGCCTTACGACGTGTGAGTCGTCGCAATGATATGTTGGCGCGATTAGGGGGGGATGAATTTTTATTCTTTTGTGATGTATCGACAGACTCAGAAGCTTTGCTGCTTGCGAATCGAATATTAGCGGAAGTGGAAATCCCTTTCTTGTTTAAAGGCTTAGAACTCACCACTCAAGGCAGTATTGGTATTGCTTTTTACCCCCAAGATGGCGCAACAGCGGATGATCTGATTAAAAAAGCGGATATTGCAATGTATCGCGCTAAGCGACATAGCTCGGTGAACGCAATGCTATACGACTGTTCGATGGATTCTGATGTGCAGCTACAAGCAACATTAGAGCAACTGCTGCGTCAGGCCATTGAAAATGAAGATCTTAGCGTGCATTTTCAACCGCAATATAATCCATACACAGGTAAGATCTATGGTGTAGAAAGCTTGGCGCGGTGGTATTCACCGACATTAGGGCATATTAGCCCCGTTACTTTTATTGCTGTGGCAGAAGAGAGCGGCTTGATTTACAAGCTGGGTGAGCTCATGACGCGTAAATCGGTGCGCGAGCATGTACGTTGGTCTGTAATGTATCCCGAGCACATATTAAAGCTGTCGATTAATGTGAGTCCGGGTCAGTTGATGCGTCCCTATTTCGCTGATGATTATATCGACCTTATTTTGCAAGAGGGCGGCAACCCTAAAAACATTATTATTGAAATCACGGAAACGGCAGCGATCACAGATCTTGAACAGTGCGTAGCGGTCTTAAACAAGTTTATCGATATTGGTTTTGAAGTGGCACTCGATGACTTTGGTACTGGCTATTCATCCTTGTCACTGCTTAAGCAGCTTCCACTGAAATACGTCAAAATAGATCGTTCATTTATTATGGATATCGATACCGATCAGTCGAGTAACGATATTGTGCGATCCATTGTGATGATGTGCCATTCTTTTGGGTATTGCACCTTGGCGGAAGGTGTTGAAACGCTAGCACAAATTGAGCGGGTGAAAGAGCTAGGTTGTAACCTCATCCAAGGGTATGTGTATAGTCGTCCACTGCCTATTGCAGAGCTTGATTTGTTATTACAGCGTGAATATAACCAGATCTAGTTAAGCGGGGTCATCTATCCCTATCTGTGCAGCACCTTCACACAATGAAAGATTATTGTCCTACCGAATCTGATATTAGTCACAGCTTCTGCGGCTAGGTGTCTTTTTTTGCTTTTAAAGTGTCTACATTCCTGTTCATCGCACTACTGCATAGCAACTTCTACCTATCCTACATAATAAGCGAAGATTGCTGGTGGCGTGGTATCCCCAACTTATCCTTGTTAATCATTGTATAGAGATACCCAATATGCCGAATAAACCGTTACTGTTAGCTATGGCTGTTTCAGCAAGCTTATTTGCTACTTCTGCTCAGGCAGATGTCATTTTGCATGCCTTTAACTGGAAATATAGCGATATTACTGCGAATGCGAGCGCGATTGCGCAAGCTGGCTACAAGAAAGTATTAGTTGCCCCTGCAATGAAATCATCAGGCAAAGAGTGGTGGGCACGCTACCAGCCTCAGGACCTGCGTTTAATTGATTCAGAACTCGGTAATAAAGAAGACTTAGCAGCCTTAATTGCCGCACTGAAAGCACAAGGTGTTGAAGTGTATGCTGATGTTGTTTTAAACCACATGGCCAATGAAAGTTGGAAGCGAAAGGATCTTAACTACCCTGGGAAAGATTTACTGGATGCCTATAGTCAAAACGCCGCTTACTACAATCGTCAGACATTATTTGGTGATTTAGCTGTGGGCCAGTTTTCGGAGAATGATTTCCACCCTGCTGGCTGTATCAGCGATTGGGATAACCCAGGTAATGTGCAGTATTGGCGTTTGTGTGGTGCTGATGGCGATACGGGCCTGCCTGATTTGGACCCTAATCATTGGGTTGTACAGCAGCAGAAAAATTATTTATTGGCATTGAAAAAAATGGGGATCAAAGGATTTCGTATCGATGCCGTCAAGCATATGAGCCCGTATCAGATTGATCAGATCTTTAGCCCTGAGATCACGCAAGGTATGCACGTTTTTGGTGAAGTGATCACCAGCGGCGGCAAAGGCAACAGTAGCTATGATAAATTCTTAGCGCCGTATTTGAACAATACTAATCATGGAGCGTATGACTTCCCGCTGTTTGCTTCGATTCGCTCGGCGTTTTCGTTTAATGGTGGCATGAACTACCTGCAAGATCCGCAAGCATATGGTCAAGCCTTACCAGATAACCGTGCCATCACTTTTACTATTACGCATGATATTCCAACCAATGACGGCTTTCGCTACCAAATTATGGATGCTGGCGATGAGAAGTTAGCCTATAGCTATATATTAGGTAAAGATGGTGGCACGCCTTTGGTTTACAGCGATGACTTGCCTGATAATGAGGATAAAGATAACGGACGGTGGGCTGATGTTTGGAACCGTTCAGACATGGTGAAGATGGTGGGTTTTCACAACGCCATGCAGGGTAAAACCATGGAAGTGATGTTCAGCGATCAATGCATGTTGATTTTTAAACGAGAAAAAGCAGGGATTGTTGGTATCAATAAATGTGGAGAAGCCCGTTCATATACCGTCGATACCTCACGATATGAATTAAATTGGCACCAAGCGTATCGTGATGTTTTGAGTGGTCATTCTGAAACAGTTACATCACGCTATCATACCTTCACTATTCCTGCTCGAACCGCGAGAATGATGAAAATTTAGCCGATAATACTCTTTGGTTACATTTTTTTTTCGTTTTTTTTGATAAGGCCTTAGCACATAAGCTAAGGCTTTTTTGATCTATTCGCCCTGCCAATAATACAGTTATAAATTCTATCGCCAACCGTGTGGGACAAGGGAAATCGCGTGAATATATGGAGTGAAGCATTTTTTTAGACGCATATATGACACCACAATTATTACAGCACTAAACATTTGCTTGGGGCTGTGATGCTGTAATCTATTGATATTGGTGCTGGTTTTTCTCATAAAATGTTCAATAATTATTTAGTGTGCAAAGTATGGTATCTTATTGTTAGCACGCCTTGATGTGCTGCATGGAATGGATAATAAATAAGGAATGTTTTATATGCGAAAGTTACTCGCAACTTCAATACTATTAGCATCTGCTTCTTTTTCGGCTTCTGCTGAGGAATGTGGCAAGGTAACCATTGCTGATATGAATTGGAACTCAGCAACCCTCATCGCTCATATTGACCAATTTATTCTCGATAAAGGCTACGGCTGTGATGCCGAGCTTGTTCCTGGCGATACAATGCCAACGGGTACCTCCATGATTGAAAAAGGCGAGCCCGATATTGCGCCTGAAATGTGGAGTAACTCGATGAAAGAAGCCTTGGATCGAGGTGCGAAAGATGGTCGTTTGCAATTTGCAGGCTCCACACTTACAGATGGCGGTGAAGAAGGATTCTGGGTACCCGCTTATATGGTTGAGAAAGACCCTTCTTTGGCAACCATCGAAGGCGTTATTGCCAATGCAAAATTGTTTGAACATCCTGAAGACAAATCGAAATCTGCATTCATGAGCTGTCCTGCTGGCTGGAACTGTCAGATCACAGCGGGCAATCTTTTTAACTCGATGAAACTAGAGGACGCCGGTTTTGAACTGATCGATCCAGGCTCAGGTGCGGGTCTATCAGGTTCTATTGCTAAAGCTTATGAACGTGGAGAGGGCTGGTTTGGTTATTACTGGGCGCCAACGGCCGTTTTAGGTAAGTACAAAATGGTCAAAGTGGATTTTGGTTCAGGCATTGATGCTGATCACTTCCGTTCTTGTATCACCAAAGAAGAGTGTCTTGACCCTAAAACAACCATGTATCCACCATCACCGGTTGATACGATTGTAACAACGTCATTCTCAAAGCGTGCGCCAGAAGCGATGAGTTACTTAAATGCGCGTTCTTTTAGTAATGCACAAATGAATGAGATTTTGGCGTGGATGGAAGAGTACCAAGCTGATGGCGAAATTGCGACGGAGCATTTCCTGACAGAATACCCACAAACATGGACTACATGGGTATCACCAACGGTAGCTGAAAAAATTAAAAAGGCTTTATCTGAGCTTTAATTGTGTAATGGCCCGCCGCTATGGCGGGCTTTTTTGTATAAATACATACTCAAGGATTGATGTTGTATGTCTGAACAATCTTGGTTAAGTGAAATTCCGCAATTGGATCGACACCAATTGCTGGAAATTAGAAAAACATTGGATGGCGCATATCGCGCATTTTCACGTGAATATGGCGACGCTATCGAAGCGGTCTTTGATCCTTTGTTGTCCTTTCTTATTTGGTTCGAAAAACTGTTACTGGGCACGCCTTGGTGGCTCGTCATTGCTGTACTAGCTGGTTTGGCTTATGTTGCTAGCCGTTCTTGGAAATTAACCTTAGGCGTTGTTGTTGCCTTCTTCTTAATTGGCTTTTTTGGTATGTGGGATAACACCATGCGTACCATGAGCATTATCTTAGTCTCCACATTTGTCGCAATAGGGCTCGGGATCCCCATTGGGATCGCAATGGCGCGATCGAATCGCGTGCAATCGTTCGTGACTCCGCTACTCGATATTATGCAAACCATGCCAGCGTTTGTGTACCTGATCCCTGTGGTGATGCTATTGGGCATAGGTAAAATCCCAGGTGTTATTGCTGTTGTGATTTATGCCATTCCGCCTGTTATTCGTTTAACCAACTTAGGTATTCGATTGGTCGATAAAGAAGTGTTAGAGGCTGCAACTGCCTACGGTGCAAGCCCAACACAGCGTTTATTTGGTGTGCAGCTACCACTCGCGATGCCCAACATTATGGCAGGCATTAACCAAACCATCATGATGGCCCTGGCAATGGTAGTGATCGCTTCTATGATCGGCGTTAAAGGGCTCGGTCAACCAGTACTGAAATCTATTACTAATCAATACTTCACGTTAGGTCTACTCAATGGCTTGGCTATTGTGGCACTGGCAATTATTTTTGACCGCGTATCACAAAGCTACGCAAAACGTACCCAGCAGCACCTTGGAGGACATGATCATGGATAAGGCGACCCAAGAACCACTGATCAGTGTAAAAAACTTATACAAGGTCTTTGGCCCCAATGGCAAGAAGGTACTTGAGCAAGTTAAAGCGGGTAAATCAAAAGATGATATTTTAGCTGAAACCGGTCATACCGTTGGTTTGAGTGACATCAATGTGGATGTTTACCCCGGAGAAATATTTGTGGTTATGGGGTTGTCTGGTTCGGGTAAATCGACTCTGATCCGTCACTTTAATCGCTTAATTGAGCCAACCGCAGGTGAAATTGTGGTGCAGGGCAGTGATGTCATGACCCTTAACAGTAAAGATCTACAAACCTTCCGCCGCCATAAAATGTCGATGGTGTTTCAACGTTTTGGCTTGATGCCTCATCATACCGTGTTGGATAACATAGGTTACGGCTTACAGATCCAAGGTGTTGCGAAAGACGAACGTAAACAACGTGCGATGGAATGGCTTGAAACGGTTGGCTTAGGGGGCTATCAAAGCCAGTTTCCTGCCCAGCTCTCTGGTGGTCAACAGCAGCGTGTTGGTTTAGCGCGCGCCTTGTGCACGGATGCAGATATTTTGTTGATGGATGAGGCGTTCTCAGCGCTCGACCCTTTGATTCGAAGCGAAATGCAAGACCAGCTGATTGAACTGCAAGAAAAGCTCCATAAAACCATCGTCTTTATTACCCACGATTTGGATGAAGCACTGCGTTTGGGTGATCGTATTGCTATCTTGCGTGATGGTGTATTGGTACAGCAAGGGCGTCCAGTGGATATTCTACTCAACCCAGCTGATGACTATGTAGAAGCTTTTGTTAAAGACGTTAACCGTGCCCGCGCTTTAACAGTAGAAACAGTGATGAAGCCACAGGTGGTTCGAATTTCAGCTGACACTATTGGTGAAGCGGTGGCTGAAATGCGTAAGGCAAAAGATGACTATGGTTATTACGTCAACGATGACGGCTACCAAGGTGTTATTACCCAAGAAACGCTCGAGAATGTAGAGAAGGCCGATTACAGTAAGGCCATCGACGCATCGTTACTGGAAGATGTACCCGCGATTCAAAGTGATGCCTTATTGGAAGCGGTTATTCCTGAAACCTTAGACAGTGATCACCCGCTACCTGTGCTTAATGCTGATGGGGATGTTGAGGGGCATTTATCTCGTTCAACACTGGCAGAAGTGCTCAGTGAGCACAATAGTGCTGAGGAGAGTGATGAAAAAAAGCCGACGACAAATAAATCATTAGCTGCCTAGGTTAATCATTTACGCCTGATAATTCACAGCTTATCTAGCGAACTGCAATAATCAAAAAAGCACACGCAAGTGTGCTTTTTTGTTACTTGTGTTTAGCGATTTATTACGTTGTTGTTATAAACAGCTGATCCGAAATGCGTCGTTTAATTCAAGAGGCAGCACCAAGGTACTAAACTGCATCTGCTTCGATTGCGTACACATGGCATTTCTAGCGGATTCATCATCAACATATTTCTTTAAATATTCAGCATTTAGCACTGCCTTCCCATTTTGAATAAAGGGATTAAGCAAATGACACTCGTTATATTCGGTGCACGATTCATTAATTGCAAAGTCATAATAATCAACCAGTTCAAGAATTTGGTCTAGATCGTTTTTAAGACCAATAGATAAATTGAGTTGGTGGGCAGTATTAGCCACTGCACGATTATACGCGAGCTGATCGGTATTCGATAAATTAATGCCAGTGCTATTTGAGTAACCGTCCATATTATCGAGCTCGACCCCATCACAACCTTTTTCTTTTGCTAGCTCTAATCGTTTGGTCATGATTGAAATAACATTCGTCGAACGAATATCTAGCCAGCGTTCACCTGGCCAACCATCAAGGTTGTTACCTAAATCACTTTCTTTGAATTCATTGGCATCAGGACGCCAGTTTTCATAAGAGCCTGCAGAAAAGTAACAAATAACTTTTTTGCCTGACTGTTGTAAACCTTGAATAAGATCTGTTGATGAATCAAATAAATCAATATTGTAAATATCGACATTATAAGAAGTATTCACTGTACCGCTAAGCTGCCATTGCCAAGTTGTTAGCGGGCCCGGACGATACCAACTACCGTTAGTGATAGGGGCAACATTTGGATCGAGCTTAGGTACTTCAACAGGGGGAACAACCGGTGGTGTAGGCGTTGTTGGCCCATCTATTGGCGGTGCTACAGGGGTACTCCCTGAGGACTTGTCGTTGTTTTCTGCTTGATCTGATCCTGAATTACAACCAGCAAGGAATAAAGATGAAACCAATACAGCAGATAATAATCGCATAAGCTCTCATAATATTTATTATCTATTAATAATAGATATGTAGACTTGAGTTCTAGATATACATAAACATCAAGCCGAAATATAAAAGCGGCTTGTAATTAATGTATATTTGATAGCAGTTAAACTTTATAGCTGTTGCTATTAATGAACTTTAGAAAATACGTCATCGCAAAATAAATCAAGTATGTTGGTTTATTTACATTGAAAAGTGCTAATTAATAAAATTATCACAATTATAAAAATGATTCATACACGGTGTAACGTGTGATGCTGCTAATTTAATCAACTTTTACACTGAGTTTCAATATGCAATGGTTTTAACGAAGCATGATTTAACAAATTGATGACAATAAGGCGAGAGTGAAACCAGAGTGAATACGCGTTTATTTACGATGTGATAATAATAAATATAAGAGTGAATTGTTTATTAATTAGTGAATGATAATAAGCAGTTGCTGGTGAATATGTTTGTATGGATTCCCGCGCTGTGATGAACAGGCAGTGATGTTCTTTGAGTGATTGATGCTTTTATGAAAATAAAAACATTTGTGACGCTGTGATCTAACTCTCATATAAGGTTACGACAAGTTATGAGCTAATCGAAAAGCACCAATACCGCCTGACAATTTGTATTGTATGAGCGGTATTGGAACAGAGCTTGAAACGAGGTTAGCCTCCCCAGCTCTTACTGGATGATTTACTGCTGCTCCAGCCTGATTTAGCTGACACACTAGAACCAAAGCCACCACGTGAAATCGTGCGGCTGGTGGTTGCTTTCGGCTTCATCTGATCTTTACCGACTCGTACCGTTGTTTTGCGGTATGAGCTGCGGCCATAGTCATAGCCATCTGCTGTTGTCCAGCGGTCGTAGAATACGCTGCCTGGGTAGTAAGAACGGAACATCGGCTGTGAGTAATAACCACGGTTATTATCCATCATACGGGCGAACATAAAGCCTGCCATGGCTGGCATAAACCAGTTATTGCCTGGTGATTGCATACAACCATTTGAGCCAAATTCAGCCACACAATCATTCATTGATTGGTATTTTGGTGCTGTGCGAGAGGCTTCTTGTAAGGCAAACTGATACGCTGATTGACACTGCTCTGTGTAGCTTGGGTTATCGCTAATACAATCATCGAGAGAGTGGTAGATCTCGGCTTCTGTGCTGTTATCGCTACAGCCTGTTAGTGCTACACCTGCAAATACTGCGGTTAGCGGTGTCACCATGTAGGGACGCCAGTTTTTACGCATGCTGGCGAGGACGACGCGTTCACTTCGTTTCATCGTCCGTCTCCTAGTATTTCATGCACGCAGCGTTTAAGAGGCCAACCGAGACCGAGGTTGCAGCCATCAAAATACCTGCTGGGATTTCACCCGCTTCAATGCGTTCAACGATTTTAGGCATAAAACCAAAGCGCATAATAACAAAGGCAACCTGCTGTGCTACGAGTGCGACTAGGCCCCAAATAGCAAAATCAATTAAGTTGACTGAGTTAGAAGCGGCACCTGCAATCGCTAGGCTATAGCCTAACACTGAGCCCGATAATGCGATGGCTGCGGCTGTGTTTTGGTCTTCTTTTACCAACTTCCATTCGTCATATGGCGTAAAGCGGACATAGACAAACTTGAACAGCATCAAGAAGACTAATGACAGTGAGAAGTACAGTAAAAATGCGCCAAGGCCGGCAAGTGATTGACTAAAAACGTCCATGATAAATCCTATAACTATCTAATGTAGGTTAACCGATTAAGGTGAAATCTGTTGGGGTGAGGTTAAAGCCAGTGCTTGTGACTAGGCTCCATTCAGCACGGTTATTGATGATTTTTTCTTCGCCAGATACCATGAGTGACTCATATTGTTCAGTTGCCGCTTCACGTTCATAAACCATCACAAACTGGTCGGTTTCACTTACCGTACCGTCCAAGAGATAGGTTTTTTCTGTCATGGCGACAGGGCGCTCGTTTTCCCATACTTTTTCAAAATCGTACCCTTCAAGCTGTTTGCTTGGTAGGACAATTTGGTTATCGAGGGTATCTTGCCACTGGCTTTGTGTATCTATGGGTTTGGTATGGTAAAAATAGTACAGTTTCACTTCGCTAACATCGGCTTCTGAACGTCCATGCTGGAGGACTTGCACAAAGCCGTCATCGTCGGTGTAGTAACGCAGCAGGCGGGTTTGTTCATCTAAGTTAACTTCCCCCACGGCTTGGATTAAATGGGTGCGTGCTGCGCCTTCAATGATTAAGTCTGGCTCAATGAGCTTGAGCTTTAAATCATCCAGTTCAAAGGCACCACCAAGGCGTAAACCAAGCACTTCTGGCGCTTCAACTTTGGGTGCTTCCGGCGCCATTTTCTTTTTAAGCCAATCAAACATCGTGCTCTCCTAATGTGTGCCAGTGAAAAGTATTTACGCGTTCATCGGCGATATAAAACAGCTTGGCATTTGCTGTAACCACTTTATTGAGTGGCGGATTCAGTTCCACACCTTTACCAGTATCAATGGCAATTAGAATCGCATCATGCTGCTTTTTAAATAACGAGAAGAGGGGGGCTACCGTCGTCTCTTCTTTGTCGCTTGGGAAGTTTACCGAATATTGGGTCATCCCTTTGTTGGTGCTGAGCAATTCATGGTGAAGTTCGCTCGAGCCAGGATCAACTGCCGCTTTGGCTAACATCTCAACAGATACAGAAGGAATGCACTCTGCATTTGGGCAGTGTTGTTTTAGCAAGTCACTCAAGGCTTCATCGTTGAAGTAAGCCAGTAAGTGCGCCTCTGGGTTTTGGTTTGAACAATATAATGATGCTGATAGGGTGACATCATCTTCAGGGTTATCGATGATGATGCAATCGGCGTCAGCGACACCTGCTCGTGCCATTCCTGCTTTGTCGGTAAAGCTGACGACACGAACAAATTCAATTTTGCCTGGTAATGGATTTTCCATTTCAGGGCGAACGCATAGCACGATATCACGGCGACCTTGCTCTTCGTGCAGCAGCATATTGAGCAGGCTCAGGGTGCGTTGTTCATTCCAGCCGAGCACAAGAATGTGTTTATTCACTTTTAAACTCCGTTTTCCCATTAGCCCGCCTTTCCAGTAATGGATCAGCAAGCTAGCGATACGGCTAACACCGATGGCAAACAAACCTAGACCACCGGGAATAACAAATAGGGCAACCACCCATTTTCCGAGGTCTGTGGTTGGCGACATGTCACCATAGCCAACGGTTGAAGCTGTAACAAAGAGGTAGTAGATGAAATCGGTCAACGAGTGAGTAAGTGCATGCTCACCTGCAAAGCGCAGTAATAGCCAGCTGATTGCTGCATACATTATTGACGATAACAGCAGGTTTCGTCCGCTCAATTGACCAAATTGGGTTAATACCCAGCGACGTAAGAGTAACCACATCGACATCCACAACCTCCTTTTTCACACTTGGTAAGTGGTTATTTACCTAGAATACGTGCTAGTTCATCTTCTGCTGATTGTGTGCCACCTGGAGTAATCCCCGCTTCTGCGAGTTTCTTATCAAGGCTGCTACCAGATTGCTCTTCAGCCATTTCAGCGGCAGCTTCTAGTTGTGCTGATTTTTCAGCTTGGCGGCGTTTGATACGGTCGAGTGACTCAACAGCAGTGTGCATTTTTGCGTTAGCACCAACATTGGTTGCTGATACTGCACTTTGCGCTTTTTGTACGGCTTCATTTGCTTTAACGACATCGACTTGCTGCTCAAGTTGACGCAGTTTGTCTTTGGCTTGGGCAATGTTTGTGCGCATGCTCTGTTCAGATTGCGTGAATTGATCCAAGTAAGTTTGCTCAGCTTGTTGTTCGTTACGAAGCGTTGCGACTTTTTGTGCACACTCTAAGGCAAGATCTTGTTGGCCTTTATCCATTGCAGCACGAGCGTGAGTTTCGTACTCATTAATGCCTTGCTCGAAGCTCGCGACTTTCTGTGATGACATTTTGCGCTTAGCGACAATTTTCACTAACGCTTCATCAGAGCGGCGTAGTTCAGATTTTGCTTCACGGATTTCTTGGTCAAGAATACGTAATGCTTGATTGTCTGCAACTGCTTCAGCCGCTTCGTTTGCACCGCCTTTAAGGGCTGTTACTAGTTTTTTCCAAACACTCATGCTGCATTCTCCGCTAGGTGGTCTTGGTAAAGCTCAATGAAAGCTTCAACATTTCGGTATAGGGTCGCCACTTCAATAACGACACTTTCCGCTTTTGATTGTGAAGATAACGAACCAAAGGCAACGTAGTAACTTTCGCCGTTTAGGTCGCTTAGGCCAATGGTTGATAGTGGGAACATTTTATGGGTACGCAGTACAAATTCGTTCAGTGCACTAACGTCTTTAACTTGTTGTTGTGCAAACAACAGGACTTCAACCAAAATTTGCTCGCCAGCTACCGCAAGATAAGCTTCGATTTGGTCTTCATTCTTGATGATCAGTGTTTGATCGGAAGCTTCAACTTTCCAGCCATCATGTGCGCTAAGTAACGATTGAAGTTCAGGTAGTTGCCACGTCATTGTGAGCCCCTTTTTTAGTGTGTTTAACATAGTGAACGAAGGCGTGAGTTACCTTCGCTACAATGTGTATTAGATCCAACAAAATGGAAAAACGTTCAATTTACTTTGTATCAAACGGTATAAAAGTGAAGCCAAAAAACGCTCACATATTATGACGTTATATCCATGATATAGCTGCAAGTTTAAACAGATATCAGATAAATTGTGAAGAGATTAGGCTTTTTTATGTAACGAGTCGTCAAAAAACAGACACTTCATACTGAGCTTGTGCCACAGAGGATGGATGGCGGGAACAATTAATGAGCACTTATGGTGCAACGAAAAGACGAATAACAAAGAATAATTGCACGTAGACAAATACATTTGGGGTGTATTTATAGGCATCGACGCCAGTCCTTTTTTATTCACGGGAATGTGAGATAAA
Organism: Photobacterium kagoshimensis; assembly: GCF_050337045.1. Taxonomy (NCBI): domain Bacteria; kingdom Pseudomonadati; phylum Pseudomonadota; class Gammaproteobacteria; order Vibrionales; family Vibrionaceae; genus Photobacterium; species Photobacterium kagoshimensis. The sequence goes on along the minus strand of NZ_JAKJSO010000016.1, from coordinate 110,850 downwards.
AAAAAGCCGAACAACTGTTCGGCAATATAAGAAGGGATTCTGTTCTAGCTATCTGAAGAAAGTTAGAACTTTTATTTTTAGTATTCGTATAGCGAAATAACAGCGTTAAGTGATGTCACTTAACGCTGTATTGATTATTACGCTAGTAGTTCTTTTGCTGTGTTCACTACGTTTTCAGTGGTGAAACCGAACATTTTGAATAGCTCGCCTGCAGGTGCAGATTCGCCAAATGTTGTCATGCCGATGATCTTGCCACCGAAACCAACGTACTTGTACCAGAAGTCAGCAATACCTGCTTCAACAGCAACACGTGCCGTTACGTCTGCTGGTAATACTGCTTCGCGGTACGCTGCGTCTTGCTTGTCGAACACGTCTGTTGCTGGCATAGAAACAACGCGAACCTGACGACCTTCAGCCGTTAGTTGTGCTGCCGCTTCTACTGCTAGTTCAACTTCAGAACCTGTTGCGATAAAGATAAGTTCTGGTTTGCCAGCACAATCTTTCAGGATGTAACCACCTTTAGCGATGTTAGCAACTTGCTCTGCATCACGTGGTTGTTGCGCTAGGTTTTGACGCGAGAAGATGAGCGATGTTGGGCCATCTTTACGTTCAATTGCCAGTTTCCAAGCTACCGCTGATTCAACTTGGTCACATGGACGCCATGTGCTCATGTTTGGTGTTAGACGTAGAGAAGATACTTGCTCAACCGGTTGGTGAGTTGGACCATCTTCGCCCAGGCCGATTGAATCGTGCGTGTAGACTTGGATGTTTTGCACTTTCATTAGTGCAGCCATACGCATTGCGTTACGCGCGTATTCCATGAACATTAGGAAAGTTGCACCGTATGGTACGAAACCACCGTGTAGTGCAATACCGTTCATGATAGCTGTCATACCGAACTCACGTACACCGTAGTGGATGTAGTTACCTGAGAAGTCAGCAGCTGTTAGCGATTTAGAACCCGACCACATCGTTAGGTTAGAAGGCGCAAGGTCAGCCGAGCCGCCCATGAATTCTGGTAGCATAGCACCAAATGCTTCTAGTGCATTTTGTGATGCTTTACGTGATGCGATGTTCGCTGGGTTAGCTTGAAGATCGGCAATGATTGCAGATGCTTTTTCTTCCCACTGTGCAGGTAGTTCACCGTTTACACGACGCTTGTATTCTGCTGCTAGCTCAGGGTAAGCCGCTTCGTACGCTGCGAACTTCTCGTTCCAGCTTGCTTCTTTTGCTGCGCCTGCTTCTTTCGCATCCCACTCTGCTGCAATGTCAGCTGGGATTTCAAATGGACCGTGGTTCCAACCAAGGAATTCACGTGCCGCTGCGATTTCTTCAGCGCCTAGTGGTGCGCCGTGACAATCGTGTGAGCCCGCTTTGTTTGGTGAACCAAAACCGATGATAGTTTTAGTACAAATAAGTGTTGGACGACCTGTTTCCGCTTTTGCCGCTTCAATCGCAGCGTTGATTGCGTCAGCATCGTGACCATCAACCGCAGGGATCACATGCCAGCCGTACGCTTCGAAACGCTTAGGCGTATCGTCAGAGAACCAACCTTCAACTTCACCATCAATAGAGATACCATTGTCATCCCAGAATGCAACAAGCTTGCCTAGGCCTAGTGTGCCAGCAAGTGAACATGCTTCGTGAGAGATACCTTCCATTAGACAGCCATCGCCCATGAACACGTATGTGTTGTGGTCAACGATATCGTGGCCTTCTTTGTTGAATTGTGCAGCTAGGGCTTTTTCAGCCATCGCCATACCAACAGCGTTAGTGATGCCTTGGCCTAGAGGACCCGTTGTTGTTTCAACACCCGGTGCGTAACCGTATTCAGGGTGACCTGGTGTTTTAGAGTGCAATTGACGGAAGTTCTTTAGATCATCGATAGAGAGATCGTAACCTGTCAGGTGAAGTAGAGAGTAAATTAGCATTGAACCGTGACCGTTAGACAGCACGAAGCGGTCGCGATCAGCCCACTCAGGGTTTTGTGGGTTGTGGTTCATGTGGCCACGCCACAGTACTTCAGCGATATCAGCCATACCCATAGGTGCGCCTGGATGACCAGAGTTTGCTTGTTGTACGCCGTCCATGCTTAGGGCACGGATTGCATTAGCTAATACTTTACGTTCCATATTGGTTTCCACTATAGAATTTGTTTGAAACAAAAAACGATAAAAATAAGAAAGCGGCTATTAGGCCGCTTTCTGAAATAGATTTTAGTCTTATAGACGCTCAGCAATCATTGTTTCTAGTTTGCCTTGGTCAACCGCGAAGTTACGGATACCTTCAGCTAGTTTTTCAACGGCCATTGCATCTTGGTTGTGATCCCATAGGAACTCAGCGTGAGTCATTGCCGCTGGGCGCTCTTTGGTACCGTTAGAGTCGATTAGTTTCTCTACGACTTCACCTTCAGCAGCTTCTAGTTCAGCAAGCAGCTGAGGGGCGATAGTTAGGCGATCACAGCCAGCAAGTTCTAGGATTTCACCGATGTTACGGAAGCTTGCGCCCATAACAACAGTCTTATAACCGTGCTCTTTGTAGTAGTTGTAGATGCTAGATACTGAAACAACACCTGGATCTTCTTGTGCTTCGAAATCACGACCTTCTTTCGCTTTGTACCAGTCCATAATACGGCCAACGAAAGGTGAGATAAGGAATACACCCGCTTCAGCACAAGCACGCGCTTGAGCAAACGAGAATAGCAACGTTAGGTTACAGTTGATGCCTTCTTTTTCTAGGACTTCAGCTGCGCGAATACCCTCCCAAGTAGAAGCCAGTTTGATCAGGATACGGTCGTTAGTGATGCCAGCATCGTTGTACATTTTGATCAGTTGGCGTGCTTTAGTAATGCTGCCTTCTGTATCGTAAGAAAGACGAGCATCAACTTCTGTAGAGATGCGGCCAGGTACAACGTTAAGAATTTCTTTACCAATGCTGACAGCTAGCATGTCGCAAGTATCTTGCACTTGCTGTGCTTTATCGTTGCTTTGCTCTTTTGCGTAAGCAATCGATGCATCAATAAGAGGTGCATATTCAGCGATTTGAGCGGCTTTCAGGATCAACGATGGGTTCGTTGTTGCGTCTTCAGGCTTGTACTTGCTGATTGCTTCAATGTCACCGGTGTCAGCAACAACAGTAGTAAGCGCGCGCAATTGTTCTAGTTTAGTGCTCATATCTATCAACCTTTTACGTATTGGACTTGTCTCAATGCTAGTTCAGATATTGATTAACAAGATTATCTTTACTGCCTTGTGACATTTTATGTTTGTACCAAAGAATCACTACGTGAACATTTGGTTTGCTTGAGAGCAATTGATGGAATGATAATTATCTTTTTGGCATATTCTGTCAATTATAAAGCACGCTAAACCGTGCTTTGATCTCATTTATTCCATCATTTCTACCAGTTCACAGCTTTTTATCGTCTTTGGTTCGTTAACTGCGACCTGATTCAAATCTAATTTGAATGCGCATTTGATCTGCATGGTGATCAAATGCGCACCATTAGATGCTGTTTTCGACTTCATCCAGCGTATGTTCATGGATCTCATGGATTAACATGGCGAGCTGTTTACGCAGTTCAGCGAGATCTTCCTCTAGCGGCAAGGTATTCGTTTTCACCTGTTTTTCGACAATGGTGGCCGCTTGGCGAACAGCGCCTGCACAGATACTGCCAGAGGCGCCTTTTAATGAGTGGCTGATAAGAATGGCCCGACTAAAATCTTGTTCAGCGAGTGCTTGTTCTAATTTATCAACATCATGATCATGCTCGGTGGCAAACATGACTAAGAAGGTTTGAACTATCTCGTAATCACCATCCATCATCTCAAGTAATTCAGTTAACTCAACATGGTGATAATTTGGATGCAAATGACTTGAATGTGCGCTGCTACCGATCAATTGGGTAGGTGAGTCGCTCGCTGAGTGGGTAGCTAACACTTCCGCAGCTGTAACCTGATTGTTGCTTGAGGGTGGGGTTGGCCTTGAGCTAAGACTGCTTTCTACTTCTGCCCGTAGTTGCGCCATTGCGGTGATTTTAGTTTTAAAGCGCTGTAGTGCATCTAATAGTTTTCGCTCATCCAGAGGTTTGGTGATCACGCAATCAACCCCAGCCGCCATCATATTGCGTTGGGTTTCTTCAAATACATCAGCGGTGCAAGCAAAAATAGGCACTTTGCGGGTGTCGGTACGTAAACGTCTGATCCGCTTCGTTGCTTCAATGCCATCCATCACTGGCATGTGATTATCCATTAAAATAAGGTCGAACAGCTGGTGCTGCAAAATATCGAGAGCTTCTGCGCCATTTTCTACAGCGGTGGTGATGAAGCCCCTTTGTTTAAGGAAGGAATCAATGATCAGGGTGTTTAAGTGATTATCTTCCACAATCAATACTTTTAGGTGTTGAAAGGCACTTTGATCAAAGCTGATCTCTGGTGTTTGCTGAGGTTCGTAATGGCCTTTTTGTAGCGTGAGGTTGACGGTAAATGTGGCTCCTTTTCCCTCGATGCTTTCAAGCTGAACATCACCCTGCATAAGTTCGGCTAGTTGACGGACAATACTGAGCCCTAATCCCGTGCCACCAAAGCGGCGGCTGGTTGATATTTCAGCCTGGGCAAATGGATCAAAAATCTGATTAATACGATTTGCCGCGATGCCGATACCCGTATCTTGGGTGATGATCGTCAGTTGTTTTTCATTGCTTGCTTGGCCGTTCTGGAGCCGCAAAGTGACATTCACTTCGCCTTCTTCGGTAAACTTAATGGCATTACTGATCAGGTTAAAGAGTATTTGGCGGATACGTGCTTTATCGGCATAGAACCAGGCGTTTTTATCTAACTCGCAATGAATGTGAAAGGCAATGCCTTTCTCTTTGGCTAACGAGTGGTAGGTACTTTCTATGGTGCCGACTAAGTCAGTAAAACAAAAATGGGTAGGGTCGAGTTTAAGTTGCCCTTGCTCAATCTTTGAAAAGTCCAAAATGTCATTAAGCAAAGACATCATGTGTTTGCCAGAATCGAGTAGCGTATTGAGATGGTGTTCTTGTTCGCGAGTCAGATCGGTTTTTAATAATAGCTGAGACAGGCCCAACATCCCGTTCATTGGGGTGCGGATTTCGTGCGATAAATTGGCTAAGAAGGCGGATTTGGCCTGATCGGCAGACTTGGCTTTGTGTAGCGCCTGATTAAGGCGATTGGTGTCATAAGCAATTCGTTCAGCCCCTTGGTTTAGGGCATCATGCAGTACTTGAAATTCATGGGGGCCTTTAAAGTGCTTACTGGCTGCAAAGTTACCCAGTTTAAAGTGGGCGGCGAACCGTGACAGTTTTGCTAATGGATCGGTGATGCGTTTAGTTAATACAACAGCCAGCGTGACGATAACCAAAGCGGTAAAGAGCAGTGCCAACATAAAATAATGTTGTAGCGCATCAATAGAACTGGTGACAGTCTTTTGCGGTGTGATAGTCACTAAAGACCAATTCGGTAAATCGGGGCCCTGTAATGAATCAATGGTTGTCACAGTCGCGGTAAATGACGCTTGGTAGCGATCTTTATATTGGATAATTTGCGGCTGAGTACGGTTGATGTTTTGTGCTTTTAGGTTGAATTTAAAGTCGGCAAAGGTTTGCAATGCTTGGCCTTGATAGTCACCCGCCAGCATGATATCGCCTTGCTGGTTAACAATAAACGCAAAGTCGGTATTGCTGATTTGTTTACCTAAAAATCGCAATCGGGCATTGATTTCACTTAAACGGTATTCAACCAGTAGGTAACGTACCGCTGTGCTATCGGCGACTCGGGTGATTAAAAATAAGCAAGGCGCTTGTGCTATGTTGGGCGGTACAAAGAGATACACCTGTTTACCCGAGTTGAGGTACTGCTGTTCTAGCTGATTAAAATTATCGATACTAAATTTGGCCACTTCTTGGCTCAGGTTAACAGCACCTTGATGTGATGAATCGATGACTTGGTAGGTTGGCGTGGCGTAAAAGGTACTTTTTTCGATGAGATGAATCGCATTGTAAACGGATTCACCAGCCGTTAATTGTTGAAGGTATTTACTGATGATAGCTGGCGAGGCAGAGATTAATGGTGACGATGTCAGTATGGGGGATTGGGCAAGATCGCTGAGTTCTTTGACGTGACGCTGAATAAGGTCGTCAAGGTTCTGGGCTGCAATATTGGTTCGGCTGATCATGCCACTCGCAATTTGATCTAATGCTACCGAAGTGAGTTTTTCATTGCTGATCCAGCTGTACATAAATGCAGGCAATATGCCAACGCATAGCATACTGGCTAATAAAATGGGTTTAATACGGTTTGGGAAAAACTGCATGTCCGACTATCCCTGTAACGAATGCTGATGAATTGATACGTGTTTTATTTAACATCTCGTAAACAAATATATCAGCATGGATATGCAGGGAGTGAGGTTATCGGAATAATTTAGCTGTCAGGATCAAAAATCTGTGAGCAATTCATCATTCTGCTGTTGTTACTGAGGGCGGCGTAGCAGTAATCATGCTCACTTTATTGCTTATTCGTTTGAGGGCCGCCCATATGTAGGAGGATTCTTATGCGTTATTTAAGCGCTCGGGCTGGCATAAGAATCTTGCGTCTAGTCGGCGAAAATTAATGGCTGTGAGGTGCGCCTGACAAATTAATAATCGCGATACCTATGGCGACCACTACCATGCCAAGCCACACTTTGGCATCCAGATGCTGTTTGTAGATAATACTAGACATCGCCGTGACAAGGACTATCGCCATTCCAGCCCACATCGCGTGAACAATACCGACTGGCAGTGATCGCATAGCTTGGCCCAGAAATAGAAAAGCAAGAAGGTGACCAAGAATAACAATGCTACTGGGTAATAAGTTGGTGAAACCATTTGTTGCACGCAATGCTACATGTGACGTTGCTTCTGCCATCACACCTAAAATAAGAAATAACCAACCCATAACACCCTCTAATCTATGTTTTCCAAAAGAGAGCACAGTTTAATTGTTTATTAATAAATGATAATCACCACTTTATATAAATTACTTTTACCACTTGGTAATAATAAGGGCCGCCACCTCTTGTTGTCTAGGTGGTGGATAACGGTTTAGTTCAGCAATTGCTCTAGGGTTAGCGGCGCTGATGTTAAGCCCATTTGTTGAGCTGGGGTTTGACCTGTCTTGTCTTGTCGACATAGGTTATGCCAAGCACGATAAATATCGAGTAACGGTAATAAACCTGCAGGACGAAGTTTGCGGCGAGGTTCATTCACTAACTGTGCAAATTGATCGTGGAATCGTTGCTGATACGCTAATACAGCACGATCGGTTGCAGTATTTAGCCAGTAGCGCTCGTTTTCTTTTTCACCAGCTAAGTGACAAATGCCTTTGCTAATGTCGTTATTACGGGTGAATGCCCAGCGATCTCGCCACCAACCTAGCAAAACAATATCTATGCGATCAGCTTCCATATCGGATTGCCATTGTTCGTCCTGCTCAACGTAGACAGGATGAATGGTTTTTGCCTTGATGCGATCCAAGAAAATAGACACAACGGCTGAGCGCATCAAAGGTTCTTGCGGCATGAAAATCGCAAGTTGTTGGTTGTATTCCAGTTGGCTAGCAAGCTGAAGGTAATGTGCATACACAGTGTATTGTGGTCTGATCAAGCAGCCTTTCGTTGGGTAATTAATACGTGCTTGGTTACTGAGTGGGTCTTCGAGTTGCGGACGTGATAATACTTCACGGTATTTATTATCGACTCGCGCCAAAATACCCTGCGAAGGTGGAGGGGGATTGGTCTCAAGTAAGGCTGATGGCGGTGCCATGAAGCGCGTTCCCACTTGAAATGGGTCATGCTCTAAGTATTTATCATCTTGATCGGCGGCTTGGTAGTTCAAATGCTGACCAACAACATAGCCAGACGTTGCCTCGCAAGTCGAAATCCACAATACACCATTGCTACTCTGCGGTTGCAAGCTCGTCAGATTAGAAGCAAGTGAGAGATCCTGCGCGTGCTTGAAGAGGCGTGCATCAAACATAGCAAGCTGACGACGACAACGGCTGGCAATATGAGACAGTTGATCGTAAAAGGTTTTAGGATTCATGCTCAAGCGGCGACAAATATCGCGAATGGCATAGCCAGTGAACAGCATCGCCAGCAGTTTTTGTTGTACTAAATGTTTGTTATTAAAGCCAGACCAACGATCAACGAAAGTGCCTTGGCAGCTTTTACAGCGATAGCGTTGACGATCACCACTGTAACCAAAAGCGTGATATAGGTGGCGGTGCGTTAATACGGCAAGCCCTAAGTTTTCACATTTTGGGTTACTACAGGCAGGTAAACCACTGCATTGGGTGACCTTCAAGCGAGTCAGTTCTTCTACGACATCACTATTACTCAGAACGGGCGGAAATGCGCCACACTCCCTGCACACTAATGTTGGTCGTTCTGGATTGGTTCGCTGAATGACATAATCATCAACGTTTTTAGAACCATAGTTACAGCAGCCTACGGTTTTACAGTGGTTAAGCTGTAAATGTTCGACGGCCTCAGGTAATAAAGGCTGGATGGGTTGAATGGGTTGTGATGTCATCATGTCAGCTTATTACCATCTAGAATCAAAATATAGAATAACAGTGCGGAGTGAGTGTTACTGCTGATAGACCAAGGTTTTTAAGGTTTGGCCGTATATGAATTTGGGGATATTAGCCGCCCAAAAAGAAGCGAAGGAGAAGGTTACCTGACAGAGTATGCATGCTAATAAATAACATCAGCGTTTGCTTACTCTATTCATCAAATTGTGTAAGACGCCACATTTTACAAAATATTGAGCAGCAACCTTGCTAATACCTCGTAAGTATACGAGCTATGCCTTTGCTTCCTTATGGGCACTAATAACAAACTGCACTGAGACTGTGCCAATAGCAGTTTGGTATTAGCTAAGTGTTCTTGGTTTGATGTTCTGTGTGCTTAGCTGTAAAGGGTAGCGATGTCTCGGGGAAAACACCGCCACCAAATCATACTTAGATGCTAATTGCTGTTTCTAGGGCAACTTTCATCATGTCGTTGAACGACTTAAGACGATCATCTGAGCTTAGTTTCTCACCGCGCTTGATGTGGTCAGATACCGTTAGAATCGTTAGTGCTTTTGCACCTAATTCAGCAGCAACACCGTAGATACCCGCCGCTTCCATATCAACACCAAGAATGCCAAGCTTTTCCATTTTAGCGAATAGCTCAGTTTCAGGGGTGTAGAACAGATCAGCCGTAAATACGTTACCAACACGTACCGGTACTTTTTGTTCACGTGCGTGATGAACCGCTGTTTCAAGAATGCCGTAATCAGCAATTGCAGCGAAATCGTGGTTGCTTAGACGGATACGGTTTACTTTCGAATCTGTCGATGCACCCATAGCAACGATAACATCCATAAGATTAACATCGTCGTGTACTGCGCCACAGCTACCGATACGGATGATGTTTTTAACACCAAAATCTTTGATCAGCTCGTGTGCGTAAATAGAGCAAGACGGGATACCCATGCCGTGGCCCATCACAGAGATACGCTTACCTTTGTAAGTACCTGTGTAGCCAAACATATTGCGCACATCACACACTTGCTTAACATCTTCTAAGAAGGTATCAGCAATCAGTTTTGCACGTAGCGGGTCGCCTGGCATTAGGACTGTTTCAGCGAAATCACCAAGTTCTGCATTAATATGTGGGGTAGCCATAGCTCACTCCTGGAATATTTGAATGTAATTAAAAGACTAGATTAAGCGAAAAAACGTTCAACAATGCTTTGATACGCCACACCGCCTAGGTAAACACCGACAATCCCCATTATTCCTGGCAGCACGGGTGGCGCTGGAAGTGGAAGCTTTATTGCCGTAAAAAATATTCCCACGATGAAACCTGCAAAGGTCGCAAGTAGAATCTCGCTCATGTGTTTACCCTCGTTGTGTGTCGCATTACAAAATACAAATGTTGACGGCTTTTTAGCTCTAATGGCCTTTTGTTTATTGCCGTTCGATATAGGGCTAGTTTAGAGAGCTAAGCACTAATGTCTCGCGATCACGATCACATTTTGCCTTACCACGAAGCGAAAAACACCTGTTGATTACCAAAGGTGTTGAAATCGGGAGCGTAATCGTTTGCTAAGTGTTCTGTCATTAAGCCGCTTTGTAGCAGAGTATCTAATTGCGTATTCCATATAGTCATGATTTTTAAGCGTTAATAACCATTGCTGTGTAATGTAATAGCAAATGTATGTGTTTTCATTGAAATGTGACTTTGTAATGGATTGCATCCTGATTAGTGATTTTATAACAGCTCATTGCATTTTCTATCATGATTTTTCGGCTTTATTTCAGCGAGTGCATCCTTGCAGCCTTATCAAGGTGGTCGCTTTATCACGCAAACGAAATTGTTGAACTGTGATCCAAGTTGCCTGCAATACTGGCACAGTGTTTCAATTGGACTAATTATTGAAGGCAGGGATACGCAAAGTTGTACCGTCACATCCCATAATTAAGAGTCAATAAGGAGTGAATGGCATGAAAAGGAATTGCATCATAGGTTTGTTAGCACTGTTACCTTTTACCGCGTCTGCGGATTTATTAGGAGTGTCTGTGGGGGCGAGTGCAGGGGCTTCGCGTATCTCATATGATGGTAATAGCGACTATGGCTATGAATACGGCATCAATGCGACTTACCATATTAATGATATTTTCAGTGTTAACGCCGGCTTTGTTCAAGGCAGCGCAGAAGTGGACTCGAAATTAGCGTCGGTAAAAAACGACATTGATTATACCTCTTTCCCAATCACGCTTCGTGGTGACTTACCTTTAGTGATAGGCTCACTTTACGCGAAAGCAGGCACAAACTATTACAATGCTGACCGAGAGCTCGCAGGCAAAAAAAATACTGAAAAAGGCTGGGGGTTCACTGGTGGGGCGGGCGTTGTTCTTACTTTTATTCCTGTTGTTGATTTAACCTTAGGCTATGAATACCGTGATATGGGAGGGATCAGCAATGATGCCTTTATCCTTTCGGTTGGCGTTGGTATTTAGTGGGGCATGTAAGTATTTAGTAAGGCGTGAGGATCGGCTTTAATCCTACATAATGACTGCAAGAATGGGTTCATTAACGTTGAAAAATTGAACCCTATTTCCATTCCTTTCGTATCTTCTCTTGTTCAGGCTATCTAACAATGCGATGTTCACTGCGTCCTGTATCTTAAACCTTAGAAAGTCATTTAGAGTGAGACGATGAAAAGTACTGATAAAACGTATGCCAAAGTCCCCCGTAGCCGCTTGTCTAGAATGAGTAAATTGGGGTCATTGGCCTCGCGTGTTGCTGGTGGCATGGTTGCCGAAGGCGTGCGTCAAATAGCGAAAGGACAAAAGCCTAAAGCCAGCGACTTGTTATTAACCCCCGCTAATGCCAAACGCGTGGCCGATCAATTGGCGCAATTACGCGGCGCTGCTATGAAAGTGGGGCAGTTGTTATCGATGGATGCGGGGGATTTACTGCCACCAGAACTAACAGATTTGCTTGCGCGATTACGATCTGATGCCAAGCCGATGCCGATTAGCCAGCTCAACCATGTACTGGAGAGTGAATGGCAGCCTGAGTGGCAAGATACATTCAACCAATTCACCTTTTACCCGATAGCCGCGGCCTCTATTGGTCAGGTGCATTCAGCCCATACTAAAGATGGACGGTATTTGGCGCTCAAGATCCAATACCCTGGGGTGAGAGAAAGTATTGAAAGTGACGTTGATAACGTAGCGACGCTGTTAAGAGTATCGGGCTTGATCCCGAAAGAAGTCGATTACCAAGGCTTGTTAGAAGAAGCCAAAAAGCAATTGCATGACGAAGCAGATTATTTATTAGAGGCTAAGCTGTTGCGCCAATACGCTAGCTTACTGGCGGACGATAGCAACTTTTTGATCCCTGATGTGTTCGATGATCTGACCACACCCAATATTTTAGCGATGAGCTTCGTTGAAGGTGAAGCAATAGAAAACTTGGTTAATGCGCCTCAAGCAGTAAGAGATCGTGTCATTGAATTAGCCTTTACCTTGCTGTTTCGGGAGATTTTTGAATTTCGATTGGTCCAAACGGATCCCAATTTTGCCAACTTTCAGTATAACCGTGATACCAAGCAATTAGTCTTATTAGATTTTGGCGCGACCCGTGTATACCCTGCATATATTAGCGAGGGCTATCAGCAGCTCATGAATGGTGCAGTTGACAATAACCGTGAGAGAATGGATGAAGCTCTCGCCAGTATCGGCTTTTTTAGTCAGCCGATTCGTGACGAGCAACGCCAAGCCGTTATTAACCTGTGTGAGCAAGCATGTGAGCCATTAATGCATCAAGGGTGCTATAACTTTGGTGATACTGATCTCGCTAAGCGGATTAAAGAAGAAGGTACGTCACTCAGTATGGACAAAGGGTATTGGCATACACCTCCTGCGGATGCGATATTTTTTCATCGTAAATTAGGCGGCTTGTATTTATTAGCAGCCAAGCTTAATGCGAAAGTCGATGTCAGCGTGCTGTTTGCACCATACCGACAAGCAAAAAAGACAAAACTGTCTTAATCGCTTGTGGCTTTTGATTAGAGCAGGGCTGCGCCAGTCGAGTGACTTGCGGATAGATACATTTCATCAATGGTATACAAGGATGTTTATGATAGAAGCAGTTCAGCGTGATGATTTATCTGCTGTTATTCATGTTATTGAGCAAGCCATTCATCAGACTCTTGCGGTTTCTAAAGATGAAGCAGATAGCTTAGTGGCTGGCTGTGTGGATGAAGGGCTAAAGAGCTTGTTAATCCCTAGCGGCTACATCTATTTGTTATACCGTCACAAACAGCGGGTTGTTGGCGTCGTTTTACTCAAACCAGATAATCGTTTGAGCTGTTTATTTGTCGATCCTGCTTATCATCGACAAGGTATTGCATCATCACTTTTACAGTCGGCACTGATACAACGTTATAAAGACGACCCTGCCGCTGTTATTCGCCTAAATGCGTCAACCTATGCTGAACCGTTTTATCTGCATCATGGCTTCCAAAAAAATGGTGAAAAGAAAGAGTTACCGGGAGGCTGTATTCCTTTCTCTGCGCCAATAGAGCAATTGATCATTAATAAATGTGATTAATATAAATCAGCTCGACCACTGATTTTGCATTGTAATTTAATAAGTTCCGTTTGAATTCTGCTAGTTTTAATGAAGGTGAGATATAACAGAATAATAAATAGGTTGTCATCTTTTAGGGAGGAAAGATGTTTTTAGACTACTTTGCACTTGGGTTATTGGTGTTTGTCGCATTAGTGTTGTTTTACGGCATTATTGTCATTCACGATATCCCTTATGAAATATCTAAAGAGCGGGATCATCCGCATCAAGATGCCATTCATTATGCGGGTTGGGTAAGCCTGTTTACCCTGCATGCGCTTTGGCCGTTTTTATGGATATGGGCTACCTTATGGCGTAAAGATCGTGGGTGGGGTTTTCAAAAAATTCAGGCTGAGCAGAACGAGCTGCATCATCAAATCAATACCTTATCAGCTCAAGTAGAGTTACTGAGCCATAAGGTGGCAACGCTTGAAGGGCAACCGAGCCAGAGCCAGTCTGATGTAAATCAATCAGGAACTAATCAAACAGGGGAGGAGAAGTAATGGACTTACTCTTAATCCTCACATACGCCGCATTGTGTGTATTTCTTTTTAAAACCTTCAATATTCCATTAAACAAATGGACAGTGCCAACGGCCGTGCTTGGTGGGGTTATCTTAATCGGTACGTTAATTCTACTGATGAACTACAACCACCCTCATACCAATCAAGGGACGCAGTTTTTTGTGAGTACCCCGATTATTCCGGGTGTGCGCGGCCGTGTGACAGAAGTACCTGTTAAAGCGAATGTCTTACTTAAAAAAGGGGATGTGTTATTTAAAATTGATCCTACGCCATACCAAGCAGAAGTGAACCGCTTAACAGCCATGTTGGCGGAAGCAGAACAAGATGTGTTGGAACTAGAGGCGGGATACAAAGCCAGCCAAGCCAGTGTTGCAAAAGCGAAAGCTGAACGAGACCGTACCTTGGCACAATTTAAACGCTATGAAAAAGGCTACAAGCGTGGCGCGTTTACAAAATCAGATGTCGATAATCGTCGTCAATTTTACTTAAGTGCTGAAGCGACCTTAGAGGCGGCCAACGCTGAAGAGCGTCGAGCAAAATTGGCGTTTGAATCTGAGATCTTGGGTGAGAACACCACCACAGCGCAAGTCCAAGCCATGCTGCGTAAAGCGGAGTTTGATTTGGATGAAACCGTGGTTTATGCGCCAACAGCAGGTTATGTGACGCAAGTGACGCTGCGCCCAGGGATGATGGCACTACCTATGCCACTGCGAACTGTGATGACCTTTGTGCATCAAGAAGAACAGTTCTTCGTGGGTGCTTTTAGGCAAAACTCGTTACTGCGTTTAAAGCCTGGTTTTAAGGCCGACATGATTTTCCGCGCGCTTCCGGGTAAAACCTTCCGAGCCGAAGTGGTGGAGGTGTTACCTGCAATCGGTGAAAGCCAAGTACAAGCGCAAGGGACATTATATAGCTCAGATATGCTAAGACGCCAAGGTCGTCCTTTGGTGAAGCTACGTATGATAGATGACATTACCCACTATGCGTTACCACAAGGGACCAATGTCGAAATCGCTGTGTACTCTGACAGTTTTGAGCATGTGTCGATTATGCGTAAAGTACTCATTCGTATGAAAAGCTGGCAGAACTACTTGTACTTAGATCACTAAAGCAACATGCAGTGAAGTGTTTTTTGCTGAATGAAAAAAGGCGGTGAAGATTATTCTTCGCCGCCTTTTTCTTGAGTCACGTTATTGCGTCGTTTGGATTAGATACGCGCTTTCACGTAATCAAGTGCACCTGTAATGGCCGCTACTTGTGCGTTATTACAATCTTGATCTGTTACGTGCTCACTGTCTGGGTAGACTTCTGTTGTGGTGCCGTAAGTACAGTCAGTGATGCCGTTACACAGGCTCAGTGCCTTCATTGGGTAGTTGATCACGCCCTCTTGCTCAATCTTTTCACCAATGATCTTGCCTTCACTGTCTGGTGGCGCGATGTGTGTCACGCGGCGAACAGAATCAATGACGGCTTTTTGGAAGTCAGCTTGTGGGTTTTCAGTGTCACCTACTGTGTAGAAGCCATCTGGCACGCTATCTTCGATGTACTCTTTACCATCACGTGCAGACAGTGCTGGGCGGAATTCTTCTTCGTCAGTGTCTGTGGTTTCGTGAAGGTCGATATGCACTAGCACATTACCTAAAGAGTCAGCTAATTGCATTAGCGCGGCTGATTCTTCTGCTGGGCTATCGGCAAAGAAAGAACGGTTTGGGTCAATCGCTAGCGGGTTCCAACGGTTAATGGTTTCGTAGCCCCAAGGGCTCACACAAGGTGCAACAACAATATTGAATGTATCGCTGTATTGCTCTGCATGTGTGTCTAAGAACTGAAGCGCGCCATGAACACCACTGGTTTCGTAGCCGTGAACACCACCAGAAATCAAAACAGTTGGCTTTGAGTCGTCCCAGTTTTTCGTTTTCAGTGAAAGCAGGGGAAAGCGTTCTACATCGTAAGACAGCGCGCCATACTGGCTCAGATCAAATCGGTCTGCGAGTGCGTTAATTTTTGTCACAACTTCTTGTTGGTAAGAGCGCTTAACCGTCACTTGTGCTCGCCATTGTGCTTTTTCTTCATCGCCCCATTTTTGGCCAGGAGTACCAATTGGGTATGTGTGCGAACTTTTCATAATATCCCTTCGTTTTTCCACTGAATGAAACTGTGCATTGAGGATAAATCACCAGCTAGTATGAAACAAGCACCTCATTTGAACTGCTTGCTGGCGATTACGTTGGGGAGATCTGTCTGTGTTACTACTACGAGCTTGGCCTAGAGAAAAGTTTAAGTGAAAATCATAATGTTTTTCATCAAACCTATTGATTGTTAGTAAATGAACACTGTATTATAGGTTTGTTGTTAAACATAATAAGAGCAGAACATGACTCAACTTAAAAAAGTTTTATTAATTGGTAGTGTATTAGCAGTAACAGCGGGTTGTTCAAGCATCGCTGAAAGTTTGGTTGAAAGTCATACCAGCCAAAATGGTACTGAAGTATTGATCGGCCAAGCAGTACCAAAAGAAGCGATGCAATGTAAATTGCTACTTAATGAAGTACGTGAATGGAAAATCACCGATCGCGCTACTCCTAACCTAGGAATGGAACGCTTAGTTAGTGAAGTATTAGAGCCAGCAGTAGAGCTAGGTGCTAATTACGTCCACCTAGATATCCCATCTGAAGTGTCAGTAATGGGTGTGCCAGTGACCATTTTAAGTGATGCACAAGCAAACTATTACGATTGTGAATCTACTCAGTTTTAATATCTGGTGTTTCAGTAAAGTAGGTGCTTGTAAAGCACAGCCATTGTTATGCAAATAGCCCTATTTACTGAAAACAAAAACGGCTTATCATCTATGTGGTAAGCCGTTTTTCATAAAATCTAGAGACTAAATTTAGCCGTTAACTTGTTGCTTCGCTTACCGCAAAATCCCCACGTGTTTTATTAGCATAAGCCACCAACGACAGCATCACGGGTACTTCAACCAATACGCCAACCACAGTTGCTAACGCAGCGCCTGAATGGATACCGAATAGGCTAATCGCTACAGCCACAGCAAGTTCAAAAAAGTTAGAAGCACCTATCATGGCGCCTGGTGCGGCGACTTTGTGTGGTTGTCCCCACTTTTTCATCCAGATGTAAGTAATCGCAAAAATCAGATAGGTTTGAATTAATAACGGCACGGCAATAAGCACAATATCCAGCGGATTATCCATGATGGTTTGTGCTTGGAATCCAAACAGTAAAATTACCGTACCCACTAAACCTACAATGGAAAATGGCTTTAAGGTCGCGCCAAGTTTATCGAGTTTAGTTTGATTATTCACAACGCGACGGGTGACAACACCTGCCACTAAAGGCACCACAACAAACAGCGATACCGATAGAATTAAAGTATCCCAAGGTACGGTTACATCTGTCACGCCAAGTAAAAAGGCAGCCAGCGGTGCGAACGCCACCACCATGATTAAATCATTAATCGACACTTGTACTAAGGTGTAGTTGGCATCGCCTTTGGTGAGCTGGCTCCAAACAAACACCATGGCAGTACAAGGCGCCACGCCCAGTAAGATCATGCCAGCAATGTATTGATCGCCAAGTTCAGGGCTGATCCACGGGCCAAAAATATAACGCATGAACAGCATCGCGAGCAGCGCCATAGAAAAAGGCTTGATCAACCAGTTAACCACCACAGTAATGATCAACCCTTTAGGACGACGATGAACATTTTTTACCGAAGTGAAATCAACCTGCATCATCATTGGGTAAATCATTAACCAAATAAGCACAGCAATAATTAAGTTGATCTGTGCGTACTGGATGTTACCTAAAGCAGTAAATAAATCAGGAAGTTGTACGCCAAGGAATAGCCCTGCAATCATGCCAAGACCCACCCAAACACTTAAAAAGCGTTCGAAAATACCCATGAGAAGCCTCGTTATTTAGTTTTTCTATCAGCAGCACAAGCCGCTGAAGGACAGATAGAAGTAGCCGTTGGTGTTGCACAGTTTTGGTTGTCTTCGTTCGCGCAGCACTCTTCGGTCATGTAACCGATCAAATCAAGCATCAAAGGAATGTCAGCGCGGTAACGTTGAAAACGACCTTCTTTCGTTACTGTTACTAACCCCGCATGGAGCATGGCTTTTAAATGAAATGACAATGAGTTTGGTGCTACATCCATCTCTGTAGCCATTTCGCCAGCAACCAACCCTTGGCTTCCTGCTTTGACTAATAGACGCCAAGCGTCCAGCCGTACACCAGAAGAAAGGGATTCAAATATATTCGTAGCTTGTTCTTTATTCATATTTCGATAATACAAGAACTATTGAAATGATCAAGCTGTGAGCAGTTGGAATCTTTGATTGTGTGTGGTTTCCAGTCCTGTTCTGGATTCTTTTCGGCCAAACTGGACTGGATTTTTTGTCTTATCTATTTGTTTTTAAATGACTTTAAAAAATCGATGAATTTGGCGAAATTCCGGTTTCCAGTTTGAGTGGTTTTTAGGTGGTTTTCGTGAGGAAAGTGCAGTTAGCGCGGTTATTGAAGAGCAAAAGCAATTCTTTGCTGATATGGCTAAAAACCTTGGTATGGACACAGATGATCCTGCTTCGAGAGAAGGTCAGTTCATTGCAATAGGTCTAGCCAACTATACCCCTACAAATGTTATTGGTCATTGTGATAAGTGCTCTGATTGCTCACCAAGGGGTGATGATTGGGTTTGGAGTTTGAAATGGCAGCAAGAAGAACGCGCAAAGCATGTCGAGTGGCTTGATAAGATAGACTTTTAAAATAAGCTAATTCGAATTTCGTTATCACAAGACTAGGCTCTGACTCATTTCTGTCCAGATGTGGGTTACGAGAATTGTAATAAGGCTGTAAACAGGCCGATATGCAGATTGAGTACAAAGTACAGTCGTTGACTGATCTCAATACAATATTATTGTATACACTGTGTAGTAATGCAAAGCCCTAGAGTTGTCTTCTACTTGAATAAAGCGGCTTAGCCATTATTCGAGCTTTCTGAGGTGGAAACCGAATCGGAGGGCGGTAGTACAATATGTTTATATTGTGCGTCGGCAGGCTGCAGTGCTTGCTCGTGCAGATCAAGGTTTATTGAGCCCCGTTAGTAAACAACTCAACCAGTCGTCTTGCCACTGGCCCTCGGCTAACATCAGATAGCCAAATCGAATCCACAGACCATTCCAAATCATGGTCGTACTCAACTTGAAACTCCAACAGCTCTCCTTTATCTAGTGCATCCTGACATTCAACTAATGGCAGGTTTGCCCAGCCTGTGCCATTAATAGCCAACGATTTTGCCATATGGAAGTTATCAACATGCAATAGGTGGTTGCTGTAGTTTTGAGTATTCACGCCAAGTCGGTTGATAGGAGCGAGTACGATTTGCTTCATGGTGCGAATTACGTTGGGCTCAATGGGGGTATCTAAAGATAGCCTTAAACGCTTTGCATAACCTGGCGACATGGTGCGAACAAAACGAAAATCAAACAGCTTGTGATTGATAATGTCCGATGGGTAATCAAAACTGCTCAAGACTAGGCCTACGTCAGCCTCTTTCTGCTCAAGCATCGCTATAACCTGTTGAGTGTTGCCACTGAGAACTTCAACATCAGTGGCGGGAAACTCTTCAGCAATCTGAGCAATGGTAAGCTCTGGAGAAAATGCATTGAGGGTACTATCGATGGCGACTTTGATTGTCGCTTCATTATCTTCCAAGCAGAGCTGTACACGTCTTTCAAAGTGCTCAACCTCATTCAAAATCGCCTTAGCAGGGGGGTAAAGGGTACTGCCATCTGCGGTTGGGGTAAGATGACTACCGTTGCGAACAAACAGAGCTAAACCTAGATCCAACTCAAGGTTGTTGACTCTTCGGCTATAGGTAGATGCATGCTTACCATACTTTTGTGCCACCACCGCAAAGCTACCAAGCTCATAAGTGTACATAAACGCCTGTAATTCACTCAAATTGAGGGTTGCTAAGCTATTTAACACGGCTTTTGTTCCTAACGATAGAATTCTACCTTGCATTTTATGCATGGCTACCAAGTTTGTCGAATAATTGGTGTGACGTAATATCAAAATCAAGAAAGCAAGGTGTTTGGTTAAATATCTCATAGAGTTACCGGCTGAGTTATATGAACCTATCGCCATTTTTATTCAATCTCGGTGGATTACATCATGAAAAAAACTATCGTAGCAGTAGCTGTTGCTCTAACAACTGCTTTTAGTGCTCAAGCAGCAACTCTTCACGCTCCAGATCAGGACTACATTGCTTCAACAGCGGCTTGGGGTATTGGCCAATCAAACTGGGATAGTGGCGCAAATAACAAACTCACTTACCAGAACGCTTACAAGTACACTTCAAACATGGAAATGGGAAAAGGTGCTTGGACTCTTGAGCTTGGCAAAGCATCTGGCTTCGATATCGATACAGTCAAAGTACACGATGTTGATGGTACTGAACTTACGCTAACAGAGATGCTACGTGACCGCCTAAACTACGAGTCAGTAGTGGTACTTAAAAATGGCAAGTTAATCACAGAGTCATACTGGAATGGCATGCACAAAGATAAACTGCATCTAATGATGTCTTCTACTAAATCTCTGGTATCTATGACCCTTCAAACGCTAGTCATGGAAGGAAAAATTGATATGGATGCGCTTGTGACTAAGTACATTCCTGAGCTAAAAGACTCTGGTTTTGGTGATGCAACGGTTCAAGAGATTGCAGACATGCGCTCTGGCGTTAAGATCGAGTTCACTCCAGGTCTTATCTGGGATGAGCGTGAAATGCATATCGTAGAGTGGAACGGCGAGAACAAGTACCCAGAACACCCAGACATGCTATCTATGCTTGAGACGCTTGGTCAGCGTGATGATGTGAAAACTGGTCAAGCGTTCGATTATCAAGGCGTAAACACGGAGGTGCTTGGTGAGCTAATTACTCGTGCTTCTGGCAAAAATGGCGTTGATGCTATAGAAGAGCGCATCTGGAAGCGTATTGGCGTTGAAAACAACGGCCGCATGATTACCAACAAAAAAGGTCTGGCGGCATTTGATGGCGGCATGAACGCAACCACTCGTGACTTCGCTATCCTAATGGATGTGTTAATGAACGAAGGTAAGAACCGTAAAGGTGAGCAGATTGTTCCTAAGTCATTCATCGATAACCTAATCGCTGGTAACGAAGAAGTGAAATCTGCTTGGCAATACGATGGCTTCTCGGCACTTATTCCAACAGCTTGGTATAAAGATCAGATCCGAGTTCTAAACTATGAAGGCCTTACTTACCTAGTATTTGTGGGTATCAATGGGCAGGTTACTATAGGTGAGCCTAAGACGGGTATTGTAATTGGCTTAAACGGCGCGCAGCCTGAAATGCAAGCAGCTCGTACCGTGGGTATGACAATGATGGAAGTGGCTCCAAAGCTTCTTAAAGCGATAGCTGCTGCTAAGTAAGTTCACTCAATCACTATACAGCCCTGCTACCCTATAGAGAGTAGGGCTTTTTGCATTAAAAATGGTAATAGGTTTTGTTGATGGTTGTAGCAATATTTGGGGCATTTCGTGTTACCCCTCGAGTTAGCAAACTTTTGGACATCAAAGCGTGAGTATGCATGCTTAAAGTTACTTGATCACTTACGTCTTTCGGCTTGATCAATATAGAGTGAAACTGTTAGGTGGAAAGTGCCATGCGTACCGCTACAAAAATTTATATTTGACCAGCCCAGCATCATAAAAAATTAGTTGATGATTGATGCCATTTCTAGATAGTTTAGTCCGTTTGGAAGTGTAACTGCATAGTGTGGAGTGGAAGGGCTGACTTACTGCACGCAGAGTCAGCCTTTAAGATTCAATCAATGATTTAATCATCTTATACAACCACAAGTGCTTTTTGCTTTTTCTATTTTTCTTATGAATATAAGCACATAATCGCAATGTTGTAAGTTCTTCAAAATTAGTCACTTTTATTGCTCTGAGCCCTTCCTCACAATGTTGTACAAAGTTTTCTAGAGTCGGAGCAATTAAGTCAGATTTCAACACAATTTCACGAATACTGATTGCTGATGTGCTTCTATGAACAACATTAATCTCTAGTCCTTTCTTAGCAACAACTTGCTCAATAAGGGAGGTATGGAAAGTAGGTACAGGTAATGCCACCGTAGAAAAAGGCGGTAATTTCTTAGTCAGAATGTACCTTCCAATTGATGCCGAGACAGTCAAAGAGCAAGCAGACAACATGTACAAAGTAACTGGTAAGCAATAGAGTTCTCAATCAATTGAGCTAGTATTCCTAGTTAAAAGGTGTGCTAACGAAGATGCGTAACACACCTTTGCTTCATTTCTTGCTAGAAATGCCAATTCTCCGATTTTAACTTACTGAATAATTTTCAGTCCATTCGGGTAATAAAGGTTTGCTCGTCATCCACAAAAGCTACAAAGCCGCCGTGATAGATAAACACCCGACCACGTCCCTCAACTAAGCAGGCAAGCTGTGGGTTCAAATCTTCTTCGTTACTCTGGCTTTGAAAAGTGCCAGTATCGGTGATTACGCCGCTGAGTGTAGGCAAATATCCATAAGTGCGCTTTGCTTGATCAATCAGATTCAATTCGCTGGCGGTGGAGAAGCACGAGGGGATCGCACCGGCTTCTTCGATAAATATAGTTTTCAGTTCTTCAAAAGCTGTAATCACCAGCCAGTCGATGCCGTTAACATGATGGATAAACATAGAGTTTCTCGGTAATTCTGATGTGGATATTTTACCACTATCAGGGGAGAACGTAGTAGAGATTAAGTTGTTAAATGCGGTAATTCTGTGCTATTTCGAACATTCACTAGGCCAACTTGAAACACGATTTTGTCCAGATGTGGGTTTGCATTTTTTAAGGGGGAATATACGTATCTCCTCTTTCCTTTGCTTATCAGGTGTGGCGATATGATGCTGGCAAGCGGGTTTAGCGCGAATTATGTGTAAAGGTTGCGTAGGAAATGGCTGTTATGGCTATAAATCGAGTTGAAACTGATGATGTTATAATTTCAAAATTAATAGTAGCAGCTCGCATAGAGCGTTGAGCACGATGACGGATGAATTCCATATGAATATAATACCTTATTAATTATATTCATATGGCACCCGATATGGATCAGAAAAAGAAAAAACCAAAAGTAACTCTTGTTCAACTGAGAAAGATTTGGCCAAACGATTCAGTTGTTAGTGACTCATTTTTAAAGGAAGTAGCTGCGGAACTTACAGCCAGTCTAATTATAGGAAAAATTGATAATGAACTTAGACTTGCGCATTTTCTTGCTCAGGTTAAGCAGGAAGTTGGATACAGTTTTAGATTAGAGGAAGACTTAACGTATAGAGAGAAGGCCCTAACCTCTTTGTTTTCTTACTATAGGAAAAATCCTGAGCTAGCAAAAGAACATGCTTATGACCCTGTAAATAAAAAGAAGGCAAACACAACAGCTATCGCGAATCATGCGTATGCTAATAGAAATGGAAATGGCAGTATTGAGTCTGGTCATGGTTGGAAGTACCGTGGCCGAGGTATGATTCAGCTTACAGGGAAAGCTAATTACAGCTCTATTCAAGCAAAGCATAATAACTTATGGTCAGAGAGCAAGGACTTTGTTGCACAGCCTGATTTACTATTAACAGCTAAATATTCGGTACGCTCAGCTTTAGTTTTTTGGATGAAGCATGATTTATACATAAAAGCAGATAAAGGTAGTACTAAGAGTGTAACGGACTCAATAACAGCTATTGTAAATAAAAATACGTCTAGTTATGGTAAAAGGCATGAGCATCTTAAGTCTATTATCACTAAAAAGGTGTTTAACGATGTGTTCTAAACTATTCAAACTCTTTGCTTGTTTAACGATCCTTACAAGTTGTAATGCTTACTCGAATGGCTTTACACTGAAAGTTTATTCTGATAACCAATACATATTAAAACAATCGAGTCATATTGGTAATGATGTAATTATAGATATGCAAGGAGGGAATGAGTTATTGCTTGTTGGAGAGTATAATGTAACTTGTAAGGGAGATAATTACATAGTGCCTCTTGTTAAAGGGGATATTGATAATGCTGAATCTAATGCTGAATATTATGAGTATGTTGTATTTAGTTCTATCGGTGGTAAATTTACCCCTTTAAAGACGATTAGCTCATTTAATGTTATAAGCCGAGACTCTGGTGAGTTGGTAGAGAGTCATGTTTTAAACCCTAAGGCCGCAGATTTTTTGGATACACTTTGCACATACATAGTTAATAAAACTAATTATGAATACCCTGTTCAAGTCATTGGTAAAACCGAGACTAACTAATGTCTGTGGCATAGCCATAAAATGGCTGTTACCTGCGATCATTTAAGTTATGTGCAGTATCTTGTACAAGTCTGACTGTTGGGTTAGACTTGTGCAATAACGTGTACAACTTAAATTGAGGTTAATTATGCGTATTGTTTCTTTTACTGAAGCAAGGAATGGCCTGAAATCAGTGCTAGATGGTGTCGTTAACGATGCAGATTGCACTGTTATCACTCGTCGAGACTCAGAAGATGCAGTTGTTATGTCAATAGATTACTACAACAGTCTTATGGAAACCGTTCATTTACTTAAATCACCAGCAAATGCTGCTCACTTAAATAAATCAATTGAGCAGTTTAAAGCGGGTAAGGTAACAGAACGAGATATCATCGATGAGTAGAATGTTAGCTTGGACTGATGCCGCTTGGGATGACTACTTATACTGGCAAAGTCAGGATAAGAAAACGCTCAAGCGCATTAATAAATTAATCGTAGATACAAAACGTTCACCTTTTGAAGGGATTGGTAAACCTGAAGCTTTGAAAGAAAATTTAGCTGGTTTCTGGTCACGTCGTATAGACGAAGCAAATCGCCTTGTTTATGCAGTCGACGAAATTCACATTACCATCATTTCTTGTCGCTACCACTATCAATTTTAATACTTTCGAATTTTATCTTCTTATGTAAATGACATAATAGTAAATACAGTAAAGGTTTGTGTCCGTCGATTATCTTTATAGTCACTGTTTTTTAGTTGGAAAAGTTGAGTGATATATACTATTGCATTCGTTTATATATAAGGCTTAGCAAAGCTGCAATAAAATAAATATTTTCTGTAATGTCAAAATATCAAGATGTTGAAATTAAAATTACAAACCAGCTAGAGAGTTAATCTATGTTTAGGTTGGTCGTATTATTAGTTACATTAGCTGCATTGCCAGTTTTTAGTTCCCCAGAGAGAGAGACATTAACGTTAGACTGGATGATGGTAAATCATTCTGAAATTGAGTTAATTTTAGGAAAAAAAGAAAAAGTTTCAGTGATACCAATAATTAATACATTGGTCGATATTTGGTCGAAACGCGATGGTGGTATATCCGGAGAGGTGTCACCACTAATTGTTAATGCTTTAACGACCAACACTGAATATACATTAAGTATGATGTCAGCTTATCCTAATTCTTTTCAGGATTGGCTAGAAGAATTAGATGGTATTGTTTTTACCGACTTAACTGGTTTGGAATCTGAACATCTTAACAAAGAAAAGGATAACCTTGTTCAGGCACTAAAAAATTACACTAAGAATGGCAATTCAGACTTAGGTGTATTTGCACAGAGGCTTATTAAGCGCCTAGAGTCGATATCTATTCAGGTTGTTGATTAATTGTCTGTCAAAAGCTAACAAACCCTCCCGTTTTAACTCGGGTCTACGTAACTTAAAATGCAGCCCAGCTTGATGAATACAAGTTGATGAATACAAGCCAGGCTGTATGCGACCCTAGTTATCTTAGAAGTGACTTGCTAAAGGTCAAGGTAAAGGGACTAGGTCCTTGATTAGCTTACTCGCTTGTGTTCAAGGTGTAACATGGCTTCTAATACGCTACCTGCAATTGCACGTGCTTTATCTGATACCGTCGTGTAATCGGCTTCCGCACCTCTAGGGTCAATATCACCAATCTTAAAGCCTTCTCGAACGGTTAGGCCATCGTTTAATAGTCCGCGTACCATTCCGCTTAGTGGCGCGATAACAGGGCTGTCACCGATATGGGCAATGACATCACCTTCTTCAACCAGATCGCCAAGTTTGACGTGGTTATGCATGACACCTGCACATGGGGACCTAAGTACGCGTTGATGGGTATAGCCAGCAATATTGCCAGGAACACCAGTATTTGGCTGGGTTGAACCGTGGTAAATCACGCGGCCTAAATGATGGCCTCGATTGGTTTCAATAACGGCATCACAATCTTTACCTGCGGTAAAACCCGGGCCTAAGGCGATGGTAATTGGCGCCATGTCTTTTTGAGTACCGAGATTGTGCTTGGCAAGGATAGCATCAACCAAGAATGTGGGTTTTAGTGTCTCTGCCGAGCTGCAATCTTCATCAATCACGACTGGAATTTGGTTGCGGTCAATGATATCGAACACTTTGTCTTTGTTATTGGCTTTGCAGGCTGTGATCCCTTCTACTTCAATCGGTTTGCCATATAAGCACTGCCCGAACGATACGCCGCAGCGGATCATGGTGGGTTTGGCTATATCTGTCATCACGACTTTGTAGCCAGCATTGAATAAGCGAACAGCAACACCGGTTGATATGTCTCCTGCACCGCGCAGTAAGACCAATTTATTGCGGTTAAGGCGGGTGTCGTCTTTCATTTGGCCGCCTGCTGACTCATGTTTCACCTTGAGGATTTCCGCCATAATGCTGATGGCGATCTCCTCTGGTGTTTCAGCGCCGATATTGAAACCGATAGGGGAGTGGATATTTTTGATCCTATCTTCATCGACACCACTCTGGCGCAGGTGAGTAAAAAGTGCCTGTACTTTTCGGCGACTCGCCATTAGGCCGGTATAGCGGGTTTCACAGTCGACGACTTTGGATATAGCATCTTGATCTTGGTGATTCGTTGCTATGACGACATAGCTGTCTTTGTTGATATTGAGTTGCTCGATAGCCAGCTCCATGGTATCGCCGAGTAGACGTTTGGTGCCGATTGGAAAATGCGCTTCGTCGAGACTGTCGGCATAGGCATCGGCGACTGAAATATCGAAACCCAGTACGTGGGCAGCTTGAGCAACGGCACGGTTGACATGCCCAGCGCCAATAAGAATCAAGCTAGGGCATAAACCATAAACGTCGATAAACACTGTCATCGCGCCACCGCAATCCATCCCCATCGCATCAGGACCATTGCGGGTCATACGTCCTTTTACAACGCGTGGCTTTCTCTCTTGTAGCGCTTCCAAGGCTTGTTCAATCACATATCGCTCAATCATCCCACCGCCAACGGTGCCTGTGATAGTGCCATCAGCCTTGATGATCATCTGGCCTGAATGGCGTGGTGCCGAGCCGCGGGTTTCTATTATATTGGCAAGTGCAAATGGCACATTCTCTTGTTCTAGTTGGGCTGCCTTGGCAAATATATTCATTATTTATGACCTCTGTACTGACGAAGTCAGGTAGCTGCTATGATTCAGTGGCATGACTCAGTGGCATTAGCTACTTGTTCCTTCAAAATGACTTTTTTGATTGGTGTTTCCGCTTGCATTTCCGTTAGCCAAACTGCGGTGAGTTGTGGGCTGTTTGCCAGCACTTCTTCTGCTATCTTGCTCATTGTTTGCGCATCATTGGCTAGGTCCATTTTGTTTATCAACCAGATCTTTTTTGCTGTTTTTGGGGTTGATTTAAAGAGCCCTTGCGGATGAGATATCAACGATTGCAATACTTGAACATCAATCACATCACCTGGTTGGCACTTGGTCATCGCTGAAAAATCTGGCCAACGGTGGATGTGACAGGGATCTGCCTTGCGGTTGATGGCTTCTGCGCCAGTGACACCAATCACCATGTTTGAATAACTTGGAATGCAAGGTTCATTCCTATTAGGTGCTTTTATTGGTAGAGATCGCGAACCATCGCCTTCAATAATAAAAACAGTGAAGGGACCATCGTTTTCGAACATTTTTATCTCTTTTTCAGATAGGCCTAATACTTTTTGTTTGGGTGTTTTTAAATGATCCGTTATCAATGATTTGTAGATAAAAGTGATTGTAGGATCACAAATACAAAATGCGTTTTGTGCTGAAGAATGATGCTTGCTATCTATTTTATCGTCTTTTTTGCAATTTATAGCCTCTAGAGGAATAATATAATCAGCTTGTTCTTGAGTAGGTAAATACATTTTGGTTGTTGTTGTTACACATACCGAACAGCCCCATTGCTTGAACTTTTTTGCTAACCAAAATGCCGCCGATGTTTTTCCACCACCGCCGACTAGAGTAATAAATAAAGGGGTGTCTTTAGATGTTAAAGTGTATTTATATAACTCAGACAAGATAAATTCATTTGGATTGTTTTCAATTAATCGAGTCTTCATCTGATAAACCATAAATGTTATTTAATGAGTGTTTTTATTATGGATAAAAAATTAACTCCCAAGCATGTAGACTGTGTGATACCTGCGGCAGGTTTATCATCAAGAATGGGAAGTTGGAAACTCATGCTACCTTATCAGCAGCATACAATCCTTGATGCAAGTATCGAAAATGCGCTCTCATTTTGTAGCAGAGTGATTTTGGTTGTGGGCCATAGGTGGTTAGAACTTGTTGAAAAATATAAGGATAATGAAAGAGTGCTATTGGTGCGTAATGAGAGTTACAAACAGGGCATGTTTAGCTCTATCCAACAGGGACTCAAGCATGTAGAGAGTGATTACTTTTTTATTACCCATGGTGATATGCCTTGTATCCCCTCACATATATTCCACGATTTATGGTTAGCACGAGGCGGATGTACTGTGTTTCCTGGCAGTGCCATACGACCGGGCCATCCTGTGCTGATCCCTCATCGCTTAAAAAACACCGTGATTAATGCCGATATAAAATCATCAATGAAAGAAATTCTTTTCCGTGAACAAGTTAAATATCTAGAACTGGATGTAGAAGAAATACATTTAGATGTGGATACGCCACAAGCTTATAAATATTTGTGTGAAATGTCACATTAGCACTATCAATTTGATAGTTTATTCTGGTGTTATTATTAATGTGATAGATATAGCATGTTTATATCACATTTTGTTTTTCTTTTTTATCGGGTTTGTTTTTTTATTGCGACGTAATACCTATCAGTATGATTAATATCAAACTGATAGCTTTTTTATTAATATGATAGCCTTTTTGTTTAATTAATAATCATCCTCATTTGTGGGGTGTGTTTATTGATGGTTTCTTGTTGTAGATAAATTCGTTTTTTTTCCTCTAGTTATCAAACCCGTTGAATTTTCGACTTCGCTCACGAAATTAATTAATAAATTACTAGGTTTTAATAATGTTAAAAAGTTTGGCTTAGTAGTTGCTCTTTAGCTATTAACGTATTTATACGCTTTTGCCCTACACATTGTGTAAATAAACGTGCCTAGAAGAAAAAGAATAACATCAAGGAGATCTATCATGGGAGACATCATGCGTCCCGTTCCGTTCGGTGAGTTACTTAACCGAATGTTTAGTGAATATAAGCAAAGTAAATCTATCTTTGGTATTCCAGAAAAACAGTTCTACCGCAAAGCGAGCAACACTTCGTTGTCGGTATGGGGAGAGTACTGTGAAACCCCTGTCGGCCCTGCGGCGGGACCCCATACTCAACTTGCCCAGAATATCATTACATCATGGTTAGCTGGTGGTCGTTTCATGGAGCTGAAAACTGTCCAGAAGCTTGATCAACTTGAACTAGCAAAGCCATGTATCGATGCGGAAGATGAGTGTTTCAATACCGAATGGTCGACCGAATTTACCCTTATTAAAGCGTATGATGAGTACTTGAAGGCATGGGTGGCCTTACACTTACTGGAAGAGGTCTTTGCGCCGAGAACAGACGGTGAGAGTAAGTCATTTATCTTCAATATGAGTGTGGGTTATGACTTGTCTGGGATCCAGACTCTACCTATGCAGACATATATCCACGATATGCTTGATGCGAGTGAGCACCCCAATTTTGCCCGCTATACCAGCGAGCTGAAAGCCTTCATTCAAGATCCTGAGTTTATTCGTGAGTATCAGCTAGAAGATAGATGCGATCATTTGAATGCCATGGTTGATGCGATTCCTGCTCAGTTAACCCGTGGTGTTACCCTTTCTACTATGCACGGTTGTCCTCCTCATGAAATTGAAGCGATTTGTCGTTACATGATTGAAGAGAAGGGGATCAACACCTTTGTTAAGTTAAACCCAACGTTATTGGGCTTTGAGCGTGTCCGTGGGATCCTCGACAATGCTGGTTTTGATTATGTCGCACTGAGCGAAGAGTCTTTCAGCCACGATCTACAAATCGAAGCGGCTAAAGAGATGCTGCACCGTTTGGTTGACCTAGGCAAAGAGAAAGGCATCGGCTTTGGCGTTAAGCTTACCAACACCCTAGGTACCCTCAATAAAAAAGGCCGCCTACCTGATAAAGAAATGTACATGTCAGGCCGTGCCTTGTTCCCGCTGTCTATCAATGTGGCGTTAGAACTGTCCCGCGAATTCAACGGCACACTGCCAATCTCATACTCGGGCGGTGCCAGCAAATTCAATATCCGCGAGATCTTCGAAACAGGGATCCGTCCTATCACTATGGCGACTGATTTGCTTAAACCTGGTGGTTACCTTCGTTTGTCTGACTGTGCCAAAGAGCTAGAAGGCAGTGACGAGTGGGGCATGGGCAAGGTCGACTTGGTCAAGCTAGAGGCATTAGCAGCAAAATCCCTTGATGCCGATTACGTCCAGAAACAGTGGCGTGGTCCTGAAGAAATCAGTGTTAAGAAAGCCGTGCCACTGACTGACTGTTATGTCGCACCTTGTGTGACCGCGTGTCCGATTAGTCAGGATATTCCAGAATATATCCGCTTGATGGGTGAGCATAAGTACACCGAAGCGCTCGAAGTCATTTACGCCCGTAATGCCCTGCCTTCTATTACTGGTCATATTTGTGATCACCAGTGCCAGTACAACTGTACTCGCCGTGATTACGAAGGTGCGCTCAATATCCGTGAGATGAAGAAAATCGCACTGTCCAAAGGTTGGGATGAGTATAAAGCTAAATGGCATGAGCCAAGCCTAGATACGGCCAAACACCCAGTTGCGGTGATTGGTGCAGGTCCTGCGGGACTTTCTGCAGCTTACTTCATGGCGCGTGCGGGCCACCCTGTTACCGTGTTTGAGAAAGAACACAATGCTGGTGGGGTGGTGAAGAATATTATCCCTCAATTCCGCATTCCTGCTGAAGCGATAGAGCACGATATTCAGTTCGTGAAAGATCACGGGGTCAACATTGAATACGGTTGTAACCCAGCGCTGACAGTCGATGCACTTAAGCAAAGTGGTTTCAAATATGTCTGCTTGGGTATAGGCGCAGACAAAGGCAACCCAATTGCACTTTCTGGTGGTAACACCAATATCTACAAGTCACTGGAGTTTCTACGCAGTTTCAACGATGGCGACGAGCTCAAGCTTGGCAAACATGTGGCCGTTGTCGGGGCTGGTAACACCGCCATGGACAGTGCCCGTGCTGCACTGAAAGTGCCGGGTGTTGAGAAGGTGACGATTCTTTATCGTCGTACTATCGCGGAAATGCCAGCCTACAAAGAAGAATATGAAGAAGCGGTAGAAGATGGCGTGCAGTTCATGTTCTTAACTAACCCAGAGCAGTTTGAGGCGGGTGGTAAGTTGACCGCGCGTGTTATGGAGCTGGGTGAGCCCGATGAGAAAGGCCGTCGCCGCCCTGTTGCGACAGACATGACGGTTGAGCTTCAGGTAGATGCCTTGATCACTGCGGTAGGTGAGCAATCAAATTGCGAAGTGCTTTCTCGCATGGGGATCCCGATGGGAACCGATGGCTGGCCAGTCGTCGACAAAGAGAGCGGAGAAACCGAGGTTGAAAATGTGTTCTTGATGGGTGATGCCCAGACAGGCCCATCATCAATCGTGTCGGCAATCTCAGGTGGTCGCAAAGCGGCAACAACCATCTTGGTCCGTGAAGCACAGGCCGATGAGCAACTTGAAGCTAAATCTGATGTGCAGGTTGAAGCGGTATACGCGCGTAAAGGTGATATCCAGGTTAAGTTGATTGCAGCTAACCAGTTGGAAGAAACGGACCGTGAGGCGTTCATCGATCAAGAAGCAAAACGCTGTTTGGAATGTTCATACATTTGTAGCAAGTGTGTCGACGTCTGCCCGAACCGCGCCAATATTTCGCTGCCAATTCCAGGCTTCCGTGACCAGTTCCAGACATTACACCTAGATGCGTACTGTAATGAATGTGGTAACTGTGCTCAGTTCTGCCCATGGGATAGCAAGCCGTATAAAGACAAGTTCACGCTATTCAACTTGCGTGAAGACTTTGCCAACAGCACCAATGCCGGATTCTTCGTTGATGGTGAGGAAGTCTTGGTTCGCAGTCACAGTGAGATTTATTCCTTCCGTATTAATGAGCAAGGCAATGTGGACATGCCAGAATCGCTCGCCGATGAAGCGACGATTATTAACTATGTCATGGCTAACCACAGTTACTTGCTTGGCAAAGTAGACGTTTAGTGAGGAGTCAGGGAATGTTAGTACTCAGAAACGCAACAGCGGTGCAGTTTGAACCTGCACTGATCAAAGAAGGCGTCGATATTGTTATTGATGGCGACAAAATCAAGGAAGTTGGCGCCAATTTGGCCGCTAATTACCCTGATGCCGTCATCAAGGATATGGCCGGAAAACTGGTTATGCCGGGCATTGTCTGCTCTCACAATCACTTCTATTCGGGATTGGCGCGCGGGATCATGGCAGATATCAAGCCAAGCCCTGACTTCATTTCGATACTGAAGAACCTGTGGTGGCGAATGGACCGAGCCTTGGATGAAGAAGCTGTGTACTACAGCGGCTTGATTTGTTCGCTCGAAGCCATCAAGTGCGGCTGTTCAGCGGTGATTGATCACCATGCATCGCCAAACTATATCGCAGGCTCTTTAAGTACCTTGCGTAAAGGGTTCATGAAGGCGGGCTTGCGTGGCATGACTTGCTTTGAAACCACTGATCGTAACCACGGCATGAAAGAAATGGTGGCAGGCGTTGAAGAAAATATCGCGTTTGCCCAGTTGATTGACAGTGCGAAGGCAAAGGGCGACGAACCTTACTTAGTCGAAGCTCATATTGGTGCACATGCGCCGTTTACCGTCACCAACGACGGTCTCTCTATGATGGCTGAAGCGGTACAGGCTACGGGGCGTGGGATCCATGTTCATGTGGCAGAAGATCGTTACGACGTGACCCATAGCCACCACCACTATAGCCAAGACATAGTTGAGCGTTTAGATAGTTTCGGCTTGATCAACGAGAAGACGTTACTGGCGCACGGTTTGTTCTTATCCGATAAGGATATTGCCATTCTGAACGCTAAAAACGCTTTCTTGGTCCACAACGCCCGTTCGAATATGAACAACAGTGTGGGTTACAACGACAAACTGACGCGATTCCAGCATGTCGCACTGGGTACCGATGGTATCGGGGCTGATATGTTTGAAGAGTTGAAGTTCGCCTTCTTCAAACATCGTGATGCGGGTGGTCCGTTGTGGCCTGATAGTTTCTTACGTCACTTATGGAATGGTAATGAAATTTTGGCCCGTAACTTCGGCGCGAAATTCGGTCGTCTAGATGCAGGCAACAAAGCGGATTTAACCATCCTTGATTACACCAGTCCGACACCATTGGTTGCGGATAACCTCGCGGGTCATGTTGCCTTTGGCTTTAATGCGGGCAATGTGAATAGCGTGGTGGTGGAAGGTCGCTTTGTTTATGAAGATCGAGCGTTCCCGTTCGATGTGGCGCCGATATACGCAGAGGCTCGCAAGGTCGCTAAGCGTTTATGGCAAACCATGGATCAGTTGGATTAATGTGAGATCCCGTTATGGATACGGTAAATACGCGCTTTAAGTGGGAGGAAGCCACAGGAGCTGCGAAATATATTGCCGATCGCCATTACGAGGGGCTATTAGAAGGGCGGTTTTATCGCTCTTCTTGCCCTCGTGGGCGGATTAAATCGGTAACACTTCCATCATTGCCTGATGGCTATCATATTTTTGGTGCAGATGATGTTCCCGGACAGAATGTGCTGCCCATTGTCGAAATCGACTGGCCAGCGTTTGCTGAGCAAGAGGTGCGGTTTGTCGGTCAGGTGATCTACTTGGTCGTCGGGCCTGATCCTGATGTCGTTGATTCTCTTCTCAATGAAATCCATGTTGATTATGAGCCGTTGACACCTGCCTATACCATAGAACAATCCAAAGCACTGAAAGACGGTGCCATTCATGCTGATAACAATGTCCTTGATACCCATATGCTGACCAAAGGGGACATTCAAGCGGGTTTCGCCAATGCGGTTACCATCATTGAAGAGACCTGCTCTACGAGTTATCAAGAGCATATCTATCTAGAAACGCAAGGGGCAGTTTGTTATCTACAAGATGGCAAAGTGGTCCTCGAAGGTTCGATGCAGTGCCCTTGGTATGTGCACCACACCATGGCGGTTGTACTGGGCCATGACAATGTTAGGGCGATCCAATGTCCAACAGGTGGCGGATTTGGCGGTAAGGAAGATTTTCCTGATGTGCTTGCAGCGCCATTGGCTGTTGCTGTCGAGAAATTACAACAACCAATCAGGCTTATCTTTGAGCGCGGGGAAGATATTGCTACTACCTCTAAACGTCACCCTGTCACTTTTCATTATAAAACCGGTGTTGATGCCAATGGCAAGATTGTCGCTATGGACATCAAGTTCGATGTTAATGCTGGCGCCTATCTGAGCTTATCAGGCATCGTGTTGCAACGAACCATCACCACGGCAACCAATGTGTATGACATTCCCAATGTCCGTGTTGAAGGCCATGCTTGGGCAACGAATACCGTGCCGACGGGGGCCTTCCGCGGATTTGGCTCACCACAGAACTGCTTCTGTATGGAAACCCATATCCATCACGTCGCTAAAGAAGTTGATGCAGATCCTGTCACCTTCAAACAACAGCATATGCTGACATCTCAATCCCAATCGCTGACTGGTGCTGAAATATTCGGTGAGTTAGTGCTTGATGAGATGCTGCAAAAAGTGCTCGATATGTCGGATTATCAGCGCAAATTCGCCGAATTTAGCCAGATGGAAGAAACACATCCTGAGCGCCTTAAAGGCAAAAGCAAAGGTATAGGATTAGCGATATTCCAGCATGGCTGTGGCTTTGCAGGTGATTTGGAAGACACGCTAGTCAGGGCCAAAGTCAAATTGGTTAAAGAGCCTGACGGCACGGTGCAAATCCTCGCGTCTAATACAGATATAGGCCAAGGGCTAAGCCTGACTTTCCGTAAAATCGTGGCAGATACTCTGAATAAACATATAGATCTTGTTCAGGTTGCAGTGCCTGATACAGGCATCGTCCCCGATTCTGGCCCAACAGTGGCTTCGCGCTCGATCTTGATCGTCGGCTATATTCTCGAAAAAGCCGCGAAAAAGCTGAAAAAAATGTGGTTAGAAGGCGAATCACAAGAGATCGTTGAGGTTTACTGTAAACCTGACTATCACCAGTGGAATCAAGACACTTACCAAGGTAATGCCTACCAAGCAACCAGCTATGGCGCCAATGTAGTCGAAGTTGAGGTCGATATGGCAACAGGTGAAGCTGAAATTACTGGCGCTTGGGCGGTATATGACATAGGTAAGGCTATCGACGGTACGATTTTCAGAGGCCAGATTGAAGGTGGTTTGGTGCAGGCACTGGGTTATGGCAGTTGCGAGAAGCTAGAACTCACCCAAGATGGTGTTTTTGCTCAGCGCTCAATGGCCGATTATGTTATCCCGACAGCGCTTGATGTTCCTGCCATTGGTAGTGCACTTGTCGATAACCCGTACCCTTATGGGCCAAATGGCGCCAAAGGTGGCGGTGAGCTAACGCATAATGGTGGCGCGGCTGCATTTGCTGCTGCGGTTGAGCATGCCATTGGCGTGCCACTCTCATCGATACCCGTTACGCCAGAAAAAGTGTGTGAGGCACTGGCTGATGGAAAAAGCACGCAAATTAAGACAATAAGTGCTGGCAATGGAGAACCTATCAATGAAGATTGAATTCTACCTTAATAGCGAACTTGTCGCTGTAGACGTTGAGCCCATGCAGTCTTTACTTCATACCTTGCGCGGCACTATGGGACGCACAGCAACCAAAGAAGGGTGTGGAGAAGGTGAGTGTGGCGCCTGTTCGGTACTCTTCAATGGGCGCTTGGTCAATGCTTGCATGATGCCTATCAGCCAAGTTGAGGGCGGTGATGTCATGACGCTTGAAGGCTTACGGCAGACCGAAAAAGGCCTGTGCGTGATCAATGCGCTGCTTGAGGCAAAAGGTGTGCAATGCGGGTTCTGTACGCCAGGGATGGTATTAGCGCTCTATGCCTTGCTTGAAGTTGATCCTAACCCATCTGAACATGCTATTCGCACTGCTATTTCAGGCAACCTTTGTCGCTGTACGGGCTACGGGATGATTGTTGAAGCTGCTAAGATCGCCGCGCAAAAAGGAGAGGGCTTATGGTAAATGTCTATCGGCCTGAAACCTTGGCTCAGGCATTGGATACCTTGTCGACAGGCAAGATGACAGTGTTCTCTGGGGGCACGGATTTGATGGTTCAGCATGGCGTTAGGGCAGGGATGTCACCTCGATTTGAGGACGACGTATTGTTTGTCGATACCATCGATGAATTACAATACATTTTGACGACCGACCACGAAGATGAGAACAATCAAGAGCAAGCTTTGTATATTGGATCCGGTGTTGTACTGGCCGATATTGAGCGTAATCCCTTGGTGCCTTCGATACTTCGTCAAAGCGTCGCTAAAATTGCAGCCCCCGCCTTACGTAATCGCGCCACATTAGCAGGGAATATTTGCAATGCGTCGCCTGCCGCTGATTCATTGCCTGCCTTGTATGCGCTAGATGCGCATGTTGTTTTGTCATCCATTCATGGACAAAGGGAGATGGCATTGAAAGATTTCATCTTAGCGCCAAGGGTCACCGCGCTAAGGGAAGATGAAATGCTCACTCATATCATTATTCCACACCATGATTTGCCAGAGGTGTTTTACCACAAAGTAGGGACAAGAGCGGCGAATGCGCTGAGCAAGCTATCAGTGGCTGGCTTGGCGCGTATCAAGCGTTTTCCAAAGAAAGCACCAGTGATAGAGGATTGGCGTGTTGCATTCGGCGCGGTAGGGCCCACTGTCGTGCGTAGTCGTGAATTGGAGTCTTTGGTTATCGGCCGGTCAGTGGAAACATTGGCTAAACCCAAATTTATCGCTCAGGTTGTAGACTGCTATCGCGAAATCATTCGCCCAATAGACGATCAACGCTCGA
This sequence comes from Photobacterium kagoshimensis, assembly GCF_050337045.1. Lineage (NCBI taxonomy): Bacteria > Pseudomonadati > Pseudomonadota > Gammaproteobacteria > Vibrionales > Vibrionaceae > Photobacterium > Photobacterium kagoshimensis. Next base: position 73,677 of record NZ_JAKJSO010000016.1, on the reverse strand, counting down.
CGGCGACTTATCGCCAGCAGGCCTCGCTGAATCTACTCACTCGTTGGTTAGAAGGACTATCAAGACGTTAATTTTACTCTGTTTCGTGTTTTCCTTTGTTATTCGAGTTGGGGCCGTTTGGCCCCTTTTTTTGTTTAGATAACTTGTCTTGTTCAAGGGCGTGTCAGCGTGAACACAATTAGCATCTTTACCCCAGAAGATAAGATGAAGCTCAATAAACAGTTATTTTCGGGGTTGATATGTTAATAGATCGCAAAAATCAAGCTGTTGAAAGCAGCCCCTGTACTTTGTATATTCAATTTGTAACACAGCAATGTGAGACAGGATTCACATATTGTTATGATAAAGTCACTAAGTCATTGTTATTTTGTCTCTGAATCATTAAGTCATTAATGGTATCTAAATAGGAGAAATATCATGACAACCGTGTTTATTAGTCATAATCACCAAGATAAGCAGTACATTGATGCTATCAAAGCAACACGCCTTAACTCTAATCATCCATTAGAATTTGAAGACCGCTCTTTGGCTGAGGCGATATGTAACGAATATGGCCACACTAATCGTCGTCCACCGAACGACTTTCGCTCGGAACCAGTACAAAAAGAGATAGCAAAGTTACTTGGTAGCTCCCATAAGCTATTAGTGCTTGTCGGTAATGATACGCACAGTAGATTATGGGTAGAGTGGGAAATTGCGCAGTTTTTGAAATACAATAGCGAAAAGAATATTCTAGTTATGCGCACACCTGATAATGTTTATGCTGGCGCCCCACACAGTGTGCATCATTTAGAGCTATACGCATGGGATCTCCAACGTATAGCTCAGTGGTTAGGTTAACAACTATTTACCGTTCTGGTTAGGGTTGAGCTGCTTACCTCGATTCCCATGTACCTGCGAATATTGGCGGTTATTGCCGGGTGCACCTTTATTCGCATTTTTCATGTTGGCGTTATTGTTTTCAGGGGTTACTTTCTTCGTCATAATACTCTTCCTCTAGGTTAAATAATGAGTGCACTGGCATACAATTATTTCGTTTTTTCTGGGTAGTTGCTGCGGCCTTTACCCGATGGGCGATCTGTCTTACTTGGGAGGTTAGGGATCTTGGTTTTACTCATCGCTGTATTCCCAATCTTCCGGACGCTCATCGTAACCGCGTGATTGCCAGTAAGCATCGTTGTTTTCATTTAGCTGATCTGAGTGGTTATCTAAATCAGCTTGTGTCGGTTCATAGCCATCTCTGAATTCACCCATCGTATTCTCCTTATCTTGTCAGGTGTACTTTTAGCCTAATCTAGACAGCTGCGGCTGATAAGGGAAATGGATAGGGAAAGTGTGTCTAAAACGGTGAAACTACTTCTAGAGCTATGTTGCAAGGCATACAATTAAGTTAATTAATGCTGATAAAAAGAGAACAACGGATGTCAAAAACAGAGAGAAAACTTTCAAAGGAATTGGCTGAGGGGCTTGCTCACGTACTTCGTGATGAGTTGAAAAGAGATAATATGAGTCAACCTGACTTTGCAGATGCGTATTATCGTGATGTGGTTGATGTAAATGCCGAAACATATGATCTTGAGAAGCACCAAGAACGATTTAAAAAACTACTCAATAAGCCTGAAAGTCGATCACCAGAGAGAATTGCAAGCTATCACCGCTATTTTTTTCAACGCTATCGTGCCGATGGCAAGCACACATATGCAGATAAACAAGCGGCGTGGGATATGTTTGTAGAACTCGATACCAGTATTGCAACACGCCTATTAGAAGGTGGCGATATTGAAACCGCGTTATCCCGTCTTGCATCCTTATTTACTTTCCATCGCCAAACGGCGCATAAGCATGGCTTTGGTTGCCGATTTTATTATGAGACCGTGAATGAAGTATTTGAAGAAAATCTGCGCCCTTTTACCGCGAAATGGCATGGCCAACTAGAGTCACTTAGAACGCATGCCGAGCAAGAAAAGTGTTGCCGAGAGGAATTGGAAAATACTCAAAAAGTACTGGCTAATCTGAAAGAAAGACTGAATGATATTTGCCATTAGTGTTTTACATTTGTAAGACAAGGTTTCTTTTACATTAAAAACCCTCGCTCATCCTGAGCCATTACAAGTAACGCGACTAATGCTTGTTTTTACTAACCGAGTCAGGTACTGCGTTTTGCTGCTGGATCGTAGGTTTAGTTTTACTAACTCTGTACCGATGAGTTAGCGTTGAAAGTCTAACTTGCTTCTGCCCAAGTACGTTTATTATGATCTTTATTGATGCTTTTATCATAAAAACTGACGCTAATCGCAATGCACTAGACTGGATTATATTCACTCGCTTCCTGCGCGCTTTTAAATTGAATATGATTAGATTCAGCGCAAAGGGACTAGCCTGCTTAACGGCAATAAGTAAGCCTAAGCAGAGGATCTAGTCTAGTTCCGAGATAAGCCTGCCACCATAGGGTGATAGTTTCCATGCTATCACCGCCATTCATATCATATTGATAGCCCCTGATATTATTTTGATATCACCATCCCCCGTAGTGATAACCGTTATTATTTAGCGGGTAAGGTCGAGAATAATCAGTAAATAAAAAGGAATATTTGTCCCGACGGTGATGCCAGTTTGGGCTAAATTTCTGACTCCGCTCACGAATATTTTCCTTAAATAATCGGTTTTAGCAGCTTGGCGTGTTTGTTGCCTTTTTAGTTTTTAAGACATTAATAACGTTCCGTAGAGCCATTAGGTTGAACGCATGGTGCAGGAATAACAACGATAATGCGAAAAGGCAATTAATATGATTGAACAATATCTAACGCCTGATACCCCTGCTCAGGCACTTGAATTCAAGCAGTTACATGGCAATGACGCCATTTGGTTTGCTGGGGGATCTAAAATCAATGCAGCACCGACTAAAACGGATAAAACGATAGCTATCTCTTTGGGAAAACTGAATTTATCTCAGATCGAGCAGCAAGGCGATAGCTTACATATCGGTGCGATGTGCCATATCCAGCAGTTGATTGACCATGAGCTTGTCCCAGTGGCCTTAAAGCAATCTGCGGCGTTTATCTATTCCCGTCATATTCGTAATCAGGCCACTTTGGGTGGCGAGATTGCCGCACGACAGCCAGAGGCATTATTAATACCTAGCCTACTTGCGCTGAAAGCAAAATTGAAACTGGCCAATGGTCAGGAGGTGGATGTTGAAGATTACATCAACAACGATGAGCGAGCGCTTATCGCCACTGTCATTATTCCAGATAGCAGCCTGACTTGTATTGGTTACAACATTACTCGCTCTGCGGCGGGGCTAGCGATTGTGACGGCTGCGGTATCGATTGATAAGCAAGGCAACAAGGTCATCGCGCTTGATGGCGTTTCGCCGTTGTATCAAGGTGCGGCTCGTCCAATTCGTCTTCGTGATGTCGAAACACAAGATTTAAAAGGGGAGCTGCTAGAGCAAGCCGTTGCCGATGCTATTTACCCAGAAGCTGATATTCGCGGCGGTGTGGAGTACAAGCGATATATCGCAGGTGTTGTGATCACGGATTTGATGGCTGAATGTCAGCACATGGTAGAGGAGGCATAATCATGACGATTCAATTTACCTTAAATGGCCGTCCTCAATCTTTGGAATGCCGTATTGGCGAAAATGTGCAGACATTGCTGCATTCTATGGGTTACCACTCGGTTCGTAATAGCGATGATGGTTGGGGTTATGCGGGATCGGATGTGATCTTGCTGAATGGCGAATTAATTAACGCTTCCTTATTGATTGCAGCCCAACTTGAAGGCGCGGAAGTGAAAACAGCGGAAGCCCTTGGCGAGTGGAATCAGTTAAGCCTAGTTCAGCGGACGATGATCGATGTGGGCGTGGTGCAATCGGGGTATAACGATCCCGCATTAGCGTTGATCTTGACCGATCTCCTTGATCGTATTCCACAGCCAACGCGCGATGAGATAGATGATGCGCTATCTGGCTTGTTTAGCCGAGATGCGGGTTATCAGCAGTTCTACGAAGTGGTTGAATTGGCCGTGAAGCGCCTTGACGATCCTGCTTACACTCAACAGTTTGCGCCAGAATTTCGTGATGACTTAGCGGTGGTTGGTAAGAACTGTCCGAAAATTGACTCGGCGAAGATGGTGCAAGCCAAACCATGCTATGTTGAAGATCGGATCCCCGCTAACGCATGTGTTATTAAGATGCTGAGAAGCCCGCACGCTCATGCTTGGATCAAGCACCTAGACGTGTCTAAAGCTGAAGCACTCGCGGGTGTGGTATCTGTGATAACGCACAAGAATTGCCCTGATATTCCTTATACACCAGGTGGCCAGAGTGCACCTGAGCCGTCACCGCTCGATCGCCGTATGTTTGGCCAAAAACTGCGTCATGTGGGTGACCGTGTGGCTGCTGTTGTCGCTGAATCAGTGGAAATTGCAGAGCAAGCGTTGGCACTGATTGACGTCGAATACGATGTGCTTAAGCCTGTCATGAGTATTGATGAGGCGATGGCTGCAAATGCGCCGATCATTCATAACGAACCCATAGAATATGGCGTGGGTGCGCCTGATGATTTAGAAGAGCAGAACCGAAACGCCGATCCGCGTGAAGGTAAGTTAATCGTGAACTTCCCGATTGGTTGTTTCCCACGCAAAAATATTGCCGCCAGTGTTCGTGGCCATATCGGCGATCTCGATAAGGGCTTTGCGGAAGCGGATAAGATCATCGAACGTACTTACGAATCGAAACAGGTGCAACAACTGCCTGTTGAAACCCATATCTGTTACAGCTATATGGATGGTGATCGTATTGTGATGCACGATTCGACTCAGGTGCCTTGGCACGTGCGCCGTCAGGTAGCAAAAATTCTTAATGTGAAGCAGAACAAAGTCCACATCGTTAAAGAGCGTGTCGGTGGTGGATACGGCTCTAAGCAAGATATTTTGTTGGAAGATGTGTGTGCATGGGCGACGTGGACGACAGGCCGTCCTGTGTATTTCCACCATACCCGTGAAGAAGAATTTATCTCTAACTCAACCCGCCACGTTGCCAAAGTGGTGGTGAAACTCGGTGCGAAGAAAGACGGCACACTAACAGCCATTGATATGGATTTCCGTGCCAATACCGGCCCTTACGGAAACCATGCGCTGACGGTGCCATCAAATGGTCCTGCCTTATCCTTGCCTTTGTACCCATGTGACAATGTGGACTTCAGGGTCACCACGTATTACTCCAATATTTGTCCGACTGGGGCTTATCAGGGTTACGGTGCACCGAAAGGCAACTACGCACTGACGATGGCAATGGCCGAAATGGCAGATGAGCTTGGCATTGACCATCTAGATATGGTTGAGAAGAACCGCGTTGTTGAAGGCCAAGAGCTGAAAATTCTCGCGGCTATCGGTGAAGGTAAAATGCCTGCCAGTGCGCCTAAAGTTCACAGCTGTGCCCTTGGACCTATTTTGCGCGAAGGTCGCAAGTTGATTGAGTGGGACAGTCCGAAACAGGATGACGGTGAATGGAGAGTGGGCCGTGGTGTGGCGATTATCCAGCAAAAATCCGGTATTCCCGATATCGACCAAGCGAACTGCCAAATCAAAATGGCATCGGATGGTACCTTCATTGTTCACTCTGGTGCCGCAGATATCGGTACTGGCCTTGATACCGTAGTAAGCAAACTGACCGCTGAAGTGCTTTGCTGCCCGATGGATGACATTACGATTCATTCAGGGGATACCGATCATGCGCCGTTTGATAAGGGAGCTTACGCCTCATCTGGCACATGTTTCTCTGGTAATGCGGCCAAGCGAGCAGCTGAAGCAATGCGCGAGAAAATCCTTAAGTGCGGCGCTGAAATGCTGGGTGAACCCGTGGAAGATGTCGCTATTGTGGCGCCGGGTTTAGTGAAAGGTAAGCAGGGAGAAGTGAACTACTTCGATATTGCTCACAAAGCGGAAAGCGGAACAGGCTGGGGGCAATTATTGGCTTCAGGTTGTTTCACCACACCAGAATTTGCCTTCCCTTATGGCGCGAACTTCGCTGAGGTAGCGGTGAATACGCGTACGGGTGAAATCCGTCTCGATAAGTTCCATGCCTTGCTCGACTGTGGTACGCCAGTTAACCCAGATCTCGCGTTAGGGCAGATCTACGGTGCCAGTATGCGCGCCATTGGTCACAGCTTATATGAAGAGCTGATTTATGATGAGCATGGTGTCCCTGTGACGCGCGACTTGAAGAGCTATGGTGCGCCGATGATTGGTGATATCCCGCGTGATTTCAAAGCGGTGTTAGTACCAAGTGATGATCCGATTGGCCCTTATGGTGCGAAATCGATTTCTGAAATCGGTGTTAACGGTGCAGCGCCAGCGATTGCCAGTGCAATTCATGATGCATGTGGCGTTTGGATGCGAGATTGGCACTTTACACCAGAGAAGGTTCTACAAGGTCTGAATAAGCTGTAATCAATGCGAAGGCGGTCATTTCCAGTGGATGGGAAATGGCCGTTTTTTTTGTCGGGTTATCGACGGGTAAGCAGGGATAGGCTCTGGTTGATCACGTTGTAAAGACCCTAGTGTTTCACAGGTACGGATGGAACTGAAATGAAACTGCTTTATAACGTGGAAGATAAGCCTCCAATGGGAGCCGCAATTCTCCTTGCCCTTCAACATATGCTTGCTGCTATGGGGGCTATCATTGCCGTCCCTTTAGTCGTCGGTAGTGCGATTGGTTTACCAACTGAACAAATGGTTATTTTGGTCAATGCAGCGCTGATGGTCTCGGGCGTGGTGACTATCATCCAGTGCAAAGGGGTTGGTCCTGTTGGGATCCGACTTCCAGTGGTGATGGGGACCAGCTTTACCTTTGTGGCTATATCAATTTCTATTGGACTGGACTCGGGTATTTCCGGAATATTCGGTGCATCACTGGTGGGTTCGTTAGTGATGATCATTGGTAGCCGTTTCATGCCACAAATCAGGAAACTCTTTCCACCTGTGGTGTCTGGTACCGTGGTGGTCTTGATTGGTCTGACAATTTTGCCTGTCTCTGTCGATTGGTTTGCGGGTGGTTTTGTTGGGCAAGAGCATTACGGTCAAATCAATAACTTGATGTTGGGTTTATTGGTGCTGGTTGTGGTGATTGTACTGTCGCAACTTGGTAAAGGGCTAGTCTCTGCTGCTGCAATCGTGATCGGAATGATGGTGGGTTACATTGTCGCGATCTTCATGGGAGTGGTGGACTTTACGCCGGTAAAAGAAGCCAAGTTCTTCTCCTTGCCTGAACTCTTACCGTTCGGGTTAAGTTTTACAGTCAGTGGCGTTATTGGGATGTCTATTGCTTACCTAGTAACCATCATGGAATCGACAGGTGACTTTTTGGCCTTGAGCGATGCCACCCATACCAAGTTGACTGGGAAGAAACTATCAAAAGGGATCTTATGTGATGGTATCGGTAGTGCCCTTGCATCGGTATTTGGTGCCACCCCCTTTTCATCATTCAGCCAGAATGTCGGTATTGTTTCGATTACTGGCGTAGCGAGTCGCCATGTAGTCGCGGTTACTGGTGTGATAATGCTGATTGCAGGTATGTTCCCGAAACTGGGGGGGATTGTGGTCACCATTCCTTCACCTGTGCTAGGTGGCGCAGGACTTGTGATGTTCGCCATGATCATCTCCGCGGGTATTGGCATCCTGTCACGAATTAACTTTACCAAACGCAATATGCTTATCATCGCTGTCGGGGTTGCCTCGGGCATGGCGGTAACGGTTCGCCCTGAAATCTTAACCTATATGCCTGATTCCATTCGCGTCATTCTTGGTTCAGGTATTACGACGGGCTCTTTAGTGGCCTTGGGCCTTAATATTGTTTTAGGCATTAACCGAGCCGATGAAGCTGAGAGTGCGAATGAAAAACGCGAAGCGTTGAAAGATCAGATTAAAGAGTGTGAAGAATGTGAAAAAGCATTGGCTGAGGAAGATGCCGTGCAGTCACGCGAGCAACAAGTTTAAGCCCTACAATAGAAAGAAATTGGAAGAAAATAACGCTGGAAATAACGGTTCCCTACTACTGTCCAGCACGAAAAGATAAGAGGTAATCATGGAATATACCCAATCAGTTAAAGCGATAAGAGCGTCTATCTTAGATATCGCAAAGGTTGTCGACAAACCTGAAGATATAGAGCAGAACATCCGCTTTATTGAAGATGGTTTGATGTTAGTCGACAACGGGCGTATCGAGTGGGTCGGTGAATGGGAAGAGGGTAAAGATCAAATCCCGCCAACGGTCCGAATCCGAAGCTACCCTGGCAAAATTGTGATGCCCGGTTTTGTTGATACCCATATTCACTATCCACAGGCCGAAATGGTTGGCGCCTATGGCGAACAGCTATTGGAATGGCTGAATAATTATACCTTCCCGACTGAAGCGCGCTATAAAGACAAAGATTATTCTCGCGAAATGTCGACCTTCTTTATCAAGCAGTTACTGCGAAACGGAACGACAACCGCCTTGGTGTTTGGCACGGTTCACCCTGAATCGGTTGATGCACTGTTTGAAGAAGCTGAGAAGATCAATATGCGGATGATCGCCGGTAAGGTGATGATGGACCGCAATGCACCGGAATACCTGCTGGATACGCCAGAGATTGGTTACAACCAAAGTAAAGAATTGATTGAACGTTGGCATAAGCGTGGCCGTTTGTTGTATGCCATTACCCCTCGCTTTGCACCGACTTCGAGCCCAGAGCAACTCGCTATGGCAGGACGGCTTAAGGCAGAGTATCCAGATACTTACGTACATACTCACTTATGTGAGAATAAGGATGAAATTGCTTGGGTGAAAGAGCTTTATCCTGAGCAGGACGGGTATTTGGATGTGTATCACCACCACGGCCTAACAGGTTCTAAGAGTGTATTTGCTCACTGTATCCACCTTGAGGATAAAGAGTGGGATTGCCTACATGATACCGATTCAGCCATTGCATTTTGCCCTACATCTAACCTCTACCTAGGGAGTGGGTTGTTTAAGATGCAGGAGGCCTGGAAGCGTAAGGTGAAAGTCGGCATGGGCACTGATATTGGTGCAGGGACAACCTTTAATATGCTGCAAACGCTGAACGAAGCTTACAAGGTTATGCAGTTGCAACAGTATCGACTCTCAGCATTCGAAGCGTTTTATTTGGCCACTCTAGGGGGAGCAAAATCCCTCTCTTTGGATCATCTAATTGGAAACTTCGAGGTGGGTAAAGAGGCTGATTTCGTCATTATCGACCCTTGTTCGACACCATTACAGCAACTTCGCTACGACAGTTCGCGTAACTTGTCTGATAAGTTGTTCATGCTAATGACATTGGGCGACGACCGAAGCATCTACCGAACTTATGTCGATGGCAGGTTAGTTTACGAAAGAGGTTAAATTTTACGCAAACGGTTTCGTTCGAAAATGATTTTTTGACAATGCAGGGTGAGCGAGGCGTATAATCGCCGCCAATTTAGCTTGCCTAGCCCCAGTTATTTGCTCGAGGGATATTCCTTTTGGGGATTGATGAGTTCTGTTAACTGGGGTTGTGTCGATAAAAAAAGTCAGCAACATTTATAACGTGACGGACAAGTCACAGCCCCAATAAAGCAATCGATTGCTACGGGGCGGGTTGAGAGGAAGCTCAACGTTTTCGAGGTGTTCAGGCTGCGAGCCTAACACTCAATTTTACAAGGAATTACATCATGTCTGAGAATAGTTCGATTCATCATGAATCCACAGTGGTAGAAGAAGACACATCCCGTAAAGGCGGGTTGGATGGGTATTTTAAAATTTCCCAACGCGGTAGTAGTGTAAAACAAGAAGTGGTCGCGGGTTTGACGACATTTCTGGCAATGGTTTACTCCGTTATTGTGGTGCCGAGCATGCTTGGTGCGGCGGGATTTAACCAAGGGGCGGTGTTTATTGCCACGTGTCTAGTTGCTGCGTTTGGCTCACTACTAATGGGGCTTTGGGCAAACCTGCCGATGGCTATTGGTTGTGCGATCTCCCTTACTGCGTTTACCGCATTTAGCTTGGTACTGGGGCAGGGGATCAGTATTCCCGTTGCGCTAGGTGCTGTGTTCTTAATGGGTGTGGTGTTTACTGCCATTACTGTAACGGGTGTGCGTCAATGGATATTGACGAACTTACCGTCCGGAATCGCCCATGGCACAGGGATCGGTATTGGCTTGTTTTTGCTATTGATTGCTGCAAATGGTGTCGGTTTGGTGGTGCAAAACCCGCATGCTGGCCTACCTGTCGCATTGGGTGAGTTCACTTCGTTACCTGTCCTGATGTCGATTGTTGGTCTGGCTGCGATTTTCGGCCTAGAGAAGCGTCAAGTTCCCGGTGGTATTTTGCTGGTGATTATTGCGATTTCAATTTTTGGTCTGATATTCGATCCTAACGTGACCTATCAGGGGCTGTTTGCGATGCCATCGTTTGGTGGGGAAGGTGAATCGTTATTGGGTACCATGGATATTATGGGGGCACTGAACCCAGTCGTGATCCCAAGTGTGTTGGCGTTGGTGATGACGGCTATTTTTGATGCAACAGGTACTATTCGTGCGGTTGCTGGTCAGGCGAAACTACTGGATAAAGACGGTCAAATCATTGATGGTGGTAAAGCACTAACGTCGGACTCCGTGAGTAGTATTTTTGCTGGCTTTGTGGGTGGAGCACCTGCGGCTGTGTATATCGAATCAGCAGCAGGTACTGCCGCTGGTGGTAAAACGGGGCTGACTGCAACGGTTGTTGGTGGCCTGTTTGTATTACTACTGTTCTTGTCGCCACTGAGTTATTTGGTCCCAGCTTACGCTACGGCGCCAGCTTTGATGTACGTTGGTCTGCTAATGATGAGCAACGTCAGCAAGTTGGATATGGCTGACTCAGTAGATGCGCTATCTGGCCTTATGTGCGCAGTATTTATTGTACTAACAGGGAATATCGTTACTGGTATTATGCTTGGTTTTGGTTCTTTGGTGATTGGTCGGGTAGTTTCTGGTGAGGCGAAACGCTTGAATGTCGGAACAGTCATCATTGCCATTGTGTTGGTCGTCTTCTACGCAGGAGGTTGGGCAATTTAGTTTTGACTATGTACCCTTTAGTTGCTGCCATAGTAAAAGTAGGCAGCAACTGAAGAGGCTTATAAAAGCCCCCGTTTTATCTTGTGATCTCAATAAGACCCCCGCTTGGTATACAGTAGTCTTATCTGATACGTAGCTAACTATTATTGGTACTCATGGTTGATCTTTTTTGATGTGTTATTGATGACTTAACCTATCGCATCAAGAGGCTCTATGGTTGTTGAGTTCGTATTTTTTGATTTTACGATACAAGGTTGCAATACCAATCCCTAGCTCTTCGGCGACCATTTTTCGGTTACCAAGACGATATATCGCTTCCTCAATACGGTTCCTTTCCATATCTTCTAGGCTCATCGAGTAATCATCGTTATAGGCTTCCTCTGGACATGCCGCTGCTGGTGATTGTTCAAAGTGCGGCGGAAGCAAGTCAATGTCGATTTGGTCACCTTCAGGTACGATGTTGACAAGATATTCAATTAAATTGCTGAGCTCACGTACATTCCCCGGCCAATGATAGGCATTGAGACGGCGCATCGCTTCAGCACTTATTCCTGGGTAGACCACACCGATTTTTTGGGTGTGATACTCAAGAAAGTAGTTAGTCATCAATGTGATATCGCCTTCTCGTTCCCTTAACGGAGGCAGTTGAAAAGGGATCACGTTAAGGCGGTAATACAAATCTTCTCGGAATTTATTGGTGGCTATCATTTCTTGGAAGTTATGATTGGTCGCAGAAATAATCCGAATGTCCACTGGTACAGCGTTATTTGAGCCAATTGGCATTACTTTGCGTTCTTCCAGTACACGAAGCAGCTTCGCCTGCAGCGTCATCGGCATGTCGCCAATTTCATCAAGAAAGAGGGTTCCTTTGTTAGCGGCTTGGATCAAGCCGTTTTTGCCCTTATTAGAGGCGCCAGTAAACGCCCCTTTGACATAACCAAACAATTCACTTTCCAGCAAGGCTTCAGGAATAGCGGCACAGTTGATGGCAATAAATGGTGATTGGCTTCGATCACTGAGGTTATGTACTGCATTTGCAATAACCTCTTTACCTGTGCCGCTTTCACCATTAATCAGAACACTCGAAGGGCTGCTGGCAACGCGAGTAATCATCTTTTTGAGTTGGCGCATCTTGGGTGATTCACCAATGACAGTACTGAGAAGCGAGCCATGATCTTGAATCGTAAAATCGCTATTGGGTTGATGGTAAGCCATCAAAAATAATTGCTGTCCCTGTGTGTTATAAAACTGCCCAACAATTAATTTTTGCCATTCACCTTGTGAAATAATATGTTGTTGATGGCTTTTTATTTCATTATTGTGAAGTGACAACGATCGAATTTTAATTTCAAGGTCATATAAAGCGTCCTGCTTTATATTTAAGTTATTAAGTGCTGGCTGGTTACCATACTTAACCCGATTGTTTTCATCGAGCACTAATACGCCTTGGTCCATGTTTTCAATAAGATGAGTAAACACCTCGTCGAGACCTTTATTTTTACTGTTCTTTTCGACAACTTTGGATACAACTATTTGCGCGATGTGTTTAACGTAGTCTGAAAAAAGTTGGACATTATCCTTGATTCTTTCTCGTGAATCTTCAGTGAATGCGACAAGACTGATCACCCCTAAACATCGATCTTCGATCATGATTGGTACGCCAAGGAAGGCCATTTCACGACAAGAACTTTTGTTTTTACACCCCTCGCATAAAGGGTCTGTTCTAGATTTGACTACAACTTTTTCTTCATTTGTCTCAATGATATACCTGAAAATCCTTGAGCTTGTGTTTAGTTTTTTGCCAAAAAATTTACTGTAGGGGCCAGTACCTGCAATTCGAACCAAATCGGCATCGACAACTTCGGCATCAATTTTTAACACTGCCGACAACATTTGGGTGAACCGAAGGATTGTTGGTTGCAACTGCATTAATTCTGAATGAGAGGTAGCATTCTGCATATTATTCAAACTATTCCTTTAATGATAAAATTAGCATAAATGAAAAAAAAATAGACTGTTTGGATATTTGTCAGGTTTTTCTAATTGAAAAGACCAAAATGGAAGGCTTTTGTTACCAAGATCATCTTTAAATATCAAAATGATATTCCATCGCTCTTATCACTATCATTTTGGCGTAAAGGGCTGATACATCTTTGATAGTTTTTATGCCATTTAACTTTCCTTTTTTATAACAGAGCACTTAATGCCTCTCACGCCCCAGTATCTATGGGGAGGGAAAGGTTATTTATAAATAATCTTGGTGGGAATTAATATTGGCACAATTGTTGATTGTTACTTAGTCAAGTTCTGAATTATCTACATGTATTAACCGTATTTTATTATTGAACATTCTAGGGTCACTATCTATTAAGCGACAGCCCTGTGATGAGAAGTATTGTCAGGGACGCATAACAATTAAAACCGGGAAGGAAAATATGAAGAGCATCAATGAACTGATCAAGGAAATTAATGAGCTAAAATCTGAATTACACGACAAAGACTTTTTATTGACGTGGGAGCAAACCCCGGAAGAGCTTGAGCGTGTACTGAAAACAGCCCAAGTACTAAAAGCTATGCGTCAGGAAAATATTTCAACTAACGTGTTTAACAATGGTCTTGGCATTTCTCTCTTCCGCGATAACTCAACGCGTACCCGTTTCTCATATGCATCAGCGATCAACATGCTAGGGCTTGCTCAGCAAGATTTGGATGAAGGTAAATCTCAAATCGCCCATGGTGAAACCGTGCGTGAAACCGCCAATATGATCTCTTTCTGTGCTGATGCTATCGGCATTCGTGATGACATGTATTTAGGTGCGGGTAATGCCTACATGCGTGAGGTGGGTGCTGCATTAGATGATGGCGTCAAAGAAGGTGTGTTACCTCATCGTCCTGCACTGGTTAACCTACAGTGCGATATCGACCACCCAACCCAGTCTATGGCTGATTTGGCATGGTTGGAAGAACACTTCGGCAGCTTAGAAGAACTGAAAGGCAAGAAAATCGCGATGACTTGGGCTTACTCGCCAAGCTACGGTAAACCATTGTCAGTACCTCAGGGCATTATCGGCCTGATGACTCGCTTTGGTATGGACGTGACGCTAGCGCACCCTGAAGGTTATGACCTTATCCCTGAAGTGGTTGCAGAAGCACGCAAAAATGCGGCTGCATCTGGCGGTAGTTTCACGCAAGTAGCCAGCATGGAAGAAGCATTTAAAGATGCTGATATCGTGTATCCAAAATCTTGGGCGCCTTACCAAGTGATGGGGCGTCGTACAGAGTTGTTACGCGCGAACGATCATGATGGCTTGAAAGCACTGGAACAAGAATGTCTGGCACAGAATGCTAACCATAAAGATTGGCACTGTACCGAAGAAATGATGAAGCTAACCAAAGCGGGTGAAGCATTGTACATGCACTGTTTACCTGCCGATATTACGGGCGTGTCTTGTGAAGCAGGCGAAGTGGAAGAGTCGGTATTTGATAAGTACCGTATTGAAACTTATAAGGAAGCCAGCTGGAAGCCATATGTGATTGCGGCAATGATCATGAACCGTAAATACCAAGAGCCAGGACTTATCCTACAAGAACTGCTGGATGATGCGAAGAAGCGTGTTAAATAACACAGTCGCACCACGAACCTTCACCTGCCTAGCAATACTTTTTAGGTGTTTGTTAGGCAGGGAAATACCTAATCAAACTGTTTGTCTTATGCAAGTCTACTCGCGGGGATAATCCCTTAGGTTTTTGAATAACCCCGCCTTTTCTTTCTCTTATTTTTATGAGGTATGGTCGTGTCTACGTTCACTCTAAAAATGGAGATCGCCGATAACCGCCACTATAACGGTCAGCTTTCTCCACTATTCACCGCCATCGAGGCGGAAAAAGCCCGTGCATTCCATCAAGCGGTGGAAGGATACCAACCCACACCACTACATTCTCTTGACTGCCTAGCAAACGTCATTGGTGTTGGGAAAATATTAGTTAAAGATGAAGCCTACCGCTTCGATTTGAGTGCTTTCAAAATGCTGGGTGGGGCTTATGCCATTGCCCGTCTACTGTGTGATGAGTTCAAGCTCGATATCAATGCTTTTGATTTCGCTAAATTAAAAAACGATATTACAGAAAAAATGACTTTTGCAACGGCAACCGACGGTAACCATGGTCGTGGTGTCGCGTGGGCAGCCAATAAACTCGGTCAGAATGCTGTTGTGTACATGCCAAAAGGCGCGGCAGATGAGCGAGTGAATAATATCAGAGCGTTGGGCGCTGAATGTATTGTCACCGACATGAATTATGACGATACCGTGCGCCTTGCCATTAAAACAGCGAATGAAAACGGCTGGAAAGTGGTACAAGACACAGCATGGGAAGGGTATACCGAAATTCCTACTTGGATCATGCAAGGTTACACCACCATGGCGGCAGAAGCGGTTGATCAAATGACAGCCATGGCTGTAGAACGTCCGACGCATGTTTTCCTTCAAGCCGGTGTTGGTGCGATGGCTGGTGGTGTGCTTGGTTACCTGTGTGATCAGTATGGCCCAGATAAATTGCATTCAGTTGTTGTTGAGCCAGATAACGCTGACTGTATCTACCGTTCTGGTATCAGCGAGAAGGGTGAAATGGTCAATGTTGATGGCGATCTTGCCACCATCATGGTCGGCCTGGCCTGCGGTGAACCTAACCCTATTGGTTGGCCAGTACTTCGTGATTGTTCTACCCAGTTTGTTTCTTGCCAAGACAGTGTTGCGGCACTCGGGATGCGCGTACTCGGCAACCCACTAGGTAGCGATCCAAGGATTGTTTCTGGTGAGTCAGGCGCCGTCGGTGCTGGCTTGCTTGCTGCTGTGCACTTTCACCCAGAAAAAGAACAATTGATGGCGAAACTCGGCCTCAATAAAGACTCAGTGGTGCTCCTAATTAATACCGAAGGCGATACCGATCCTGTCCATTATCGTGAAGTGGTATGGGGCGGTAAGCATCAAACGGTTTGAGTTTTGCTCGTTAGCGAATGATTAAAAATTGATAAACCCAAATTTCAAATTTAGCGTCGTGTCAGCGTCATCAAAAAGGCAGGATGCCGTGAAAATCGATCATACCGAGTGTGATGACCACCGCTCGGTTCAAGGAGAATTATAATGAATATTCCATTCACTCAAGTACTGGACAAAGCCCAAGAATACAAAGCAGATATGACTCGCTTCCTTCGTGACATGATTGCGATTCCAAGTGAAAGTTGTAACGAAGAAAAAGTCGTTTTACGCATTAAAGAAGAGATGGAAAAAGTCGGTTTTGACAAGGTTGAAATCGACCCTATGGGTAACGTACTCGGTTGGATTGGTCATGGTCCTCATCTCATTGCTATGGATGCACACATCGATACCGTGGGTATCGGTAACATGGATAACTGGAACTTCGACCCATACGAAGGTATGGAAGATGACGAAGTGATCGGTGGTCGTGGTGCATCGGATCAAGAGGGTGGTATGGCGTCAATGGTTTACGCCGGTAAGATAATCAAAGATCTTGGCTTGGAAGACGAATATACCTTGCTTGTGACAGGTACGGTTCAAGAAGAAGACTGTGACGGTCTTTGCTGGCAGTACATCATTCAAGAAAGCAATATCCGCCCTGAATTTGTGGTATCAACCGAACCAACAGATTGTCAGATTTATCGTGGCCAACGTGGCCGTATGGAAATCCGAGTTGATGTTGCAGGTGTGAGCTGTCATGGCTCTGCACCAGAACGTGGTGACAACGCCATCTTTAAGATGGGCCATATGCTCAACGACATCGAGAAACTATCTGCCAACCTTGGCGATGACCCATTCCTAGGCAAAGGTACATTGACCGTATCTGAAGTGTTCTACACCTCACCAAGCCGCTGTGCGGTTGCCGATAGCTGTGCAATTTCGATTGACCGTCGTTTGACTTGGGGTGAAACATGGGAAGGTGCGATCAAAGAAATCGAAGAGCTGGACTCTGTTAAGAAATTCGGTGGTAAAGTCTCTATGTACGACTACGACCGCCCAGCCTACACTGGTTTAGTTTATCCAACAGAATGTTATTTCCCTGCTTGGGTGATTGATGAAGAGCATGTTGCGACCAAGACACTCGAAGCTTCTTACGAGTTACTGTTCGACAAAAAACCAACCGTAGATAAGTGGACCTTCTCGACTAACGGCGTTTCTATCATGGGTCGCTATGGTATTCCTGTGATTGGCTTTGGCCCTGGTAAAGAGCCTGAAGCTCACGCGCCAAACGAGAAAACGTGGAAAGATCACTTAGTCACTTGTGCAGCTATGTACGCTGTTATCCCTCAGATGTACTTGAGTGAACTTAAAAAATAGTTTTTGTAACGACAGAAGGAGGATATCAAGCTCTGCTTATTCCTCCTTTCCATCCTGGGGGCGTTGGTAACATCTCACCTAGGGTGGATTTCTTGTCTGTAACGCGGATGTTTTCTGTTTCTTTTGTCTATTAATGCGAGTCGACGTTTTAACGGACAAAAGAAAGAGTAACGTGAACCAAGGCTTAATTGGGTTTGCGGTAAGGCCAATTTTAGTTGACCTCTATTTTAATTGACCACTACTTTAATTGACCGCGACAAAGAGTAAATCGAAGGAAGAGACTATGTTTTCAGCGGCTTCGGAAAAAACATCACAACGCCAATCGGACAGTTTTCGTCAGTGCCAACCAAGGGCAATGCTGCTTCGCCAAGGGATCGTGGTTGATCATAGGCAAGAGCAAAAAGCCGATATTCTTATCATTGACGGTAAAATCGCTGAAATAGCCCCAGAAATTCATACTATTCCTGAGTCATGTGAAATTATTGAAGCGACGGGTTTATATGTGATGCCTGGCGGTATTGATGTCCATACCCACTTTAATATCGATGTCGGTATCGCTCGTAGTTGTGATGATTTTCTTTCTGGCACTCGTTCAGCCGCTTGTGGCGGTACCACTATGGTCATCGATCATATGGGATTTGGCCCTAAAGGATGCAGTCTCCATCATCAGCTTAATGTATACCAAGCGTATGCCAAGGATACGGCAGCAATTGATTACAGTTTTCACGGCGTTATTCAGCACGTTAATGACGATATTCTCGCTGAAATGGCATCTATGGTTGAAGAAGAAGGGATATCCAGCTTCAAGCTATATCTTACTTACGGCTATAAGCTTGATGATGCCGAGGTGTTAAAGGCACTGATGCAGCTTAAACAAGTGGGGGCGTTGGCAACCGTCCATCCTGAGAACGATGCTGCGATTGCCTTGCGGCGAACACAGTTGCTTGAGCAAGGTAAAACCCAACCTAAATACCATGCGATAAGCCGCCCGCTTGAATGTGAAGCAGAAGCTATCGCTAGAATGATCAATCTCGCCAAGTTAGCGGGTGATGCGCCGTTGTATATTGTTCACCTTTCTAATGGCTTGGGCTTGGATTATGCGCGTCTTGCGCGTAACAATCATCAACCAGTATGGGTTGAAACCTGCCCGCAATATCTGATGCTTGACGATAGTTGCTATGAAAAAGAAGATGCGCTGAAATACATTCTGAGTCCGCCATTACGGCCTGCCGCTGAGCGAGAAAAGCTGTGGGCAGGGCTAGTGGATGGGAGTATTGATACCGTAGCAACCGATCATTGTTCATTCACCTACCACGAGCAGAAACAGCGCGGCAAAGACAACTTTAGTGCATGTCCAAATGGCATGCCTGGTGTTGAAACCCGAATGCCACTGATGTTTTCGGAAGGTGTGATGAAAGGACGCTTTAGTCCACGCCGCTTTGTTGAATTAACCAGTTATCTTCCAGCCAAACTGTTTGGCCTTTATCCTCAAAAAGGGGCATTACAGGTGGGGTCGGATGCTGATTTTGTGCTGTTTGACCCGCAGCAGAATGTCACGATTAGTCACGATTTATTGCACGACAACGCCGATTACACCCCGTTTGAGAATATCCCAACCCAAGGTTGGCCAGTAATGACCATCAGTCGAGGCGAGGTGGTTGCACGCAATCGAGAATTTACAGGTAAAGCAGGGAATGGTCGATTTATCCCGCGCAAGGCATTTGATGCGAATGTTCTCTAACGTGCACGGAAATCGGTGACTTTTTGGGGGCATACCACGGTTTTTTATTATCTATATAGTCAAGTTGCCACTTTCTCTGTTTGTGTTCAACCTGCTAACTTAGCTTTAATAAAAACAAGCCCTAGCAACATAGGGCTTGTTTTATTAATGAAAAATTAACGCAGTTGTCGCACTTCAAAGTTGAAACTAAGGTTTCTACTTTCCTTTTTTCTCTTCTAACTTCGCTTTAACGATGGGGTAGAGCTGGTCGTATGGTAGGTAACCTGGTAACAATGCGCCATCAATGAGCATTGCTGGTGTACCTCGAATACCTAATTTAGAAAACAGGTTGTAGTTTTCAGCAACTTCTTTAGTCACTTCGTTATTTGGAGCGACGTAGTCGGTGGCTTTGTTCTTCTTCGCCACTTTCATGATCGAACGTGTGTTGTGGATCCCCGGTTTACTGATCAACATTTCTTCAACAGCTTTGTATTTTAGCTTGTCATTGTTCCATACGTTAAGCCCAAAAGTGGCAGAGTTGGGTAACGTATCTCTTTCCTTTAGAGCGATATAGATATTGATCACTTTGATTTCATTTGGAAAGTCATCGACTATTTTGCGAAGCACAGGATCTAACTTTTTACACCATGGGCAACTAAAGTCTGTCATGTTTACAATGGTAAGTGTTGGATTATTGGAGCCATACCAAGGGTGGTTTGGGTTGTTATAGATAAAATCATGGCTTTCGGCCAATGCTTTCTCAAAGCCGTTTTGTTGATCTATATAGGAAGCTAAGCTGTCGTGCACCGAACTAATGATCCCTTGATGGGTTTCTAACATTTGCGTTATCTCGGCAATCTTTTCTTGGTTTGTCATGGCGTAACTGACGGGCGTGAAAGCCACTGTTGCGAATAAAGTGATGATGATTTTTGTTATGAATTTCATGTTTGCGTCCATTAATATTTAGCGAGCCATAATCGGGCAGCGATACCCATTGGTGTTGTCATGCCTGAAGTAACGCTCGTTACTTTTCCGTCATTGATAACAATGAGCGTTGGCGTTACTGAGATCCCCCAATCGCGGGCAATGTTGCCTTGAGTATCATTAATGTTGTTGTAGCTATACGCTTTCGCATCCATGTAACGTTTGACCCTTTCATCTTTGCCTGAAGTCAGGGATACACCAACAACGGGATAGCTTGATGAAAGCCAATCAACAACAGGCGTGACGAATTTGCAGGCCACACACCATGTCGTCCAAAAGTAAACTAATACAGGTTCTTTCCTGCTCATCTCGATGACATCGATAGGTTCGCCAGATAGCGACACGCCCACTATTGGCGGAACGTGATGCATTGGAATATCTTTGGTCCGCCAGTCATCAACCCCAAAAACTGCCACCAGTGCAAACACGCTATAGAGCAATGTTGATGTCACCTTGTGCTTTTGGGTTTGACGGGGAGCTTTAGATTTTGCGCTAATCATTCGTCATCACCTCGCGCCTTCTCGATGGCATCCATTACCGCGTTACTGGTTAAAATTACAGGTAGCTCGATACCTTCTGGTGCACCTTTGCCGTAAACCATATTGAACGGCACCCCGAATCGATTGTGATCTTGTAGGTATGAAGTGACGGTAGCACTCGGGGTTGTCCAATCACCTTCCATTGGCACCACATCACCTTCAGTCAGTGCGCTATAGACGGGGTCTTGCAAGAGAACGCCAATCTTGTTCGCTTTACAGGTCACACACCAATCAGCGGTGACATCAACAAAAACCACGTCACCCTTAGCGACATGCTCGTTAATGGCCGCTGTCGACAAGGCTTCCCACTTTGGCTCTGGTGGCAGTATTTTTGAGGTCGTTTTCTCAAAAAATAACGATGCAGATATAACAGTGACCAGCAGCAGGGCAACGGCGCTCGCCGTCTTGATGCCATGTACTTGAATAAGCCTTATAAGGAATAGGCCAACACTGACTGCGAATATGGCGTACAGCCAGAATGGAGGGATGTGAGGCCGAAGCAGACTAAAGAGCCAAATACTGGTGATCAACATCATTGCGCCGAATAGATATTTGACACGGTTCATCCATGCCCCTGGCTTTGGTAGCGCTAAAGCAATTGATGGGAATGCAGCCACAATAATCCATGGCAGTGCCATACCAACTGCAAGGGCAGTGAAAATCCCAAACATTGCGGGGATGCTCGTCGCAAGTGCAAAGGCGACCGCTGTGCCAAGAAATGGGGCGGAACATGGCGTAGCCAATAGCGTGGCGAACATACCTTGTGTAAAGTGCCCGACATAACTATTGTCCCCCTTAGTAGCCATCCAAGTATTGGTATTCGACGAAAGGCGGATCTCGAAAAGGCCGAGCATGTTTGCGCTAAATAGGGCGGTAATGATAAACATCCCACCAATAAACCAGCCGCTTTGGAATTGAATGCCCCAGCCAATAACACTGCCTGACACTTTTAACACAGCCAAGAATGTCGCGATTAGCCAGAAGGATGTGAGGATGCCACTAGCTGATGCCAGAAACTGAAACCGCACTTGTTTTCTTGCCATGCCTTGAGCAGAAATAACCCCACTTAGCTTCATGCCGAGTACAGGGAAGACACAAGGCATAATGTTGAGGATCAGCCCACCTAATAGCGCCAACAGCACCATGCTTATCATAGAGCTATTACCCACGATGCCGTTGGTAATCGTGGCGGGGTATTCCGTGATGAAGGCTTGGTCTTTGATGCTTACGCGGATGTGTTGGTTGTTCAGATCAGGCGTGCCCATCCAGCTACTGACGTCATAGGTTGCAATGGCTTTGTTGCCCTCGATTTTGATGCGAGGAACGCCAAAGTCGGCGTCTTGCATTTCGTCTGACTCGCCATCTACGATCACATCAGGTGCAGTCCAGCCGAGTTGATGGGTAGCAATAACTTGGAGCTGTGATTTGCGAGCATCCCAAGTGGTCGATACCCCTTTAACAAGCGGTGAGTCTTTGGGAACTTCGCTCATTGCTTTGGCATAGACCAACATCGCGTCTTGATTCACGGTCATTTCACTTGGATTAAAGACCAAGTTGATATCAAAATCCGTAAGAATACATATTGTGGTACATGAAGACATGGTGAGCACCGCATGAAGCTCAACGGGTTTGTTCATGTCGTCGATATGAATATTCATCGGAAAGATGATGTTATGTTTGTAGCCCAGCGTATCTATGCCGAGTAAATTAAAACGCTGTGGAAATTTCCAGAACCATTGCAGTTGCGATATGTTCTTAGAGTCCGCCCATTTCATTTTCGGCGCAATGCCACCTTCGCCAGGGCTTCTCCAATAGGTTTTCCATTCATCGGAAAGATTCACTTCGAGATACCCAGCTGCAGTTTTGTCTTTTTCATTAACTTGTCCAGTCATGACAAAGCGCGTTTCTACATACGGGTGTAACTTGTCTTGCATCCAACCTGTTGTGACAGGTGCTGTCGATTCGCTCGCACTGGCGTTTACAGTGAATACTGAACACAGCGCAACGAATAGCCAAAGCACAACAAAGTGCAATGACATTTTGCTTTTAGGCATGTCTAATTTTTCCTTAAAAAATGAATAATATGAGTGTTAGTTAAACGCTCTTATTCTCATTCTCTAAAGACACAAATCTTGAGATGGATTCGCCGACCTTTATGAAGGATTGGCTCAGTGAATGGCGGGAAATAAGGGACGGTACTGAGCAGCCACAACACGATTGCGAGCAGCACGAAGTACATAAAAATGGCTTGATCGTTTATTTGGTGGTGATCAAAATTTATAAGGTGTTCTGAGAGATCACATTTGTCACGGGATGACTCATCTTCGGGCTGAGTGGCTTTATTAATGGTATCGCTACCATCGGTTTTGCTTACTTGCGCGACAGCGGAAATCGCAGAATCACTGTTGGCGTAAACCACTTTGCAGACTTGAAGAAGGCTCATGTTGCTGGCGAGACAGACACAGATAACCCAACCCACTAAGAATAGTGCGCTGCGAGTGAGCTTGTGTTGGTTTCGACGTGAGAGCATATCTAAGCTGCAGATGTACATGTGATGGAAAACGTAGTCAGTACGACTAAAGCAAAATGATAAAGTTCAAAGTTTTTTGAAATGGGCGGTAAATCGCGGGGCTTAGAATTTGTTGATTAGATTTTTAAGGATATGGCGCTTTGCACTAGACGCTACCTAAAGCGCACCGTTACCATACACGACAGGTTAATTTGAATAAGTAGCAATATATGTCTTTACCGCCTTGCCCCAAATGTAACTCTGAATATGTTTATCAAGATCAACAGGATTTGATCTGCCCCGAATGTGCTTACGAATGGAACCCTTCTGAAGTACTGGATGAAGCGCCAACAGAAAAAGACGCCAATGGTACACAGTTGCAAGAAGGCGATAAGATAACGCTAGCCAAAGATTTAAAAGTGAAAGGCAGTTCTTTGGTGCTTAAAATTGGCACTAAAGGCGTTATCCGACGCATCGTCGAAGGGAAGGATCATCAGCTAGATTGTAAACTGGATGGTGCTGGTGAAATGATGGTAACAGCGAAGTTTGTGAAGAAAGCGTCTTAAACGCAGCCGCTAAATAACAGGCCACGATGAAGATAAAAAAGCCCGAATTTACAGTGTAATTCGGGCTTTTTACTATTAGTCATCAGTCATCAGTCATCAGTCATCAGTCAATCTGTTAGCTGCCTAGCTAGTTTGGCTTATTTGATGTTTGTGCTCTGAATATTATACGGTTGCCGTTGCCTCTCGGCGTTTTTTAGCGCCACGTAACATGGCGTGTACCAGCTCATTGGCTTCAAACTTGGTTAAGGCTTCATGCGCGCCCACTTGAAGGGCTCGCTCTACACAGATCTCGCTTGATAGCGAGGTATGCAAAATCATGTAGGTATGCGCTAAATGCGGTGTGTTTTGGACTTCAAAAGCAAGCTCATAGCCATCAAGCCCAGGCATCTCAATATCACTCACCAAAATATCAACCGCGTGACCTGCTTGCGCTGATTTTTGCATGATGTCGAGAGCATCGTTACCGTTGGTGGCAACAAAGTATGGAATATTAATACTGTCGAGTGCGTTACACAGTTGTCGACGAGCCACACCTGAATCATCAACTAACAGAATGCGCATAGGTTTAAGCTTTTCGCGATCAATATCCGTTAACGTTGGGTACAAGGTACTTGGGTCATCGGGGTTTAAGTGCGACAGAATTAACTCAACATCCAGTAGCTGCACTAAATGGTCTTCAACTTTCGTGATCCCAGTGACATAGGTATTGTTGCCAAGTGTCTCTGGTGGTGGCGCAATAGCTTGCCAGTCACATGCGGTGATCTTATCAATACCACGCACCAAGAAGCCTACCGTCGTACGGCTACAATCGGTAATAATAATACTGCAATTGGCAAATTCTTCACGGCTGATTGGGCGATAACCAATCGCTGAGGGCATGTCGATCAGCGGCATTGTCATACCACGAATACAGACTGCACCAAGGACATGTTGCTGAGAGTAGGGCATTGCAGTGAAAGAGGTAAAAGGAACAATCTCTTGTACTTTCAGTGTACCCATCGCAAACATCTGCGCTTGTGATAAACGAAACAGAAGTAATCCCTGTGATTGACTCGCCTTGCTTTTCATTCTTTTACCTCGAATGCTGAAACGTTCCCAATACCTAATGATAATCTACTTTGCAACGTGTTGTAAGTAGAGAAAAAAAGGTAAGTGATTAATCTGATGATACTTTATGAGATGACAATTTATTATTGACTGTAAATCACCAAATAATATTTTGCCTTAATCTAAAGAGTCTGTGCCTTTAAATAGATCATAAAAGCGAACGTTTAAATTCGTTATTCGATGCGAAAGTACTTACCACTCTTTTTTCGAGTAACTTGCGTCATGTTATGTCACGAGTGTATTTCAGCATGGCTTTAAATAATGGAAAGATTAAGCAGTTAAATTAAATAACTAACACTTTGGTAGTACCTTTTCTTGTCAATAAAATGGCATTGGGTCAACTAACTGACACTTAACACATTAACCTCTTGCTTTTGACAAATATGTTTCATTCTTTTCTCTTATCTTTGATGTAGATCACACGCGCTATATGAATATTTATCTGACAATATGAGCTTATATATATTATTTGCTCATCTATGTGAGCATGTATGAATACAAAAGGATGATTCATGTTGAAAAAGTTGGCATCTATCCGGTTAAGCCAGGCTTTGGTTTTGATTTCTGGGATCCCACTTTTTATTGTGTTGGTACTATTGGCGAATCAATTTTTACTGGCGCAGACGAAAAGTTATAACGCAGCTGTAACGCGTGAAGCGATCACACTAATCACTTTGTACGATGATGTGGCGCATAACTATGCTGTGGAGCGAGGTCTAACCGCTGGCGTATTAGCAAACAAGGGTAAAGGCGCTCAAGTTGCGCAATTACAAAAGCAAAGGTTGAAGGCCGATGCAGCAGAGCAGGCCCTACGAAACTTTCAACCACAATATTTGGTGCCGAGTGACGTGACGGCTATCGGTCGTGATGTGTTATTAGAACTCAGCCGTAAATCATCAATTCGTAGTCAAGTCGATCAGCTGAATATTAAAGATTCCCCTTTTGCGTATTATTCAAATCTTAATCAGCTCGCCATTGATAATGTTCGTTTGGTGATTTCACAGTTAGATGATGCTGCAATTAAACGTAGCAGTATCGGTTTACTGTCTTTATTAATCATTAAAGAAGAGGCGGGTAAATCACGCGGCGCATTGAATGGTGTGTTTGCAGCAGGTAAAACTGACGCGATGCGTTATGGTCAAATCAGCAATTATTTGGTGCAGGGCGATTATGCTTTACGTCAGGCGGAACTGTTGTTTGAAGGTGACAACCTAACGGCTCTATCAGAGGCAAAACATGCCGCTGTATGGCAACAGGTTGATCAAATTCAATCTCAATTTTTAAGTCAACGCGATAACCTTAATGCGATCCAAGGACCACAGGCAACGACATGGTTTAAGTTAGCGACAGAGCGTATCGGAATGGTGAAAGCCATCCGCGATCAGGTTAGTGCTCAGTTAATGGACATTTCAGCAACAAACCTAGAGCAAGCACAAAACGCGAAGTTGATGATTATTGCAGGGCTACTTTTGATCGTACTGCCGATTATTGTGATGACCAGTATTTACGTGCGCATTATGAAGCGTCGTGTCAAAGAGGTAACCAATAAGCTAGGTCAAATGACAAGCCAGAATGATTTGACCATTCGCTTAGGTGATGAACATCATGATGAGATTGGTGCGATTTGCCATAGTGTTGATACGCTTATTCATGACATGGCGAAAATTATTGAAGGGGTGAATACCCTAGCAAATACCACGCAAGCCAGCTTACAAATGGTGACACAGTCTGCCGAGCAAGCAAGTAGTGCCAGTGAGCGTACCCAGCGTCGGTGTGAAAATATCGCTACCGCGATGACAGAAATGACGCAAACCAGTACTCAAGTTGCGGCGACGACCGTTGAAGCACAACAAAGTGCGGATGATGCGCGTAGCCATGCAGAAGCCAGTAACCAACAAAGTAATTCTTCATTTAATTCGGTGAACGAGTTAATTGAAGATATTGATAAAACCTACAGTCGTCTTGAAGCGCTAGAGAAGCAAACGCAAAACGTATCTGTGATCCTCGATACGATCAATGCGATTTCAGAACAGACGAACTTGTTAGCACTGAACGCCGCAATTGAAGCCGCCCGCGCAGGTGAGCAAGGTCGAGGCTTTGCGGTTGTTGCCGATGAAGTACGCACACTTGCTGGTCGTAGTAAGCAATCGACAGAAGATATTCGTTGCTTACTCGACGAGATTTGTACCAATGCGACAGCATCGTTTGAGAACATGCAGCACAGCAAAGAGTTTAGTTTTAAAACACGTGATGTCGTGAGTGATACCAAGCAATCAATTGATAAATTGCACGCGTTAGTGGATGACATTAGCCATCACAACGCCAATATAGCGCAAGCAACCGAGCAGCAGTCAGATACAGCTAAACTGGTGGATGCCGATATTGATGAACTATTAGAGCTTGCAAATGCGTCAGGTGCGCTGGTAGGTGAGATCAATAAAGAAATGCGTGACGTTGAAAGCCAAATGGCTGAGTTACTCGCGAAAACGCAAATTTTCAAAATGCCCTAAGTTAGGTATTACGCTGGTATGATTAAATGAAAACGGCCCATTAGTTGGGCCGTTTTTTTATGCGCTAAATGACTATTTACTGTGGGGCTGATGTATTTATCAATCCCATCTGAATTAGAAGGTGTACGCGAGTGATGCTTTGAAGTTACGGCCTGCTTCGTAGCTGGTGTACTTCTCTGAGCCCCAAGAAACACCAAAGCCAGTGTGCTCAGCATATTTCTTGGTAAACAGGTTATCGACTGCAAGATTAAGCGTTAGGTCCTTCGCAAACGATGGGTTGTAAGCCGCCCATAAGTTGTGCGTAGAGAAGCCTTTACGTTCGATTTCCTCTTCAACTAGGTTACCTTTCTTATCCAAGTCTTTGTCTGTGTAGCTGTTGCTTGGAACGTAACGTGCGTCCCAACCAAACACGATATCTTGGTCTAAGTGGTATTTCACACCCGCTTTGAAGTTGTGAATGCCTGTCTTATTCATGTGGCTTGTTACGCCTGTTTTCAGGTTCGTTTGCTCGCCTTTTGAATAAGAGTGGTTAGCGTAAAGATCAAAGTCGTTTAGGCTGTAAGTGAAGACTGTTTCTGTACCCCAAACTTGCACATCGTTTTGGTTCGACAGTGTGCTGTTGTTCTTGGTTGGGTGCATTTGGTTATCGACATTGTAGCGGTAACCCGTGAAACCAATAATGGCATTATCACTCGCTAACAACTCCGTTAAGCTGTAATCGAAACCAGCTTCGTAGTTGTTACCTGTCATTGCTTTGGTATCAGACTGATTCACTTTTTCGGCTGGCTTCATGGTTAGCGCTTCAGGTAGTGATGCACCTTTGAAGATACGGCCGTAGCCAATGCGGAATTTCAGCTTGTCTGTCGCTTGGTATTCACCTTTAAATTTCGGAGACAGTTGGCTGAAGTTGCCATCAAATACCCCACCTAATTGGTGAATATCGTAGCGAAGACCGGTTGTTAAACGGAATTGGTTGAATTCAAACATATCTTGAATATACAAGCTGTGCGCCGTAACCGTACCGCCATCCATGCCGTATTTTTGTGTTTGGCCTTTACGCGTACCAGAGATGATCTTGCCGTCATCCGCATCGATCCACTGTTTTGCATGGTAAGCTTCGTAACCGTAAGTCAGTTCGTGTTCGCCTACCCAAGATATGTTGCGAATATCGCCACCTACAGTGGTTACATTGTATTCACGCTTAGGTATGTCCACCTTGCCATCTTCAATCCAGTTACCGTTACTATCACGATCCCATAGTGAATCTATTTGTTGGTCGCGGTTTAGATATTGGCGGTTGTAGTAAAGCTGGGTTTTAAGGTTAACTAAGTCGCTACCCGCATCATAGTGGTGTTGGAAGGTGACGGTATCGCGGCTAATGGCATTGTAGTTGTGCTCATCGTGTGCGTATAGCGTACCATTTTTCTCGCCTGATAGTTGGCGTTTACCCCCATCTTGGTAGTGGTTTACACTCAGTTTGAGCTCGTTGTTATCATTAGGCATGAAGACAACTTTTGCCATACCTGATTTCAGAGTACCTTGCTTTGAGGTTACAGCGTCGTGATCAGGAATGTAAAGCTCGCCATCTTCAGACCAGTTACCAATCCCCATGAATTGCCATTGATCGTTAATTTTGGTGTAGACAGAGACGTTCACGCCTTTACGTTCGTAAGCGCTTTGGTAGCTTGTTTTAACGCGGGCACCAAAAGTCTCTCCCTCTTTAAGCAGATCTTCAGGATCTTTGGTTTCGTAACGGAATGAACCGTTTACCACGCCTGAACCGCTAAGTGCTGAATTTGCACCTAGCTCGATTTCAGCGACTTTGAGTAGTTCTGGATCGATCGTCTGATCGCCCGTGTGGTGGAATAGCTGGCCTTCTTGGCGGGCACCATCAATAGTGACTACCGCGTATTTGTCTTCCATGCCACGTACAAATACTTTACGTGAGTAACGGGCATTACCGTCGACTGTTACGCTTGGCATAGTGTTCAAAATATCTTTAATGTCTGATGCTTGCTTCTGTTCAAGCGTGTCAGCATCGATAGACGTTTGGATATGACTGTCAAGGGCTGAGCCCGTTACAACGATGGTCTCTTCTTTTTGCGTATCAGCAGCAAGCGCTGCGGTAGAAGCTAATGTGGCTGCAATGGCCACTGAAAGTAATTTTAGTTTCATATTTATTAGTTATGCGTAATGGCTGTCCATAGTGGGAGCGCATTCTTACATGTAACGAATTGATAATCGTTATCGTTTACGTTATTTACATTCAGATACATTTTTATGGCAAAAAGGATTAGAAAGTTGCTTATAAAATACTTCTTATTGAAATAGACTAGTCGCTTCTATAATATTGCATTCAAAATGCCACTTAATAATTTGAGTATGGTACTGTCAGTTTCAAGGAGAAGATATGAGTTTTAAAGCGGTTTATTTTTACTTTCTGGGTTTTGCATTAGTACTTTCAATGGCTGCGCCATTTGCTATTTTTGCGTAGTGTTATCTTCATCAAGTTACTGTAAGAAAAGGTCGCGTTGCGGCCTTTTTTGTATCAAAAGAGCGTAGATTACTATTTGATACTTATAATAAATATGAACTTCGCAACATTTTGTACGCTGAGGCGATTTCCACAATACTGGCATTACACCATTCTGATTTAGCCAAAGGTGCCAAAGCGGACGGTGACGTGTTAACGATCCCTGCGTGGACGCCAGTAGTCTTTGTTATGCCTCGTGCAGCACAGCGTGGAGTGGGTATTCCTGTTTCGGCGAAATAAGTTGAAGTGAGTGAGGGCATTCGTAATATAAGTGCCTATTTATCAATACCTATATATAAGCGCCTATCTGTCTGGATAGGCGCTTTATTTTGATTAAGTTATGATTGGGTAACCACTTCTAGGTTGTCTGTAGTTTCATTATCATCAACGGCATACTTAGACTTTATCGTTGCTTGAACTTGCTCAAGGAACGCACCGTTCAATTTATAGTATTTGAAGTATATGAATAAGGTCAGCCCATAGAAGAAAGCTGGCAAACCTATCATAATTAACTGCATACCAAAGATGGTTTCACTAGATTGTTCAATGTTTGGTACATAGCCCACAATTGTCAAAATCACCCCAATAAAGAATGAAGCAAGTGCTGAACCGCCTTTAACAACCATAGTTTGAACTGAATAAGCGACGCTTTCACAACGAATACCTAATTTATATTCGCCATAGTCAACGGTGTCTGCAACCATAATAACTTGCAGTACCCAGAACAGGGCATTACCCACAGTCATAAACACGCCTGCGGTTGTCACGGTAAACGCACTCGCTGCATCAAACATGCTAATCGCAATTAAAATACCAGAACCTATTAGTGGGCATATACAAGAAGCCGCCCATAGTTGTCGGCGGGTAAATTTCATTGCAAGTTTAGGAAAGAGTGCAGTAGCAATAAGATTAGCAATGGTTGCGTAAGCCATATAGAAAGGGAACAGCGCGGGATCACCAATTACATAAGTAAAATAGTAAACGGCAAACCCTGTGATGATGTTACCTGCTAAATTCTTTGATAGCGCCATACATAGCAAGCTAGATAATTGATCATTTTGGTGGATCAACGAGAGCATTTTTTTAAGCGAAAGGCGATCACTCGTTTCTGTTTCCGATGTTTTGTCTTTAACATTGTCTGTTGTGTATTTTTCTTTCACATTGGTCAGCGTGATAACCGTAGAGACGATAAAGAAACCAATCAAAATAGAAGCAAATACAGTGAACCCATACCCTTTATCGTCACCGCCAAAGTAATCAACAATAGGCATGGCTATGGCGGCAGATAGCGCCCAAGCTAGGCTTGCGAAAAAACGAGGAAACGGCACAAGTGCTTCGCGTTCTTTCTTGTCCATGGTTAATGTAGGGACCAATGACCAGAAAGGAATATCCATGAGGGTGTAAGTCATGCCCCACAAGATATAAGTAACAGCAGCATAAACAATTAATGCAGTGCCTTCAAAGTGGTGGGCTTGAAAGAGCATGAACAGAACAATGGAATTAGAAAGCGTACCGATTAGCAGCCAAGGTTTAAACTTTCCCCACCGTGATCGCGTGCTATTAACTATCCAACCCATTATCGGGTCATTGATAGCATCCCATATACGGGCAATAAGGAAAATAGAGCCGACTATACCAGCGGAAATACCTGCAACATCGGTGTAATAAAACATCAAGTACATGTATACGATGGTGATGGCGAAATCTTTACCAAATGCGCCAAATCCGTAGCTAAGTTTAGTTTTCATTGAAATTGACATAAACATCCTTATGTACAACAACATACGATTAATAAATTGTGAGGGGGAACTTGTCGCTAGGTAGCGAGCTAAGTTCAGAGGTGTCAGTGCTTTTTAATTAAGTCGCTAAATAAGCAGTGACTTAAATAATTAATGACACAATCTACACGTATTAAATCGAACTATTCTTCTCGGTAATCGACAACACTATCCCATTTTCTAAAATTTATCGGTTGAGTTAATAAAAAATGAGTAAATAGGAAAGTTGTCCATATAGTACGGATAGTTAACGGTGCGAAAGGGGGCGATTTACAGGATTTGATGTGAGCGTCTTATTTTGCCGCCAAATTCTTGAGGTTGTGAGAATGAATGTTGTTAGTCGTACATTATTATCGCTACACCTAAGAAAAAAGCCTCGCTTCATTGATTGCTCGATTGAAGTGAGGCTTTTTTTCAACGGCTAAATGATGCTAATGAATTAAGCAAACCGAATGATTAACGGGGTTATTACCACGTGTATTTAATCCCCACACGGTAACGGATTTGTCTTTCATCGCTAGTGCGGCTTTGTTTCACTTGGCCCACTTCAACAAATGGACGCCAGTTTTCACCGTCTGCGGTCTTAATCGAGTACATCACGCGCGCATTGTGTAAGTAGTCGGTGGAGCCGTTATCAAATAGTGGTTGCGCGTTGTCAGACATCTCTTTCCAGAATTGGAACTCGTATTGGAAGTCCCAATCTCCTGTTTTATAACCTAGCCAAGTATCAAATTGTTGGATTTTTGAATGGTAGCTATTGCCGTCAGTACCTTGTTGACCGTAATCCCAGAATTTCCACTTATAACGACCTTGGATACGGAAACCGTTGTCGAACGCGTAGTTCAAACGTGCATACGGCACGTAGACAAGACCCGCAGAAGTAAAGTCGAGTGAGGTACCAACTAACCCAACGATGTTCTTATTCAGTTTCTTGTAATAGAAGGCTGAAAACTCTGAGCCATTCATGGTCATCGCATCGAAGGCGCCGTCATCATTTGAGTAACGTGCATCGAGTTCAAAACCAATGTTTTTACCTGTATCTAAAAAGGCTTTAAAACGATCAGCATGTTTTTCTGAACCGTCTAAATATTGGTGGCGGTATTCAACCGTAGTTTTATAGTCGTTAGCCAGGGCTTGTGCTGATGATGCTGCTAATAAAGAGGCCAGCATAAATTTCGTTGTCGTGTTCATAATAACCTTATTGTTTAAGTTGGTATTTGATTGAGTTGTGAATGTTTAATTAGGTGTAAGCATTGGCGGTATTGGCGGGTACTTCGGTCGGGCGCCAAGGATCACCGGTATGTTCAAGCCAAGGCATCAATTCCTCTTCGACTAATTGATGTACTAGGCTTTCATTTTCCTCGGCGATGTTTTGCATTTGATAGGGATCTTGCTGGTTGTCGTGCAGTACCACAGTCAGTGGTTTACCAATTTTTCTATCCATCATGAGGGTGTAGCGATCGGTTCTTACGCCACGGCGGCCATAGGATTGCCCGCCGTATGGCATAAAGGTGTAGAACTGCGAGCTAGGTTTATCATCCCCTTCGATGCCATTGATGGTATTGGCAAAGTTAGCCCCTTCAACGGTATCTGGGATCAGATCAGGGATACCCATTAAGCCAAATAAGGTTGGGTAAATATCCGGTGCTGAGAATAAGAGATCATCTTGGCGTGGGGCGAGTTTTCCTGGCCAACGGAACATCATAGGGATCCGCATAGACTCATCGTAATGGTTGTTTTTGGTTGGCATACCGTGTGAACCAAGGCAGCAGCCATGATCCGAGAAGAAGACCACAAGGGTTTCCTCTTCAAGACCTAAGCGGTCAAGCTCGTCGACAATACGGCCAAACTGCTCATCAACCCCATTAACCATCGCCATGTATTCTTTGAAATACTCAGGGCCGTAACCTTCAAGGTATTCCTTATCCCACTGCACATTTGGTCGGGTATTCAGCGCTTGTGAGGTTTTATCTTTATAACGATCTAAATATTTTTGCGGTACTTGGTCGTAAGGCGAGTGGGGTGGGTTCATCGACACCACTAACGTAAAGGGCTTATCGCTATCACGGTAGGCGCCGTTTTCATTGCGTAAGTATTTAATCGCAATGTCAGCTTCGTGTTCTGGACTCCATTGATTCACTTTGATCGGCTGATCACGTGGTGTTTCATTGGTCCAGTACATAGGTGTTAGGTGTTTATCGTAAGTGCCGTAGGCATACCAAAAGTCGAAACCATGACGACGATCTGGGGCTGTCCAATCATTCCAGTAACGGCCTTCCATTGGGTTGTTATAGCTTGGAATAAAGGGAGCTTCTGGCGTATCAAGGTGCCATTTTCCGATATAGCCCATGCTATAGCCTTGATCTTTCAAAATATCTGACCAAGTACGGGTCTGTTTCTTTAATTCAATTCCAAAATCTTTACCGCCAAATTTGCCCGGCATTGCGGTATGGCTGTTGCCTTGAATGCCGTTACGGTAAGGGTATTGCCCTGTCATCAGCATGCCACGGAAAGGGGTACAAAGCGGGAAGTTAGACACAGCCTGACGCAGTACCACACTCTGTTTCGCAAAGCGGTTCAGGTGTGGCGTGTCAGACGGGTCTTGCTTCATAAACCCTAACGCGTGGGCACGCATTTCGTCAGGAAAGACGATCAGTAAATTGGGTTGTTTCTTTGGTGGTGCTTTGCTGTCACTAGCGGTGAGGGTACTGGGTGATGTGGCACACCCTGCCGTTGCCGCGACAGCACTGGTGGCTGCCATGCCTTTTAGTAGGCTACGTCGCGAGATAGACATATGGTCTCCTGAAAGTGAAACGTATTGGATGTTTAAAAACAAATGAAAGGTCTACTTTCTTTCATTAATCTTGTGTTTGGTTATTTTTATGACCTAGCGCGATTAATTACTTACGGTCGCTTGCGAATTGCTTCGGATCGTAAGTGATCGAAATTTTAATGGCTGTGTATTCGATCACAAAAAAGTAAACGAAAGTTAATTCGTGCTTTTAGCGAAAGTTTTTATCTTTATATGTCACACAATTCATTAAAATTGAGAGCGATGTTGGTGGTTAGAGTTTGGCTTTAGGGTTGGCGAGGGTTATGATATGAACAAATGCGTAAGTCTACGCAAGAGTAAACGTAACAATGCGAAAGATTGTGAAAGAGATCAAAAGTTTTCATTTCTTGCGTTGTTGCTTTCGTTTTTAGGTGTAAGCTGTATTCGAAATCAAGCGAAAGGGATTTTGCTGGTTTCGTAAGGAGACAAGGTAAAGTGAAAAGTGCAGTCGAAAGGCGCATGGAAATTGTGAACGTGGTTAACCGTGATGGTAAAGCACGTGTCGAGGACCTTGCCGCACAGTTTGATGTCTCTAGTGTCACGATTCGAAGTGATCTTAGTTTTCTGGAAAAGAATGGTTATGTTGTCCGCTCTCATGGCGCAGCCATTCCGAATACTGGGGTGATTGCAGAGCTGACTGTTCATGAGAAACGCCGCCAAAATGCGGGTATTAAATCTCTGATTGGTCAGGCTGCAGCGAAACTTATCGAAAGTGGTGACACTGTTATTCTGGATTCGGGAACGACTACGCGAGAAATCGCATCCAGCTTGAAATCGCTGGAAGATGTAGTGGTTATGACCAATGGTCTGGATGTTGCAATGGAGTTGGCATCGGCACCTGGAATAGAGGTTCTGATGTCGGGTGGTGTACTTCGTAAGAATGCACTCTCTTTTTCGGGCTCTCAAGCTGAACACAGTTTGAAAAACTATCGTTTTGATAAAGTTTTCCTTGGTGTGGACGGTTTTGATTTAAGAGCTGGTATCACGACACACAATGAGCAGGAAGCGAGTCTTAACCGCTTAATGTGTGAGATTTCTGAGCAAGTGATTGCGGTCGCCGATTCAAGTAAATTCGGTAAGCGTAGTTGCCACATGATTCGTGAGTTCGGAAACATTGATATCTTAGTGACAGATTCTGATATTCCTGAAGACTACGTTCAAGGTCTTCGTGAAATGAAAGTTGATGTGATTATCGTAGAAAAAGAGTATTAACCCACTAACTCCATAACAGCATCTCAGATGTGGATTGTGGAGTTAGTACATGAACACCCTTCAAAATCTCGTTCAACGTCATAAAGCGGGTGAACAAAACGGTATTTATGCTGTTTGTTCTGCTCACCCTCTGGTGATAGAAGCCGCTCTCAAGCAGGCGTTGAGCGACGATTCTTTATTATTAATTGAAGCTACCTCCAATCAGGTCGATCAATTTGGCGGTTACACAGGCATGACGCCTGTCGACTTTCGAAATTTCGTATTGGAGATGGCGGAATTACTTCAATTCCCTACTGAAAAACTTATTTTAGGTGGCGATCATCTAGGTCCCAATCGCTGGCAAGGCCTTAATGCCGATGAAGCCATGCGAAATGCCGATGACTTAATCGCGGCTTATGTCGCTGCTGGTTTTAAGAAAATTCACCTCGATTGCAGCATGTCTTGTCTTGATGATCCTGTGCCGCTTTCTGATGACATTGTCGCGGAACGTGCAGCAAGATTGGCAAAAATTGCGGAAAGTACCGCGATCTCAAATTTCGGTGCTAGCGATCTTTCCTATGTGATCGGTACCGAAGTACCCGTACCGGGTGGGGCGGCAGAAGCGCTTAATGAGCTGGAAGTCACCTCTCCTGAAGCGGCTATTAAAACCATTGAATGCCACAAAGCTGCCTTTGACGCCGTAGGCGTTGCTGATTGTTGGTCACGGGTTATTGGATTAGTGGTGCAACCTGG
Source organism: Photobacterium kagoshimensis (assembly GCF_050337045.1). NCBI lineage: Bacteria > Pseudomonadati > Pseudomonadota > Gammaproteobacteria > Vibrionales > Vibrionaceae > Photobacterium > Photobacterium kagoshimensis. The sequence goes on along the minus strand of NZ_JAKJSO010000016.1, from coordinate 37,207 downwards.
GGTTGAATTTGACCACACTGGCGTTATCGATTATTGCCCAGAAAAAGCCGTGTCTTTAAGTACCGTAGTGAACAACTACCCACACTTAGTGTTTGAAGCACACTCTACCGATTATCAAACCGATAAAGCCTATCAGGCATTAGTTGAAGGCCATTTTGCGATTTTGAAAGTTGGCCCTGCTTTAACGTTTGCAATGCGAGAAGCACTGTTCAACCTTTGCGATATTGAAGAAGAGATTGTCGCCAAAGCGCATTGTTCCAACCTCCGCGAAATGATTGAGCAGCAGATGTGTAATGCGCCCGATTACTGGAACAAATATTACCACGGTGATGAACACCAACAGCGCTTTGCACGTTGCTACAGCTTCAGTGATCGCATTCGTTATTACTGGCCGAATGAACAAATTCATCACGCCCAAGAAACATTGTTTGCCAACCTGTCGCGCACTGGCATTCCACTTCCCCTATTAAGTCAGTATTTGCCTGAACAGTTTCAAGCGGTTCGTGCTGGGCTGATTGAATCTGAGCCTAAAGCTTTGGTTCTCGACAAAATTCATCAGGTACTTCGTAGCTATGCGAAAGCCTGTAAACAAATTAAAGGTTAAGAGGTACAACATGAACCAATATCTGGGCTACTCAGATCACGATCTTGAAAGCTTAAATGCTTTCTGGACAGCCAAAGAAGTGGAGCAGCAACCTGCATGCTGGCGTAAAACACAGGCGACGTTTAGTGAATGTCAGCCAGCGATTGATGCTTTTATGGCGAAGGTGCTAGCACACCCCAACTTACGCATTGTGATGACAGGCGCGGGAACATCGGCGTTTGCTGGTCAAGCACTGGCACCTGCCTTAGCTGAAAATACAGGAAGACGTGTCGATGCTGTTGCGACAACGAACTTAGTCTCGAATCCGTACCAATACTTCGCGGAAGATTTACCAACGTTATTGGTGTCGTTTGCTCGCTCGGGCAACAGCCCTGAAAGTGTTGCAGCGGTTGAGTTGGCAAATCAATGCCTCACCAACTGCTATCACCTTGTGCTGACCTGTAATGCCGAGGGGCAGCTATATAAAAATAGCGCGAACGATAGCCGTAGTTTCGCATTACTGATGCCTGAAGAAACCAATGATAAATCGTTTGCGATGACCTCGAGCTTTTCTTCGATGATGGTGGCTGCATTTTCGATTCTTGATGGAAAGTGTGATCATTCGAAAGAGATTGAAAGGTTATCCTTATGTTCTGAGGAGCTGATCAAGGAAATTAATATACCTATCAGTAATATGGCAAAGCTAGATATCAGCCGCGTCATTTACCTAGGAAGTGGTGGTTTGCAAGGGTTAGCTCAGGAATCTGCTTTAAAGCTACTTGAGCTGACAGCTGGCAAAGTCGTAGCAACGTATGACTCGCCATTGGGCTTTCGTCATGGACCTAAATCCATTGTAGATAACGAGACGTTGATAGTTGTGTATATCTCGAATAACCCATACACCCGCCAATATGACCTTGATCTGTTAAGCGAACTGCGTCGCGACAAGATTGCGCGTAAAGTCATTGCTATTACAGCTCAGCTAGATGATCAAGTCACCAGTGGTGACTACCTACATGTCCCTACCATGGATACTGCGACTGATATCGAGCTCTTATTCCCATACATTATTTTTGCCCAGATTTATGCATTCCATCGTGCAATCGCACTGGGTAACACGCCTGATAATCCTTGCCCTACCGGTGAAGTAAACCGCGTTGTTCAAGGTGTCACTATTCATAACTTTAATAAGTAGACAGGAAGCACTCTTATGACAGCACCTAACATTGTTTGGACCCGAATCGATGAGCGCCTACTACATGGTCAAATTCGAATCACTTGGGGAAAGCACACTGAAGCAAACTTAATCCTTGTAGCTAATGATGACGCTGCTGACGGGCCAAACGCTGCCTTTATGCAAGCGGGAATGAAAGCTTCAGCTGGTGGTGAGTATGCCGTTCGTTTTTTCTCTATCCAGAAAACCATTGATGTGATCCACAAAGCATCAGAGAAACAGAAGATCTTCATTTTATGTAACAACCCTACAGATGTTGCTCGCTTAGTCGAAGGTGGTGTGCCACTGACACACTGCAATGTTGGCAATATGCATTTTCATGAGGGTAAACGCCAGATCGCTAAGACGGTCTCGGTTGATGAAAAAGATATCAATGCTTTTGAACGTATGGTGGAACGCGGTGTGGTCTGCACAGTGCAAAACACGCCAGATCAAAACCCTGTCAACGTTCTTGAACTTGCCATGACGTCGGCGTAAGCCGCGTCATACCTCACTATAAACAGAGATTTAAACAAGGAATAAATCATGTTTTTTGAAGCTACGCTGGTCGCAATATGGGCGTTCTTCTGTGGTATCGATAAATACGATGTCGCGTTGAACATCCACCGCCCACTCATCACAGGCCCTGTTGTTGGTCTGATCATGGGTGATATGCAAATTGGTCTGATTGCTGGTGCCACCTTGGAACTGGCATGGTTAGGCTTGGTGCCTAACGCTGGGGCACAGCCGCCAGATGTGACCATGGGTACGATTGCTGCTGTTGCTTTTGCCGTGATGACAGGCCAATCAGCAGAAGTAGCAATGGGTGTAGGTATGCCGATTGCCGTCATGATGCAAATGTTAGTCATTGGTTTCTTCGCGCTAACGTCTTTCACTATGGGTAAAGCGGATCGATTTGCTGAAACTGGAGACACAGGCGGGATAGACAGGCTACTGATCACCACCATCTCGTTACGTTCTTTACTGTACGCCTTAGTTGCTTTCATCACGGTTTACTTTGGCGAGCACGCCGCCAGTTGGATTGATGAAAACGCGCCGAAAGTATTGCTAGAAGGCCTGGGTATTGGTGCCAAGATGGTTCCAGCAATTGGTTTCGCAATGTTACTGAAAATCATGTGGTCAAAAGAAGTGGCGGGTGTGTTCTTCATCGGCTTCGTAATGACAACGTACCTCAAGTTACCAATCATGGCTGTAGCAATTCTAGGTGCGTCAGCAGCCGCGCTTTACTACTTCTTCAGTGGAAATAATGGAAGTTCAAACAACCAACAAGTAGAGGAATTTGAAGATGGCATCTGATATCACAGCAGGCACTTTAGCCGGTAAAAACACCAAGGTTCATGAAAGTCTGGTTGATGATATTGATTCATACGAAGACACCACACCACGTAAAGTGATTTCGAAAAAAGATCTTTGGATCTGTGCGCTACGTGGTCTGTTCATGGAAGGTAACTTTAACTTTGAGCGGATGCAGGCGGGTGGTTTTGCTTACTCCATCATCCCAGCACTGAAGAAGATCCACGGTGATAATAAACGCGATTTGGCGAAATCACTAAAGAACCACTTACAGTTCTTTAATGCCAGCCCTAAGTTGTTCACTTTCTTGCTAGGTACAGCCATTGCAATGGAAGAGAACAAAGAAAAACCGTCGACCGTTAACGTAATGAAAGTTGCGGGTATGGGACCAACAGGCGGTATCGGTGATGCGATTGACCACATGACCTTGATGCCATTGACCTTGGCACTGGGTGCGTCGATTGCGATGGAAGGCTCGATTGCTGGTCCATTCGTGTTCTTCTTCTTGTACCAAATTGTTCACTTTGCTGTGTACTTCGGTTTGATGTTCATGGGTTACAGAGCGGGTACAGCCGCCATGGTGAACATGAGTGATGCCACCGAGAAGCTCGCCAAAGCCGCCAATATCATGGGTATCTTTGTTATCGGGGCACTATCGGCCACCTTTATTCGGGTCCAGACCACGGCCTCGCTCGAATTGGGGGGCAAGGTAGTCGAACTACAAAGTGCCTTATTCGACAAGATCATGCCGAACATTCTGCCACTGGCATTGGTGTTCTTTATGCTCAAGATGGTGAAGGGCACGGGCTTTTGGGCTAAACCGCCAGTGTTGATTTTCTCAACCCTTGCAGCCGGTGTTGTCGGTCACTTCCTCGGTATTTTGTAAGCCATACGTTTCGATAGCTTGGGGGGATAACCTCCCCCCTAATCAAGGATTTTAAGATGATTGGTATTGTTGTTTCAGGCCATATTAACTTCGCATCTGGGATGCAGTCGGCAGTAAAAGCGATTGCGGGTGAGCAAGAGCAAATGGCGTTTATCGACTTTGTAGAATCAATGTCGACAGAGCAACTTGAAGCGGATCTTCGTCAAGCGGCACAAGACGTAGATTCGGGCGAAGGGGTGTTGTTTTTAACCGATATTCCAGGTGGTTCACCGTGTAACCGTGCGCTGGCGATTTTGATGGATCAGCCAAACGTTGAGCTTATTGGTGGCGCTAACTTACCTATGATAGCCAATGCCGCTTTTGAACGTGAAGACGTGACATTGCCAGTACTGGTGGACTTATTACTAGAGATTGGCACTTCGTGTATGCAAGACATGCGCAAAGAAGTCGAAGCGCTGATGCAACCTGAGCCCGTTTCTGAATGTGAAGATGGGTTATAACCATGCGATACGCTTTACACGCCGATCGGGTGTTTACACCACAAGGGATAGCCACAGATACCCTCGTTATTGTTGCAGATGGAAAGATTGCAGCACTCACGACGGATATTCCAACAGACTGCCCTGTTATTCGCCTTGAAGGGCAATCTTTAATGCCGGGCTTTGTGGATATTCATATTCATGGCCGTGACGGCGCCGATGTGATGGATGCAACAGATAACGCACTGCAAACCATCGCCAATGCCTTACCTCAAACAGGGGTTGTTGCTTGGGTTGGCACCACAGTGACAGCGCCTTGGACCGATATTCTAAATGCTTTAGAGCAGGTTCGCAGTTTCACTTCAACAGTGCAGCACCAAGGTGCGGAACTATTGGGGAGTTTTTTAGAGGGTCCGTATTTCACCGAGCCTCATCGTGGATCGCACCCAACGGCGTATTTAAAATTGCCATCATTGGCTGAGCTTGAACAGCTTCATCAAAGTGCGGGGGAGTCGCTACTCCGTGTGGCGGTTGCACCAGAAGCGAAAGGGGCAATGGAAGCGATCAGTTGGCTGGCCGAGCGTGAAATCAAATCGTCGGTTGCACACACCGATGCCACCTTTGATCAAGTCACAGAAGCTTATCACCGTGGCGCCGATTGTGGGGTCCATCTTTTCAACGGTATGCGAGGGCTACATCACCGCGAACCTGGCTGCTGTGGCGCGGTGCTTTACCACGACATGCTGGCAGAACTCATAGCCGATGGTATTCACGTTAACCCAGTCATGATGCAACTCGCCTACCGAATGAAAGGCTATCAAGGCATTGCCCTAATCACAGATTGTATGCGTGCGGGTGGCTTAGCCGATGGTGAATACTTACTTGGCGCACAAACCATTACCGTCACTGATGGCGCTGCGCGCACTAAGTGTGGTTCGCTTGCAGGTAGCACTTGTAGCTTAGATCAAGCGCTGCGAAACATGGTGTTCAGCAGCCATGTACCTGAATGGGAAGCGGTGCAAATGGCATCGTATGTTCCTGCCAATTATCTTGGGCTTGCCCATCGCCTTGGCAGTATTGCCGAAGGCATGGATGCCAGCCTGATTGTTATGAATGAAGCATTACACGTGCAAGGGACCTTACTAAAAGGTGAATGGGCCTACCAAGCCGCTGCGATGAAAAGCGGTCACTAACAGCCACGACGACATAACGTCGCGTACCTTGCCAAACAAATGAATAAGAGGTTTAACATGGAAATTCGTCAACCAATTCATAGCGAACACGCTAAACAACTCGACACAGCAGGGCTTCGTGAGCAGTTCCTGATCGAAAATATGTTTCAAGAAGGTCAACTGAACCTAACTTATAGCCACATTGACCGCATTATTGTTGGCGGTGCCGTACCGACTGATGAAGCATTAATGCTTGAGGGCGGTAAAGAAATCGGTGTTGATTACTTCCTAGAGCGTCGCGAACTGGGTGCGATCAATATCGGTGAGCCAGGCTTAGTCATTGTTGATGGCAAAACCTATGAGATTGGCACGCGTGAAGCCATTTATGTGGGTAAAGGGGCTAAAGAAGTTAAATTTGAAAGTGTCTCGGCTCAGCAGCCTGCTCGTTTCTACGTGAACAGCGCGCCAGCCCACATGACGTACCCAACCCGCAAAATTACCCGTGAAGATGCCTCGCCAGAAACCCTAGGTAGCCAAGAAAACTGTAACGTTCGTACCATCAACAAGTACCTTCACCCTGCGGTTCTACCAACTTGCCAGCTACTAATGGGGTTGACAGAGCTAGCACCGGGTAGCCTTTGGAATACCATGCCGTGCCATACCCACGAACGCCGTATGGAAGTGTACCTGTACTTCAACATGAAAGACGACAATATCGTTTTCCATTACATGGGTGAGCCACAAGAAACCCGCCATATTGTGATGCGTAACGAACAAGCGGTGATCAGCCCTAGCTGGTCTATTCACTCAGGCGTTGGCACCGCGGCTTACACCTTTATTTGGAGCATGGTGGGAGAGAACCAAACCTTCCATGACATGGACCACGTCGCAATGAGCGATCTGAAGTAACACCTCTCTCAATTTGCGGTATAGCGAATAGCATTAGCTTTTCATTGCTTGCTATACCGCCCAGCTAAATTAGGAATTCCAAATGAACATGTTTGATCTTTCAGGCAAAGTTGCCATCGTTACTGGCTGTAATACGGGCCTTGGTCAGGGTATGGCGTTAGGGCTGGCGAAAGCGGGCGCAAATATTGTAGGGATTGGCCACCAAGCAGCCCCTGAGACCCAACAACAAGTGGAAGCGCTGGGTCGTAAGTTCCACTACATTACGGCCAACCTAATGGAACAAGATAAGCTTGAAGCCATTGTTGCGGAAGCGGTTGAGGTGATGGGGCAGGTTGATATTTTGATCAACAACGCAGGCATCATTCGCCGTGAAGATCTGCTGAAATTCTCAGAATCAGACTGGGATGATGTGATCAACATTAACCAGAAAACCTTGTTCTTCTTATCACAATCTGTTGCCAAGCAATTTGTTAAACAGGGCAATGGCGGCAAGATCATCAATATCGCTTCAATGCTGTCTTACCAAGGCGGTATCCGCGTACCTTCTTACACCGCGAGTAAGTCAGCGGTGATGGGCTTAACCCGCGCCTTGGCAACGGAACTTGCCGAGCACAACATTAACGTGAATGCGATTGCGCCGGGCTACATGGCAACCGACAACACGGCGGCTCTGCGTGCGGATGAAGCGCGTAATGCAGCAATTTTAGAGCGTATTCCTGCGAATCGTTGGGGCTTGCCAGCAGACTTAGAAGGCCCAGCGGTATTCCTTGCCTCTTCTGCGAGCGATTACGTCAACGGCTACACCATTGCAGTTGATGGTGGTTGGTTGGCGCGTTAAGCAAGCACGTATGCGAAAGAAAAGGGAAAAGGGAGAAGCAAGATGACGTTAGGCACTAAACAAGCCATTCTCGATACCATGAAGCGGGTATATCGCTACCAAGCGGCCAATCAAACGCGCAGCGTGATCCGTCGTAGTGGCAAAACCCGTTTTATTAAAGATACCGATTGGGAACGAGGTGTATTTTGGTCTTGTACCTCGGCAGCATGGCTAGCAACCGATGACTCAGAATACCTCGATGGTGTGATGAATTACGCGTTGCACACAGGTTTTCGTGCGGGCCCCAATGCGCGCTTTGCGGATGACCACATCTGCTGTCAGGCATACCTTGATGTTTACCCTGTGGTGAATCAAGCTGAAGCCCTTGAGCCAACGATCAAAGCGTTGGAGCTGATGGTGGAGACCCCAGAGCTCGGGCGTAAAGATTGGTGGTGGTGTGATTCATTATTTATGGCGCCGCCAGCCTTTGCCGCCTTGTCGCAGCAAACTGGTGACAATAAATACCTTGATTACATGAACACCGCCTACTGGGATTCAGTTGATCACCTATTCGATCCAGAAACAGGTTTGTTTTATCGCGATCACCGCTACATTCCAGATGGTAGTGGCAATGAACTGCGCGAAGCAAATGGCAATAAAGTGTTCTGGAGCCGCGGTATCGGCTGGGTATTAGCCTCTGTACCGCGCTTATTGGCACGTATGCCAGAAGACTATAGCGAACGTGGTCGCTACCTTGAGTTATTTAATAACCTTGCGGCAGAGGTAGTGAAATACCAGCAAGCAGATGGTTTTTGGCGAACCAGTTTGCTCGACCCTGAAAGTTTCCCAGCACCTGAAAGCAGTGCCACTGCGCTGTTTTGTTATGGCTTAGCATGGGGGATTAATACCGAGCAACTTGATCGTGATACTTACCTTCCAGTGGTTGAAAAAGCATGGGCCGCTTTGCAGGGCTGTATTCACGACAACGGTATGATGGGCTGGGTACAACTCCCAGCCTTTAATCCGCGAGATGTGAAATTCGAGCATAATATCGATTACGGTGCAGGTGCGTTTATGTTAGCGGCGACAGAAGTTGCAAAGCTTGCTGAGTGAATAGCAACAGTCATTAATTCGCAGAGTTAACGGGTAATTGTTATGTGGAAAGCTGAGCTGTGATGGCTCAGCTTTTTTTTCGAGTACTGTAATAGGATGAAAATCAAAGGCAAGGTATAAAGATAAACCTCTGTTGGTGTCGTCTATGGGGGCATTAAACGACCTTTGCACCAAAATGTGTTCAGGTAGGTTAGTATTCAGTATAAAAAAATACACGTATTATTTCAGTTCCTGCTTGCCCCTCCGGTATTTATCGGCAATCTAACAAGAGTATGAGGCTAGTTCGAAGGAACTAAAAAGGTTCAACCTATTTAGACAACAATGCCATTGTTCATCTCATTTAAAGTAGCCAGAAGACACGCCGCTCTTTAGCCTGCAATCGACAACACCTTTAATTAAACTTGTTCAACTTAAAAAAATAGCCTAATCGGCGCGTGCTAGGTTGGATATTAAACCAGAAAGAGCTGTATCATATCAGCCTTACATACATAATTAACACTCTGAATCTTTAAAATTAACCCAAGGGGGGCGCATGCCTGAAAGTATCGAACCATTTCAGACTTTATGGCTAGCATTGTCTTTTGTGCTTATCTTTGTGCTGATGACATTTTTTTTAGCATTAAACAAAAGAAAAAAATTACTGGCCGAAATCATCAGAAAAGAGAATTTACTGTCAGAAAAACCTATTGATGAAATCCTGACAGACTTACAAACATCCATAGATGAAGTAGTTTTAAGACTCAGTGATGGTAAGCCTATATACGCCAATATGAAAAAGGATCTTTCAAGCAGCCGAGAACAACTCAAATACATTGATGTCGGTCTACTTCCCCCTACCTACAAGTTCGACGATAGTGAGTCCCTCAAAGAAAGAATTGCTGATTGCTTAGAACGTCAATATCTAGTTATTAAAAGTGGAAAGGCCACTACCGCGTATTCAAATTGGAAGTGGTTTGGTAGTGCTAGTAAGGGGGCTCAAATGGTTGCTTCGTATCAAAGTCTCCTTCTTAGAGCATTCAATGCTGAATTCGATATGATTCGAAAAAAGATGCGACATTCTAGCTATGACACTGCACTCAATAAGTTAAGTCGCTTAGAGCAGCAACTAGAGAAACTTGGTGAAACTGCTAATGTTACTATTTCATATGAATATGTTCGCCTCAAAGAAGAAGAGCTCTCTGTTTGGCATTCAGAACTCCTCCAAAAAGAGGGTTTGAAGAAAGAGAAGAAAGCACAACAAGCATTATTAAGAGAGCAAGCTAAGCAATCTGGTGGTGATTCCGACGACCTAGAAGATGATATCTACTATCGTAAGTCTGATCTCGTTAAAGCTCAGAAGGTTGCTAAACAACTTCACGGTGCGAGCGCGCTTGACATGGAGCAAAAAATTGCAGATATGCAAAAAGAAATAGAGAAGCTTGAATCAAAATTCGAACGAGCTACTTCTCAAGCGCAGCTCACTAGAGCTGGTTATATTTATGTAATTTCAAATATTGGTAGCTTTGGTGAAGGCGTTGTTAAGATCGGTATGACCAGAAGACTTGAACCAATGGATAGAGTATCTGAATTAGGTGATGCTAGTGTACCGTTCAAATTTGACGTCCATACTCTCACTTTCGTCAATGATGCCCCTAAAATTGAGAAAGAGCTTCACCGCCGATTTAACGACTCCAGAGTTAATACTGAAAACCATCGGAAAGAATTCTTCAAGGTTTCTCCTAAGCAAGTTGAGGAAGCGATGTTGGATATGGGCATTGAAGCTGATTGGTACTTTGATATTGAAGCAAAGGAATACCGTGAAAGCTTACTTATCCGAGAGTCACTTAAACTGAATACTGTTAAAGTCTCTAATACCTCCAGCCAACTACCACTATCAATTTAAGAGGAAGATAACATGCTAATTACTTGTATATTGGTAGGTTTAGTGACTGTATCGATAGGCCTCTTACTTCGAGTTCGATCAAACATTTCTGGACTTCAATCTAAAGAGGCAGAAATTGAGAGGATTTATGCGCCTGCCACAAATAAAGAGAATGAACTCTTAGTTGTAGAAACTGAATACAAAGAACTTCAAGAGCTCTATAAAACAGAATTGGCACAGTTGAAGGATCAGGAACTACGCCTTTCTCAATACTACTTAGGCGTTGGTACATGCGACTCAGTTTCTTATAGTCAACTAACCTCAACCCGAAATCTCGATGATATATGCGCGCAGTTAGAAGCTACGAAACTCAAAATTAAGAGCTTCGTTAAGGATAAAAAAGCCTGCATTTGTTTAATGGATAGTGACATAACCGTCAATGGCAAAAAGTCAGAAGCTAAAAAACTACTTAATAGAGAAGTAAAACTTCGTATACGCTGCCTCGATAATGAGTTCAAAGCTGCTTCAGCAATCGTAGATTGGAACAACGTTAATCGCTTGATTGACCGTGCTCAAAGGGCATTTGATGAGATAAATGCATCGGGCAATCTTGTCAAAACTAAACTACAAAATGAGTACTTACAGCTTAAGATAAAAGAACTGCGATTAGGTTATGAACACGAACAATTGAAGCAAGATCTTAAGGAAGAAGAGAGAGAAGAGAAACAGATAGAAAGAGAAGCTGAACGCGAAGAAAAGAGGATTAAAGCGGCCGCTGAAAAAGCTGAAAAAGATCGTGAAGTTATGGAGCGCTTAGTCGCTGAAGAACTCAGCAAACTTGAGTCTAGCTCTGAAGAGCAAAAGGCACTCTTCGAACTCCACAAACAAGAACTTGAAAAACTACGAGATAAAGAGAAACGAGCTATTTCTCTTGCTCAGCAAACTCGTGCTGGCTACGTTTACGTTATTACAAACAAGATGTCTTTCGGGGAAGGTATGATCAAAATTGGCATGACTAGACGTGCAGATCCGAACGATCGCGTTAAAGAATTGGGCGATGCTTCAGTGCCTGAACTATTTGATGTACATGCATTTGCATTTACTGAGGATGCTCCTAAATTTGAAAAATTTTTGCACAGAAAATTTTCTGATCAAAGAGTGAATTTAGTTAACGGCAGAAAAGAGTTCTTCCATATTTCAGCTGAAGACGCACTAAAAGCTATGGATGAGTATGATGGTCAGTTCGAGTTGAGTGAAATAGCATAACCTATTACTGATATTATCTATCAGGCCATACATCAGTTTGTATGGCCTTTAGTTGTAGTTTAGTTGTAGATGAAGCACAATCAAATGATCTTCGATATAACTAACATTTGGCTAATTCATTTGTGTCCAACATTAAGCCCTATTCCAAAACTTTCTCCGTCCTACCACTACTCCATTACAACACCCCCAATAGTGCTTCATACGTCTTTCACTTCCTTCGCTTTACTTCTTTCATTTTCGATTGATATCGATCTTTAGCTTTTCTCTTTCTTTCAGTTGCTTTTGAAATAGTGTTTATTGTGACTTTTGTCATTTTATTCTTACGATTTCTTTCGTAGTATTTTCAAACTCCTTCGATTCGAGAAATGGAATTACGATGAAGCAAACACAGAACGCCCGTTTTCATATGATGGCAAAGCCTGCGAGTTATCGTTGTAACTTAAAGTGTGACTATTGCTTCTATCTAGAAAAAGAAACCATGCTCGATGGTGGTGAGGTTACGCCTGCGGGCATGTCATCTGACCGTATGTCGGATGGGATGCTAAAGCGGTATGTGCGTGATTACATTCGATCTCAAGATGCCGATACCATCGACTTTGCGTGGCAAGGTGGTGAGCCAACACTGGCGGGGTTGGCATTCTATGAATCGGTTGTGAAATACCAAGCGCAATATGCCAACGGCAAAACCATTACCAACAGTTTTCAGACCAATGCGATAGCAATAAATCGCCAATGGGCGGCATTTTTTAAGCAGCACAATTTTTTGATTGGGGTATCGATTGATGGTGTAGCGGAAGTACACGATCAGTATCGTATTTCGGTAAATGGAAAACCAACCTTTGCTCGTGTTAAGCAAGCGATTGATTTACTCAAAGAGTATCAGGTTGAGTTCAATACCCTCACGGTGATTAACGATAAGAACTGGCACCGTGGTAAAGAAACCTATCTCGCGCTAAAACAATTAGGCGCACAGTTCATGCAATTTATTCCCATTGTTGAAGTTGAGCCTAGCTGTCAGAGCGCGGCCAGCGGCCATTACACCCTAAATTCAGAAGCAAAATTAGCCCACTTTTCTGTGCCTGCTAAAGGCTATGGCCAGTTTATGACGGATGTATTCGATGAGTGGGTGAAAGAGGATGTCGGTACTGTGTTTGTCCGCATGTTCGATAGCATTCTCGCCACTTGGATGGGTTACCCAGCTTCGGTGTGTGTGCAATCCAAAGAGTGTGGTCAAGCCATGATCTTGGAAGCCAATGGCGACATGTATTCTTGTGACCATTACGTTTATCCCGCCAATAAATTGGGCAATATCGCAACCACTAACATCGCTTCGCTAGCAACCAGCAAACAGCAACTGCGATTTGGCAAAGCCAAACAGACCAAATTGACCGATAAATGCCAGCAATGTGAAGTACACGCATTGTGTTATGGCGGTTGTCCTAAACACCGTATTACGCCCATTCAAGGCGAGAAGCATAAGCAGAATTATCTGTGCGCTTCTTATCAACGCATTTTCCATCATACAGCGCCAGCCATGCACTTAATGACTCAAGAAATTCAGCGTGGTGGTGTTGCCGCAAGCGTAATGGCGACTCTCAAGAATTTAAAGCATAGCGAACAACCTCGTTAGTTTTACTCGGTTTCAAATCAACAGTTAACCCTCAAATAAAGGAGTAGAGAATGAATCTGTTACTGCCGAAAAAAACCATACTGGCTGGTTTTGTTGCGGCTGCTTGTGCTGTTACCCCGACCCTGAGTCAGGCGGCAGAAAAAGTGGAACAACCTAATGTGTTATTGATTGTGATGGATGATCTTGGGTCTGCGCAATTGGACTTTGCCCTAGATAATATCAATAAAGATGAATTGGTTAAGCGTCCGGTACCCGCTCGTTACGACGGCGATTTTGACCAGCTTTATGATGCGGCGAAGCGCTCGATGCCAAACATCACCCAGCTAGCCAATGAAGGCGTGCGGATGACGAATGCCTACGTTGCAACCCCTGTTTGTGGCCCTTCTCGCGCAGGTATGATGACAGGCCGTTTCCCTCATAGCTTTGGTACCTACAGTAATGATGATGCCAAACTGGGGATCCCACTTGATATCAAACTGCTGCCTGCATTAATGAACGAAAACGGCTACGCAACGGCCAATATTGGTAAGTACCACAACGCCAAAGTCCGAAAAGAGTTCATTCCTAAAGATGAACAAAGTCGTGATTACCACGATAATCAAATCTCGCTTGCTGAACCAGGCTACGGCCCTGAAGAGCGTGGCTTTGATTACTCCTACAGCTACTATGTGTCAGGTGCCGCGTTATATAACTCACCGACCGTATTCCGCAATGGAAAGAGTGCGCCAGCGCCAGGTTACCTCACTTATAACCTGACCAATGAGGCTATCCAGTTTATTGAAAAAGCGGATAAAGAAAAGCAGCCTTTCTTCATCAACTTAGCTTACAGCGTGCCACATATTCCGCTAGAACAGCCTGCACCTGCTAAGTTCATGGAACGCTTTAATACCGGTAATCTTGAAGTCGATAAGTACTATGCTCACGTGAACGCATCTGATGAAGGCATAGGTAAAATTATCGATAAATTGAAAGAAATGGGTGAGTACGAGAACACCCTGATCTTCTTCCTTTCAGATAACGGTGCCGTGCATGAATCACCTATGCCAATGAACGGCATGGATCGCGCGTTTAAAGGCCAGCGTTACCGTGGCGGGGTGCATGTTCCGTTTATTGCCCACTGGAAAGGACACCTTCCTGAAGGCAAAGCAGATAATACTATGATTTCTGCGATGGATATTTTGCCAACCGCACTGGCTGCTGCTGGTATTAAGATCCCGACAGAAATGAAAGTGGACGGTAAAGACATTATGCCCTTGCTAAAAGGCAAGGCTGAGCAACCGCACCCTTACTTGTACTGGGCGGGTCCTCGCGCACTTCACTACGATTCAAGCAATGCTGATTTTTGGAGTAACTACTGGAAATGGATCACTTACGAGACCAATGAATTCATTCCAAGCCCTTACATTGAAAAGCATTCAAAAGGGGAGTGGGCGATTAAAGATCAGAACTGGTCTTTGCATTATTACGATGATGGCAAAGGTGAGTACGAGCTTTACAACTATGCCAAAGATCCTGCGGAGTCGAAAAACCTCGCCAAGCAATACCCAGAAAAAGTGAAAGAGCTGAAAATGGCTTTTTACGATTGGATTAAAACCAAGCCAGCACCAATTGCTTGGGGACAAGATCGCTACCAAATCCTGACTGATTCTGCCAAGTAACGTGTAATTAGGCCTCTTCGGAGGCCTTTCTTTATCTGCTTCTACCTGTAAAGAGACATCCCATGCCTAAGACTATTGCTGCGACGCCGCGGCCAACCATCCCCTATGAACATCCCGATGCAGCCATGTATTTCAAGCTATTTAAGGAAAACATCGTGCGCTTGCGTCATCGCAAGTCGGCCTATCAGCAGCATGATGAAACCATTCGTAAGTTGTTCAGTAACGATGGCGCGTCACTGAAAGCGCAATGCGAAGCCTTGGTGGCTTATATCGCGGAAGCCTTTGAACATTATGCAGTATGGGATTATACCCACGCCTATTATCCCGGTCGGCCAAGCCAACAGACCGCGCGTACTGATGCTATTGAAGGCGTTAGCCGCGTGCTTCCAACCTTGGCGACTTGGCTGCATAGCCAAGAGGGCGAGTGCACGCCTTTACAAGGTTTAAACGGTAAGCCGATTGATGTGGTAAACATTATCCGCACAGCATTGCTAGCAGGGACGGATCCGAGTCATAAAGGCTATTGGGGTACATTGCACGATTATGATCAGCGGATTTGTGAAAGTGCAGATTTGGCGTTAACCCTTTGGCTGACCAAAGCACATATTTGGCAGCAGCTGGATACCCAACAACAACAGCAAATAGCCGCGTGGTTTGAACAAATTCCGCCGCTTAAAACACTGGATAACAACTGGCAGCTTTTCACCTTAACCGTGAGTTTCGTGTTGAAAGACCTAACAGGTAAAGAGTGGGTTGATCACAGTAAATATCAAAGAATAAAAGAGTTTTATGTCGGTGATGGCTGGTTCCGTGACGGCGCGAATGGCAATTACGACTATTACAATGTGTGGGGCTTTTTCTATTCTCTGTACTGGATCGATCAGATTGATCCTGACTACGACGCGACCTTTATTCACCAAGCCATGAGTGATTTTGTGGCGGGTTATCGGTACTTCTTTACCCCTCAAGGTTTGCCTTTGTTTGGCCGTAGTGCCTGCTATCGCTTGTCTGCTGCAGTGCCTTTGTTGGCCGCTGTCGATCAACAATCGAGTGCGATAGAGATAGGTGAAGCGAAACGTGCTTTTCGCACTAATCTTCAATACTTCATTTCGAATGGCGCGCTTAAATCAGGCGCACCAACCCAAGGGGTTTTCGACGATGATAGCCGCTTAGTTGACAATTATAGCGGCCCTGCCAGTAGTTTTTGGTCGCTACGCGCGTTGAACATAGCGCTTTATGTAGGCGGGCGTACTGGCTTGTGGCAAGCACAAGAGCTGCCATTAGAGATAGAAAAAGGCGATTTTGACTTTCAAATCCCAGCCATAGACGCACATGTTATCGGGACTTTCAAAACGAAAGAGGTGACGGTTTTGTTTTTGAGTGACTACACCCAAGAGCAGACGCCATTATCACGCCGTTTATTACGACAAAACCTAGCTGATAAGGCGTTGGAAGTGGTGAGTGGCAGGGCGTTAAGGCCTAAAAACAACCTTTTACGTAAAGGCATTACCTGTTACACATCGAAAATGTCACATTTCTTTTAGTTTCGTAAGTTTTCACTTTGAAAGTGTAGTGTGATCTTGATCTATTTACTTTCTTTCTTTTTCGAATAAGATTAAAGCGAAAGTTAACGAAGGTCTTTAGGGGTTTTATATGTTTTTGGTTTCATCGCGTGAAATGCTTCACAAAGCGCAGCTTGGTGGCTATGCCGTCCCTGCATTCAATATTCACAATCTAGAGACGGTACAGGTTGTTGTGGAAACCGCAGCAGAGATGCGTTCACCGGTTATCTTAGCGGGTACACCGGGCACGTTTTCTTATGCGGGTACTGACTATTTAGTTGGAATTTGTAAAGAAGCGGCCAAGCGTTATGAAATGCCCATTGCTTTACACCTCGATCATCATGAGTCGTATACCGATATTCGCCAAAAAATCGAAGCGGGTATTAAGTCAGCCATGATTGATGGTTCACACTTACCTTTTGAAGAAAATATTGAATTGGTTAAAAAAGTGGTGGCGTTCTGTCACCGTTGGGACTGCTCGGTTGAAGCTGAGTTAGGTCGTTTAGGTGGTCAGGAAGACGATCTGATTGTTGATAGCAAAGATGCCCTGTTTACTGATCCTGATAACGCCATTGAGTTTATCGAAAAAACGGGCATTGACTCGCTAGCGATTGCCATTGGCACCGCGCATGGCATGTATAAAGAAGAGCCGTGTTTAGACTTTGATCGTCTTGGCATTATTCGCAGTAAAACGGATGTGCCTTTGGTGTTACATGGCGCATCTGGCGTGCCAGATCAAGATGTTCGCCGTTGCATTGAATTGGGTATCACCAAGGTTAATGTGGCGACTGAATTGAAAATTGCCTTCTCTGATGCCGTTAAACAGTACTTCCTTGATAATCCATCAGCTAACGATCCTCGTCACTACATTGTTCCGGGTAAGGCGGCAATGAAACAAGTGGTCATCGATAAAATTCGCGTATGTGGTAGCGAAGGAAAACTCTAATACCTGCGTAACTCTGACAATTTACAAAACACTATCTTAATGCTCCTGGCTATGAATATTGGTGTTCCCCCCATCGCTAATACCATAGCCCTTTTTTTAATCTGATTCGTTAGGTCAATAAATGATGAAGATGCGACAACCCACTTCCCAAAAGAAAGTTGCCATTATTGGCGAATGCATGATTGAACTCAGTGGTAAGCCTTTTGAGAGTCAAATGCAAAGCTATGGTGGCGATACGCTCAATACTGCCGTTTATCTTTCCCGCCTTTGCTCTGGGCTAACACCTTATTACGTCACAGGCTTAGGTTGTGATTGCTACAGCCAAAACATGCGAGCTATGTGGCAGCAAGAAGGCATTGATACTTCTCTGGTACTGACGATGGAAGGCAAGCTGCCGGGGCTTTATGCCATTCAAATTGATGATTTTGGTGAGCGTAGTTTTCATTACTGGCGTAACGATTCTGCCGCTAAGTACCTTTGTGAACACGCGCAATTTAATAATGTAATTGAACAACTTAAATCGGTTGATTTGGTTTATTTGTCTGGGATCTCATTGGCGATTTTACCTGATGAAGGTAAAACGGCGCTGCTGCACGCTTTGGCTTCGTTAAAACAACATAACGTGAAAATTGCCGTGGACTCGAATTATCGTCCGCGTTTATGGCCGAATGCCAGTGATGCGCGTAAGTGGCTAGACCGTCTTTATCAACTCAGCGATATCGCGCTGGTGACAGCAGATGATGAAGACTTACTGCTTGATCAAGACAATACGCCACCAGAGCAGATTGCCGATCGCCTCCACCGCTTGGGGATTAACCAAGTGGTGGTGAAGCTGGGTGCTGACGGTGCGATGTGGTCTTGTCACCAAGAACGAGGCGTTGTGGCGGGTCAGAAAGTTGACCTAGTTGTTGATACCACAGCGGCAGGTGATTCCTTTAATGGCGCTTATTTAGCGGCGTGGTGTCATGGCATGTCTATGGCGGAATCGTGTTATTGGGGCAATGCATTAGCCGCCCAAGTGATTCAATGCAAAGGCGCGATTGTGCCCTCTAACCAAATTAATCATATAACGACAGCGATGAGTGAAGTAAATGAAAACTAATACATGGATAGATGCGTTACGTGCGCTGCGTGTGATGCCGGTTATTCAAATCGAAGATGCGAAAGATGCAGTCCCTTTGGCGAAAGTGCTGGTGGAAAATGGCTTACCTGCGGCTGAAATTACGTTTCGTACCGAAGCCGCCGCTGATGCTATCGCGCAAATTCGTGCTGCTTACCCTGAGATCACCTTGTGCGCTGGCACCATATTAACGGGTGAACAGGCTGATGCGGCAATGGCAGCAGGTGCTGATTTTGTGGTGAGTCCTGGCTTTAATCCCAATACCGTTAAGCATTGTCTAGAAAAGGGCATCAAAATTATTCCTGGCGTTAATAATCCGAGCCAAGTGGAACAGGCCTTGGAGATGGGCATTCAAGCCATGAAGTTTTTTCCTGCCGAAGCATCGGGTGGGATCAGCATGCTGAAATCGCTAACTGGCCCGTACGGTAATATCCAGTTAATGCCGACAGGCGGTGTTAAGCCTGCCAATTTAATGGAGTACTTGGCTATTCCCCAAGTCTTTACGTGTGGTGGTACTTGGATAGCGCCAACCGCCGCCATTCGCGCCAATGATTGGCCGACGATTGCAAATAATGTACGTGAAACGTGCGCGCTGCTCGGTCAAAACTTAAGTCACAGCCAAAGCCAAAATCACAGCCAAAGCGAATAGGAGCGAACAAGATGGAAAAACAAGTAGCGGTACTGTTGGCAGACGGCTTTGAAGAAGGTGAAGCGGTTGTTTTTATCGACATTATGCGTCGTTTAGATATTAAGGTGGATGTGCTGTCGTGCATGGAAACCACCACGCTGCAAAGTTATTTTGAAACGCGGATCAGTGCCGATGACACATTAGCCAATAAATGCCATCAAACTTACGATGCCGTGATGATGCCTGGCGGCCCGAAAGGAACGGATAACTTATCGGCTAACCCTATGGTGGTTGAGTTTTTGCTGCAGCATATTGAGGCCGACAAATACATCTGCGCCTTATGCTCATCAGGCGCTAAAGTGTTAGCGGCGAATAACTTGTTACAAGGGCGTAATTACACCACAGGTGGTGGCCTTGAGAAGAAGTTTGCTGATGGCAATTTTGTCGATCAAAAAGTGGTGATCGACGGCAAATTTATCAGTGGTAAAGGCTTAGGGGTTAGCTTCGAATTTGCTTTCACTGTGGCAAAAGCACTGCTCACCGACGATCCGCAAAAAGTCGATTGGCAAGCGAGCCATATTTACTTTGAGCACTGGTAAATACTATTAGATCTGTCAGCAGAACTGACGGGAGAGAAATAAGATCAAAGAGGTATATGAAAATATACCTCTTTTCTTTTGTTAAGCGGCTAACTGCGTTAATCCTCAAACCACAACTTTCTTAGCGACACTGTGCCTGCGCTGTCTGTTTCTGCACCTTGCAGTGATTTATCAAAGTTATAACTGAGAGAGTCTCGCCATAAAGGGAAGAAGATACCATGTTGAATAAGCCAGTCTTCACAACGGTGAAGTTGATTTAAATAATTCATTTCACTATCACTGGAGAGTAAGAGCTTATCGACAATATTGATAAAGGCCTCTTGCTGCTGTGGCGATAGGCAGTATTTAAATACCGAACTACAGATAAGCCATTTAAAGTAACCAAACATATCATCGTCTGAAAAAACATATCCGCCGACTGTCATGTCAAACTTAGTATGCTCAGTTTCATCATCTGAGCATATTTCAAATTTAGCCCCTTTGCTTTCGAGGTACTTGAGTAATTGAATGCGATATTTATTGGAGTGAGCAGCCAATACTCGGATCACTTGTGTTGGTTGCTTCATTTTATGGTGATAAAGGTAGACACCTTGATGCTGGTGGTAACCAACAACAGAGTTAGCGACAGGTAAGATCTTATTGGTTACTTGGTGGCAGAACTCTCTTGCATGGTGGAAAATCCATGCTTTTTCGTCCATCGAAAGTGATTGTTCACTGTTTGGAAAGGCGATGATGTCACAGCCTGTTTGGAGCGCAACTTGGTCGCAAGCAGTGAAGCCATTAGATGAATAACCATGATGGACAATATGGCCTTGGATTTTGGTTTCTGAAGTATCACTAGTCCAAAATTCAGCTTTATCGATAAAGCCGCCATACGAGAAATAGTCTGGGAATTTGGCCAATACCCATTGATGTTTGTTGTGCGACTCGAGCATGAAAGGCCCAGTACCATAAGGGATAGTACGCTCGCTCGTTTCTCGATAAATCGATGCGTTATTATCGGCAAGGATATGAAGTATTAGCGGCTGTTTGTGGGTCATGGTTAATATTACCCACGCTCCCTCAGTTCGAACATTGAGGATATGTCGATAAAGGTTCTGATAGGTATGAGGTTTAGTCATTCTATCTGTTAGGCAAGTAGCAACGTGTTCGGCTGTTAGTTTTTCGCCGTTATGGAAAAGCACATCAGAACGAAGACGGAGCCAGAGTTCATTATCTCTAAATTCATAATAATGCGCGATATGAGGGCGGATACTTTTCGTTTCGCGATCATATTTTAGTAACGTGTCGTACATTGCATCAATATAAAGCCGAGATGCTGCACGATAGGACCAAAGTGGATGCATATTTGGCACTGTGTATGGTACCAGCGTGATCAGGCTATTCTTTGCTTTTAGGTTTTCCTGCGCGACAGACAACCAGTGAGGCAAGCGCTTCCTAAAAATTTCACTGAACCCGAAAGACTCCGCATAGCGAGAGGCTTCACTCAGTTGCCCTTTGTGGCAATGTTGTTCAAGTAACAGCATTAGGGCTGATTCAAAGCTAGTGTGGAGCGTGATTTCCGATTTATTGCCACGGCCTCGACCGGGTTGCCAAGATAGCCATCCAATGTTCGCCAGTGTTTTAACCAGCTTAGCAATGTTTCGATCAGAACAGTTTAGTTGCTCAGACAGGGTAGGGATGTCTGTTTTGGTGGCTTGATGTAGTTCGTAGTGCTCGCACAGTTGTTTGAGTCGCTGCAAATGAACTTGATTAATAAAAGGTGAACTCTGGTTTCCTACCATATCATTATTACTTCCTGTTTTTTGACTAATAATAACCACAACAAAATGTGAGTACAGGAAAAAATCATGAATCCATTAAGCTATACCCTTCATACCTTGAATGCGCAGCAATTGTTAGTTGAACCAGAGAGCAGACCAACCACGGCTCATAAAAGCCACAATCGCATGGGCTTATACTTGGTGATCT
Source organism: Photobacterium kagoshimensis (assembly GCF_050337045.1). Classification (NCBI taxonomy): domain Bacteria; kingdom Pseudomonadati; phylum Pseudomonadota; class Gammaproteobacteria; order Vibrionales; family Vibrionaceae; genus Photobacterium; species Photobacterium kagoshimensis. The sequence continues at coordinate 15,480 of NZ_JAKJSO010000016.1, read as the reverse complement.
TTGTGGTTGGTGTTGTATTGGCGCTGCTGTATTAGACTTCAAACTTGATGCTAAGGAGCAAGAGGTAAACAGTTGACACCAAGTGCTAAAGACTCAAACTGTGTTATAAAGTATCATTTTAAAATGAGAGTTAACTTTTCAGATGAAAAGGCAAAGCATAGCGCGAGGTAAAGATATGGGGAACTTGGTGGGTTTAAATGAAGACTGTGTTCGGGCCGAGGCTGAGTAAATGGCAAAGTTGTTGAAATTTTTGCTGGCGCTTAGCGTGATAGGGCTCTTGATATTTAGTTATTTCGGTTACCAAACATATCGAGCATTAACCTATATGAGAAACGATATGGGTTGGTTATGGATAAACAGCCAACTGATTAGCCCTGATCCTACAGCAATGCAAAGCGCCCGAACCCCACATACAAAGCAGTTAGTGTTTCGCCAAGTGGATGTTGAACGTCAATTAGCTATCTACCTAAATACCACTTACGACGGTGATTTTCTTTTTACATTCATCAAAGAAACACCATGTAGCGCTTTATCACCTTATCAAGGGATGCTGAGCGTGAACAATGAACCAAACCAACAGATCGTGTTTGATTGCCATGAACCGAATACGGTGGTTTATAGAATAGCGAAACGTAAGTTTAGTCAGCTACAGCTCACCACGCCTGATTTCGACTTTGAGTTAGATCTCAAGCAGTGGAACCCTAAAGCGCTTAAAAAAGATGACTTCATGCAGCATAATTATGAGTTCTTTCAAAAGCACACTTCAGAAAAGATTTATCCATGGAATAGGGATTAGATCCCCCTTGATGAGTAAGAGCAATCCAAATGTCTAATGTCGTTCAGTTCTCTATGTTCAGTGGTAGTAAGAAAGCCAACACTACTTCGTCCATTAAATCACCAAGCCCTAAAGCGTTAAGGGAGCAGGCTGCCTTAAAGCAAGATCACTGCTGCTATTTTTGTGGTAACCGAAAAGAACCCAAAGAGCTTAACTGGCTTAATAAGACGGGTTTTAAGGAAAAGACGCATGTTGTTTGTAGCACTTGTAGTACTGCTGCCAAGTCACGGCCAATGGATGAACTACGAATAATCCTTGCGCTGAAGGCGATGGATTTCAGAACAGTTAAGATCCAACAGTACCTTGAGTTGAGAGAAAAGGGCGTTCATATAGACGGTGTTCGAGAGTACAAGTTCTACTTTGAAACTATTGAGTGAAAATAATGGCTATCAAGGTCAAAGAGACTAAGTAGATGGAAGGTATTACAAATAAAAAGCCCCGCAATAGCGGAGCTTGATGATGATTCAATTTATTTATAGTACTGGCAACGCCGTTTGGAGTTATGCTTCCAACACTTTGCGAGGTCATATACATAAGATGGATAATCATCCCATGGGTTAGCTAGTGCTCTACCCCTAGAAGCCCTTAGTTTGACTGGATATTCTTTACACTCGATTTCATGAAGAAAGAAATAACTTTTTTCTTGTTTCGTTGAAAAGTGTTTGTGAATACTACTGCGTACGCTTGGGTAGACATCCCAACTGTAACTACATCGATGATAGCGTTTAATACGACTTCGATATTGTTGTTTTAACTTTTTCATTTACCCTCCAGGTTTACATTACCTAGAAGGGGTCCTCTGCAAAGTAGTTCATCTCGACTCCTACATGTATTGCTTAGTTAACCATAGCTTACCAAATTAGTCGCGGTGAGTAACGTTACCGCCAGCAAGCCATTTACTATTTGGTGATTAAACTAAATTTATGATTAGTCGCACAAAAAAGGCCGCTAAAAAGCGGCCTAGTAGGTATTCATTTTACGTTTTAGCAACCAATATAGGGTTGTTTTTACAAAAAAAATCAGATGTGTTGTGAGTGCTTACTCTTTACCAAACACGTTGTTTTCTTGCTCTTGAACGCGGATGAAAGTCGTTCTTTTTGTTAGCTCTTTAAGCTGCGCTGCACCTACGTAAGTACAAGTAGAACGTACGCCACCCATGATGTCTTGGATAGTTGTTTCAACTGGGCCACGGTAAGGCAATAGTACGGTTTTACCTTCAGCTGCGCGGTATTTTGCAACGCCGCCTGAGTGCTTGTCCATCGCGCTTTGTGAAGACATGCCGTAGAATTTCATGAAGGTTTTGCCATCTTGCTCGATGATTTCACCGTTACTTTCTTCGTGACCTGCTAGCATACCGCCAAGCATGACGAAGTCTGCACCGCCGCCGAATGCTTTAGATACATCACCCGCACATGAACAGCCGCCATCACCAATGATGCGACCACCAAGGCCGTGCGCAGCATCTGCACATTCAATGATTGCAGAAAGCTGAGGGTAACCCACACCTGTTTTAACGCGTGTTGTACATACAGAACCTGGGCCGATACCTACTTTAACAATGTCGGCACCCGCTAGGATAAGTTCTTCAACCATGTCGCCAGTAACCACGTTACCTGCACTGATGACCTTGTCTGGGAATTCAGCACGTACGCGTTGTACGTACTCAACTAAATGCTCTGAGTAACCGTTCGCGATATCAATACAGATGAAGATAAGGTCGTCTGAAAGGGCCATGATGTCTTTGGTTTTTTGGAAGTCGTTATCCGATGTACCTGTAGACACCATTGCGTTGTTAAGGACAGATGCGTCGTTGTTTTTCACAAAGCCAGCCCAGTCTTCAACGGTGTAGTGCTTGTGAATAGCTGTCATTACATTGTGGCTAGCAAGAGAGGCCGCCATTTCGAAGCTACCCACTGAATCCATGTTAGCAGCAATAATTGGCACGCCTGACCATTGACGACCGCTATGCTTGAATGTAAACTCGCGGGTTAATTCAACTTGAGAACGGCTTTTTAGGGTTGAGCGTTTTGGACGAAACAGTACATCTTTAAAACCTAACTTCAAGTCTTGTTCGATACGCATGGTAATTTCCTTCAATGTAAATCGAATTTTGCTCTCAATCTTTCTGTCGTTGGCAGACAACAGATAGATATCTGACGAGCAGGCACAAAAAAACCGGAGCGTTGGCAGACGCTCCGGTTTTCAGCATTATAGGGCGATAAAAATTATTAACAAGCCTGATAATTGTGTTTTTTTTGTGATACCTTTACAAAGATTAAATCTACAGAAATCCTCTTTTCTTCGTACGATTCTTGTCAAAACAATCGAAATTCTTGCTGATTACCTTCCATTATTTCCAAATTATTGCATAATCTTTGCTATATAAAGATCGATGAATTATCGCCATTTAAATTTTGAATGCATGCTTAATGATCATTGCTTGTCGTGATTATTATTGGTTTGTTTTTCAGTGATGACGTACAGTTGGGTTTAGGCTAAACATTGCTAAGTAGAAGAAAAATAAAGAAAATATTTCCGTTAGACTTTTACGGAGAAGACAGTGGTTGGCGATTTATTATTCGTGCTCAAACACCACATGAAGTATTAGAGGCGATGTATTGGCGTGCGTATATTTCGTGCCATCGTAAAGAGGTGGATTTGTTGCACCTTGCGACAGATAAGTTCAATTATCGCTATAACTATTCCACGGGTGAGACTTCAGATCTGCACTTTGGTGGTGGCAATGCGCCGATCCGCGTAAATATGATGGGGCCTATTGTGCCTATATCGACCATATTAGAAAAAGTCGCCAGCGGTGATTTGATCAAATCGGAATAAGCGGCAAAATAATGCTTATAAAATAAATAAGAGAGGCACTGCATAGTGCCTTTTTTATGCTTTGTGTTTGGCGAAATATTTATTCAAATTGATTGTTATTTTTAAGTGATTTGCAGCACACAGGCATTATCTATTTGAGTTATTTACATTAAATAGGCTAAGGTAAAGAAAAAGCCCTTATAAAAAGGATTGCCTATGTCGATGAAAATATGGGGCACAGCCTTGCTGTTGGTCGGAAGTATTGCTTCTGTTAGTGCGGCGACCTTGCCAAGGTTAGACGGTAAATGGCAATGCCAATCATCAGAAGCAAACACAGAAAATGAAAAAAGCTGGGTTATTTATGATTTTTCTGAGCAGGGGATGGTGAAATCGCAAGAGTGGATCCAATATAAAAAGCAACGTAAAACGCAGCTAGAATATAATTTATTCGTAGATTACCGCTTTACAAAAAAGGGCGATGACTATGTGTTAAAGCCTGTAAAATTGAGCCGAGAGATCATTGCTGATCCGCTCAATATTGATCCTTTCAATGCCGAACAACGTCGTGATCTGACGGGGTATCGTATTTTCTTTAAGCCAACGTTTGTAAGCAGTAACAAAGCCAATTTTGAAATGTGGTATCACATTACGCCCGATCACCATTTCACTATGGCCTGCAAGCAACAAGCGAGCTAGCACCAAGCTAACTCATGACTAAAAACGGTCGCGACACCTAGTGATCAACTGGTACATTCTTTCGTGATGTACAGATTGAAAAGGTGTCGCGACCGTTTTTTGTTTTCAGCTATAAATTCAGGGATATGGTTTCACGGCTGCGTTCTAGCAATCGTTGTTGATACTGCTTAGGTGTCAAACCGCGCTGACGCTGAAATGCTTTAGTAAAGCTCTGTGGGTGGGTATAGCCTAACAGTTGGCTTATTTCTTCTATTGGCTTGTCTGCTTGCATGTACTGAATCGCAAGATTACAAATCACATATTGGGTGATATTACTAAACGTCCAACCAAAATGGTGGAGGCGTCGTTGTAGTTGCTGTTTGGAAAACCCGAGCTTTTCAGCCACAAACTCTATATTCGGTACGCCGTAGCGCCGTGAGTAGTTGACTAACTCGAACATGACTTTAGCGCTATCGTTGGGTTGCGGTATGTTGAGCATATCATCCAGTTGTAGGTTGGAAACCACCATAGGTCGACTGATCGAAAAAGCCCGTTCGCTACCATGGCGTAGGATTGAGAGATCAATCCATACCTTGGTCATAGGTGCATTCCATTCAATCGCACAGCCAAACCACTTTTCTGCTTGTTGGCGGTGAAGTGGATTATTTCCAGTAAGGGCACTGCTAATTTGCACTTTAAGAGGTGCGTAGCTGTTACCCATATAGTGGCGTAGCGCTTTGATCATCATGGTCGCTACTCGTAAGCTGTCTAAGCATCGTGCTTGTTGGCGAGCATAAGGTGAATCATAACTCCATTTCATGATTTTACCCGATTGCTCACCGTGGTACGTCGCTCCTGAGTGAAGGCACGATACGCCGTAGTTGATCCGTCTGACAGCGAGTGCCAAGTCAGGGCTGGATAAATACCATTCCCCTAAACTTCCCATTTGACTAAAGCAGAGATCTGGCGCAATGGTCAGTATAAATGCAGGGTCACCTGTAAGCTGCGCAATTTTCTCTAGCCATGCCATAAAGTCATTGAACGGTACCAAGGCCATAGGTTCGCTCATGAGGCTCTCTGGAATACCAATTTGCTGAGTCGTAATACCGTAATGTTTTTTTACTGCATTTAAGACAATCTGTAAGTAAGTGATACGAATAAAGCTTAAATCAAACATGCTAACGGTACTCTCAAGCAAAAGCGGTGGGTTAATTGTATCAAAAATTAATGGTATTTAATTCGATCTACCCTAAATTAATGCAAACCTCACATTTTAGATGACACTCTCTGCAACAAAAAAATAAACCGATAAATCGGAGAATGTTAATGAGCCTTTTTAGTATGCCTTTTGTTGATAGTGGGGTAGATACCGCACTACATGTCATTGCGAGCGTTGTGTTGATTGGCACAATCGCTGCGGCGGGATTTGGATTTTGGCGACTTCATGAATTACCTATTCAGAAAGCGCACAGTAAAGAACATCATCAACTTGGATTAATTACCGCCTTAACCTGGATTGGTTTTGTGTGGCATTGGGTGTGGGTGATTGCCGTTGTTATCGCTTTTGTTGATGGTGAGCAAGCGCTTCGACGAATTCGAGATATTTGGAAAGGAGACACGCCATCACAACAGCCTGTAGCATCGGTGGAAAAAACTGAAGCTGTAATGTCGACGCCAAAGCAGGAGACTGAGCATGCTTGAAGGTTTAGCTGTATGGGCGCTGTTCATTTACCTGCTGCGTATGGTGGGCATGCCGTGGAATAAATTCACCAAGAGTTTTGCCTACTTAGGGGGGTCTGGCTGGTTGCTGTTTGTTTGGGTTGGTTTAATTACGTTTGCGCCAATGGATTTATCGGGCGGGTCGTTAGTGCAATCTCCTCATGTGCAGTTGCGTCCATCCACCACGCAAATTAAAGGTAAAGTTACGGCTATTCATGTTCGTCCAAACCAACAGGTGGAAAAAGGGCAGCTGATTTATGAAATTGATGACGAACCTTTTACGATTGCACTGAACGTGGCACAAGCAAAGTTAGATTCAGCGCATGTGGCATTGGATATGGCAAAAGAAGACATCGCAATTAATCAGGCGAACTTCGAAGCTGCCAAAAAAGACATAGAAATATCACAAAACAAGTTAGTTGCAGCGCAACAAGATCTGAAATGGAAGCAGACAACGCTTGATCGCTATCGTGAGCAAAACCGAGTGGTAAAACACACGATCACTGAAAGCATGATGGATGAGCAGAACACCGCGGTACAGGTGGCGAAAGCGCAGAAAATTACCGTTGAAAGTCAGTTAGAAAAAGCTAAGTTAGCGGTGAATAAAGCACGCTTAGCCATTGATAAATCGAAGCTAACAGTGAATAGCCGTGAAGTAGATGTGACATCGCAGCAAGAGAACGTGGCGCAAGCACAATGGAACCTTGAACAAACCAAAGTGTATGCGCCGACCGATGGTTACTTAACCAACTTTATTATGCGTGAAGGGCAGTATGTTGGCTTAATGCCACGTATTCAAATGTATACCAACGAAAAATACGTGCTGATGCGTGTGAACCATCAGGCTATTCGTAACGTAAAAGTGGGACAGCGCGCAGAGTTTGCTTCTGCGGTTTATCCCGGAAAAATCTTTAACGCCGAAGTAGAAGGAATTATTGAAGCAACAGGTGAATCACAGGGCAGCCTTTTGGCTCGTGACGATAATGTCCGCCAGATAACAGGTGCAAATGTCGCGAATAAGCACCACTTTGTACGTCTGAAGTTGGATGAACCACAAGGGTATGACATGCCCGTCGGCTCTGTTGGTCTGGCTTGGATAAGCGCAGAGAAACCGATCCCTTTCATGGGCTTCTTGGATGTTATTCGAGGCATTATTATTCGAATGAAAGCGCAAATATACTATGTGTGGGCAATGTAATAACTAACTGTAACCCTGACAAATCAATGGTTGTAACCAGTTGAAAAACAATAAAATACAGATAAACAGTTAAGGGTTATTCATTACATTTAGCACAAAGAGTAAACCAATGGCGATGCTTGGTCGCCACTTTTTCTACAGAAATCACTTTGCTGTAGTTCGGCTGTAACCCTTTTAAGGCTGGGGTTACAGCTTTTTTTTGCCTGATGCTTGCCGTTATTACTATCAGCAATGACGCGATATGATCTTATGCGCTACTTGGTTGTGAGATCATTGCTATCCACCTTTGAGGCTTTTTTAAAGTGTGTGGCGAACTTTGCTATTTGCCATGAACGCAATTGGCGAAGGGCTGGTTTTTCGAGTAATTGGTAGCTGGCGGTTGAGATGGTGAGTAACACGGCAGTGTAAAGCACTAAGGCCAAAACTAATGCTCCTATACTGCTTTGTTGATACCACCATAGAGTGAAGTTGGGGGCGAGTTGGTTTGTTATTTCAACACCAACGAGCAGTAACACTGAGTGCCAAAGGTAAACCGAGTAAGAAATATCACCGAGGTATCGGGTTAATTTATTATCGAATAAACGCATAAACAGTGAGCCGCTTTGTGTGTGGTTTGCCCCGCAGAAAACCAACAGCGAGAAGAGCAGGTAAACCCCCAAGATTTGTATTATTTCGAGTTTATGGTGCAAGAGCAGCCCCAAACTAATAACCAGAGTAAACAGTGTGAAGTCATGGCTGAAAAAACGCTTAATATTATGCGGTAAGCGGATAAGGCACATCCACGCCCCAAGTGAAAATCCACATAGCCCCCGTAAAAAAGCGGGGATCCCTGATGTTAAATCGATTGTGCCTGTGGTTGAAATAAGCCCATAGAGCAGGAAGAAGACCAAAATAGGTAGCCAGCTACTGCGCTTCGCGTTAAAAGACAGTAGCGCCAAAATAATCGGAAACATCATATAGCAAAGCCATTCCACACTTAACGACCAACCAGGGAAGTTCCAACTAAGTGCTTGGCTGGTGAGAGATTGCAGTAAGAATAGGTTAGCAAACAGAGTATCACTGGTGTTGAAAGGGCCTTGAAAAGCGGGAATACCAGCCAGTCCCCAGCTGTTAAGTAGCTCTCCCCCATAAAAGCCAATGCCGTAGAGGTATTTAACGCTTTCCCAGACAAGTAGCAATAGCAGTGTCGTGAAAAATAGTGGGTAGATACGACTAAACCTAAGCCACATAAAATGCCGCCATTTCGCCATTGTACAGCCTTGTTGAAAGCTGTCACGGTAGGCATACATCATAACAAAACCACTGAGGATGAAGAAAATATCCACCCAGAGATAGCCATTTTCTAGAAACAGGCTGATGTTGGCTATGTCTTCTTTCCATTGTGGAAAAAGGACTAAGCGGGCATGGAACAAGGCAACAAAAAATGCTGCAAAACCGCGAATTGATGTCAGTAAAGGTAATTGACCTTGCATGTGGTTCATCCTTGATGAATACAGTCATACTAACTTATCGAGGTAATTTACCCAGATTGGCTAAGTAGCTGTAATGAAATATCAGCCAAACCATAGCACTGGCTTGTCGCTGCAAGTGTGATGCACCAACTGTTTACCTGTGTTGAGTTATGTTGCTTGTAGCATTTGCGAAAGAGGTAAAAATTTAGATTAACTGTAGCTAAAACGAAGATTAAGAATCCTTAATGAAGCATCGATTAATCTTGGCGAAGTTTATTCGCGAGCGAGATAGGTGTTGGGTAGTGCTTAACAACCCAATAGGTTGAAATGACAAAGGTGCATAGGGTGGTACTTTGAATGAACATCATCCCATTTGCGCTGAGTAAGCCATTATTAATGGCCGAATAAGCCAATAACAGTGAGAACTCACTCGCTTGGCTAAGGCGAGCACTGAGCTCTTTTCGCATGGTTGGTTTTTCGTTTGCGATACCGAGAGCTTGTTTAAATCCCCATTGTTTTAACACGATGAGTAAAGCCCCAAACCCGAGACCATAAAGGGTGTAAATATGGCCAGTAAACAGCTGCATTTTGGCACCAATCGCAAAGAAAAACAGGATTAAGAAAAATTCTCGCAGGGGTTTTAAATGCTGAGCGATAGCTTGCGATACTTTGCTAACAGCAATCGACAGTCCGGCGATAAAGGCACCACTTTCATAAGATAGACCGATTTGATGACCAATTTCAGCCCACAATAAACACCAGGCGAGGGTGGTGATGAAGCTGTATTCTTGAATCACATCAAATTTGCGAAATAGCGCTAAAATGACGTATTTCACCCCCATAAATGCCAGTAAACACAATAAAATAGCCTTTGCGATAAGCAATACAAAAGCCGCTAATAGGGTTTGTTCGCTGTCCATGCTGAGCAATAAAATCACGGTTATTGCCAGTATATCTTGTACCAGTAATACACTGGTCATGACTTCCCCCATGCGCTGGTGGTGAAGGGTAGTGGTAGGGATCAGTTTTAAGCCAATCACAGTGCTAGAAAACATCAATGCTGCTGCTGCGATCAAGGCATCCATTAGCGCGAGTTGAATGGTGAGGGCGAAAATCAGCGTGCAAATGAAAAAGAAGCCGCACGTGCCTAAAGTGACTAAAGCACTCTCTTTAAACAACGAAACCAGTTTCCGAGGTTGAAGGTTCAGCCCTAATAAAAAGAGTAACAGTATCACCCCTAAATGACCGATTTGGCTGATATTTTCAGAATTTTTAACCCAGCCAACCCCGTATGGGCCAATGATCATTCCTGCTGCGATATAAGCCAAGATAATTGGCTGACGTGCATATAAAAAAACGGTGCCAAGTATCGCAGAGCTGATCACTATGGTGCAAAGCTCAAAAATGACGAGGGCGATATCCGTTGGCATAGTGGATTAAATGGTACTGTTTGTGTGGGTAAAAGGCGGTAGATCATGCGTGTTGATCCATGCTACTGCTTGATGAAGTCGCATCATAATGACATCTCCCATGTATTGGGCTCTTTAAAGAATAAGACGCTTTCACCATTTCTTCTTGTTTAATCCGCTAAATCCTTTCGGGTTGTTGATCTGGAATAAGCGGCGTTTCACTGTCGGTTTATGAATATTTGCCAGCGTTTTAAAAGAGATTAGGTGGTTATAATATTAATAATCAAATACTTAATGAAGCACGTAGTTAACAATGCTGTGTTTTAATGACATGGAATGCTCAATCTGGATGATCCAACTACTCTAATTTGAAGTGTTAGTCATTAGTTTTAAATATAGAGGAAAAGGTGAAATAACCGACCAACATCACTTGGCAAGACCCGTAAAATAATGAATCCTAAATGTAGCACATATGTTAACGCTGTTGTGGTTGGCATGTGGAAAGCATCGCAAGGATAAACTTTGCTTGAACGTTTAGGAACTACTAATGAACGTAACATTGGAACGTACACTTCAATTGACTCAGTTGAGTGGTAAAGCCGTTAACGATCTCTCATCGTCGTTTAACGATTTAAATTCGTATTGCCACAGATGCCGCTGAAACACAGGTTGCACCAGAAGGGGGGCATCAAGATGGTTTGCTCCGTATCGGTATGATGCCTTACAACACCAAACAAGAAATTGACCTGTTATTTGAAAACCTTGCACCGTTTTTACAAAAAAAGGGTTAGCGACACCTATAATAATTACACCTGAGTTTCCCCCAAAACTGTCACAGGCTCACCTTAGCTTCCTAATAAGGAGTAGCTAGCAGAGTATCTACTAATGAAAAGGGCTAACTATCTAGTTGGCCCTTTTATTTTACCTTTTAGACGTCACTTCCCGTCCGCAAACATGCTGTAATTTACTTTTGTTACTTGAATTGGAATGTATAATTAACTGAGATAGATAACGAAAGAGATAACGCTATGCTTAAATATATTGTCATTGCCCTTATTGGGTTAGGTGTTTACCTAGGTGTGACATACAAAGATCAAATCGAAGATGTGACAAATTCACGTCCGATGGAAGAAGTGCAAGACATGTATGAAGATGCTAAAGATCAAGCGGCAGACAAAGCCGATGAACTTTCTGATAAAGCAGACGAGTTATCTTCACAATTGAAAGACCTTACTAAGTAAGCATCTGTCGTCATTCGCCTTGCGATGAACTGATATAAAAAAACGGCAACCTCATGAGGTTGCCGTTTTTGTTTCTGCTTCGTAGAGCGTATGACGATAAGTTATACCGTCTGTGCTGAGGCTTCTTTTGCTTCGGCTGCACGGCATGCTGCGGCAGTGAAAATAACGTCTGTCGAGCTGTTTAACGCAGTTTCTGCTGAGTCTTGGATTACACCAATGATGAAACCAACGGCAACAACCTGCATCGCAATCTCATTAGGGATACCAAATAGGCTACATGCAAGCGGGATAAGCAGTAATGAACCACCCGCTACGCCCGATGCACCACAAGCCGATATCGCAGCAACAAGGCTAAGCAGCAGTGCAGTTGCAACATCGACTTGTACGCCAAGCGTATGAACAGCAGCCAGCGTCAGTACTGTGATCGTAATTGCCGCACCACCCATGTTGATCGTTGCGCCTAGCGGGATAGAAACTGAGTAAGTATCTTCGTGTAAGTCTAAGTCTTTACATAGCTGCATGTTCACTGGAATGTTCGCGGCAGAACTACGGGTAAAGAAGGCGGTAATACCACTTTCTCGTACACAGCGTAGTACGAGCGGGTAAGGGTTTTGTTTGGTTTTTACAAACACAATGATTGGGTTTACAACAAACGCAATGATTGCCATTGAACCAAGCAATACACCGAGAAGCTGTGCGTAACCTGCTAATGCCGCGAAGCCTGTTGCGGCAAACGTGTTTGCAACTAGACCAAAAATACCAATTGGCGCTAGACGGATAACGAAACGTACAATTAAGGTGACGCCGTTCGACATGTCATGGAAGACTTGTTTGGTGGCATCGCTTGCTTGGTGAAGCGCAAAACCTAGGGCAATAGCCCATGCCAAAATACCAATGAAGTTACCTGTCATTAGCGCATTGATTGGGTTATCAACGACCTTAAAGAGTAAGGTATTAATAACTTCAGCAATGCCTTCTGGTGGCGTTGCGTTAGTACTGTCAGCAACAAGCGTCAAAGTGGTTGGAAAAAGGAAGCTCATTGCTACAGCGGTTACCGCTGCCATAAAGGTACCCAATAAATACAGCACGATGATCGGCTTCATATTGGTGTGTGCACCTTTTTTCTGGTTAGCAATCGATGATGCTACCAAAATAAAGACAAGAATGGGGGCGACAGCTTTTAGGGCGCTAACAAAAAGGCTACCTAAGAAACCTGCTTGAGTTGCTGATTCTGGGCTGATAGTTGCGAGTAAAATACCGGCAACAATACCTACGATGATCTGGATAACCAGACTACCATTGGCGACTCGGGCGAGAAAGGGTTGTGTTTGGCTCATAATACATCCTGCATTTTTATATTTGTCGAAGCGTTTTATCTTGCTTCCGAAACATTTTTTAACAGGATCTAAGACTGATTGCTAGTCATCTTTTTAGAAACTACTATTTAACACGTGATTAACCATGTTTTACCTTTGATTATTGAGAACAAGGCATAAGCAACAATGACAAGGGGTAAGGCGCGGTTTGATATGTATATTTGCATGATGAATTGTTAAATGTGGCTGGGTGACAGCATTTTTACGTGTATAAAAATGTTTAAAAAGCAGGCTACTTGTAACTAAATGTAACTGGAGCCGATTTGGGGAACTGCTTAAATGCAGCAGAAAGCAGAAGAGCTAATGAATGAATTTGAGGTCATGTTATCTCAATAAATCACGATGTAAGTGACCACTCATTGTGGCCACCTACACTATTTATTGATGTGTTTATTCCGTGGTATTTACTTACTATCCTGGCTATTTTTTGACGGAATCAGCGATGCTAATGCGTTATTGGTTGAGGCTTTAGCTCTGCACTTATTGGCTTTCTCTAATAATGAAATTAACGTTTTGTTATCCCAAGTGTGTGAGCTTGCACTGTAATGCGCTTTCATCATGGCATGTACTTCTGTAGCCACTTGTTCGATATAACTAACTTGATATTCACTATGCTGCCATTGTTGATAGTAAGATTGTACTTGGATTGGCTGGTTAGCCTTAACGGCAGTGAGTAAGTTAGACAATACCTGCTCTTGGCTTGATGGCGTTGAGCCGTGTGTTTTGGTCTCTTGCTGGTGGGCGGAGACATGCGTCCGATTGCGCTGACGAGCTTTTAACCAGAACCCTGTAGTCAGTAGCCACAGCGATGTTACGATAGCGGTTAACCAAGGCCAAAATCCCGCGTCTTTTACCGTTTGTACTTTTACAACCTCAGCCGTATCACTGTTTGTTTGTGATGCCGGTGTTTTGAGGAGTGGCAGTTGAACATTGTTACTCAGATCGCCTTCTTTTACCTTAATTGCTAGCCCTTCAACACGTGTGGTTTGTTGTTGATTGGATTGAGTATTCCACCAATTAACAGTTAGAGATGGTAAATCTAATGGACCGACTTCACGCGGAATAATTACTTGCTTAATAACCATGCGCGTGTAGCCGTTATCTTGGCTATATATCGGTTTCTCGCTGTACACTCGTACAGAGCGAGGGTAGTCGATGTTTAAATTAGGCATGCTGCTTTGTGCAACGTTTTTAATGCTCAGCGTTAAGGTGCGTGTTATTGGATCGCCAACCCGTGCTTCGACTGAGTTTGGTTGCCATGTTTGCTCTAATTGTAAATCGGCGGTGGGTAGCCATAAGCCTTGGTAGTTTTTAGGCTTGGGTTTTACCGTTAAGGTAATATCATCGGCTTGTTTTTCAAAAGGCACGCTTAATGTAGAGCCAAAACCGCGGCTGCCTTTTACTATGCTGGTTTTGAATTGCGCCCCTTTTAGAATGATATCGCCGCTTTTAAAAGGCGTTAGTTGATATTTGCGCGTAATTTCAATGTAGCGGCGGCCATTCAAAATACGCTCAGCCTGTTTGTCTTCTCCTTGCTGAACAATGTCGATGCCGTCGGCTTCAGGTGCGACAAGTGCGGCTTGATCCAGTTGTTCCGCAATTAAGATCCTAACGGTAAGTTGCGCACTTTCCCCGACATACAAGCTTGGTTTATCCAAGGTGCTGCTTAGCTTGATGTTAGGCTCATTGCTAGTCGCGGCATTAGCTGATTTGAGCACTTGTAGTTCAATCGGCTCACTGGCTGTTGCGCCAATACGAAAGCTAGGAATCGTAATGTGACCTATGTTTTTAGCTGCAATCGCAATACGCCATTGTGTACTGCTTGATAGCGTACCATTGGTGTAGGAATTATTGCTGCTGACACTTGGTCGACCGTAGGTAAAGTTATCTTCTAGGGCTGAGAGATCCAAAGAATTTGGATTAACGTTGCTGTCGATGGCAATAACAAGCTGGAAGACTTCATTCACTGCCACAATGTTTTTCGATACGGTGGCTTCAACTTGTGCAGCTTGAACCGATACCGACAATAAGGCACATAGACCAAGCAGTAGCCGTAGTGCATAGCTGCGGGCGAGTGACGCTACCCCTGAGAAAAGCGCAACCTGATGTTGCGACTGGCTAACATTTTTCATTCTACTTACCATGAGTTTTCAGTTGCTTCAGGCGCCTCTTTTTGGCGAGCCTGTAGAATAATTTGAGCGCGGATCAAACCACCTGTGTCATCTGGAATTTGCTCGAGCTTTTTCAAAATAGGATTACTGGCAGACAAGGCGTTGTTTTTGTCCGTTGGATTTTTTTCATCCATGTTTTTGCCATCCGACTTATCACTTTTCTTCTCTTGCGATGCTTTTGCCTTTTGTTTGGCTTGGGCTTGGTCAGATTTTTCTGATTGATCATTTTCTTTAGATTGTTGCGCCTCTTGCTGATTTTCTTCTTGATCACGAGAAGCTTGCTGCTTGTCGTTATTCACTTGAGAAGGTTGAGGTTTATCAGCTTTACCCTCTTGTTTTTCTGACTGTGGCGAAGAGGGTTGTTGATTATTTTGGCTTTGATTAGCATCTTGCTGATTCTGCTGATTCTGCTGATTCTGCTGATTCTGCTGATTCTGCTGATTCTGCTGATTCTGCTGATTCTGCTGATTCTGCTGATTCTGCTGATTCTGCTGATTCTGCTGATTCTGCTGATTCTGCTGATTCTGCTGATTCTGCTGATTCTGCTGATTCTGCTGATTCTGCTGATTCTGCTGATTCGCTGATTCT